>JAWXBB010000595.1:0-17954 GCA_034439795.1 Planctomycetaceae bacterium | reverse complement strand
GTGGGACGGGGGCAGGTCGCGTCGTCACTCGGAGAAATCTGGCGCCAGGGGCACAGGGCAGGGTATGCGTCTGGTCAATCCGTTAAGACTAGCAAACTCGCCCCCAATCCGGGAACAGAACTTCCCCAATCGGGGGTTCGGTTTGCCGAAGTTTTCAACCATTGCCTTGTCGCCAGATTCACGGCTCGAAGGCTCTGCAAACCGGGATTTTCCGATCGGATGCTCCCGTCGAAGTCCGGCGAGTCCACCCCGCAATCGCTAACGGGTCGCCCCGAGGTTCGGCCGTTTCTGCTGGATGATTTGCGCGTGATGCGGCAGATGCCTCGTCACCCGTTCCAACAGCGTCTCGGCCGTCAGCGGACCGGCTTCGCTATGGAGGCCTTCCCGTTGGAAGTCGGCCGGGGCGAAACCTCGCAGAATCCGGACCATCCGCGTTCGGATGGCCGAGATCAGCGCCAACTCTTCCTCAAGATCGCACAAGTTCCCCGACAGCCGGGACTGGACCGCGTCGGGATCGAGGCTCGGCAGCGCGGGCCGGTCCATCCCCAGCACGCGGATCAACCGGTCGGCGTAGAGAATCTCCGCATCGGCGATGTGGGCCACCACCTCCAGCGGACTCCACTTTCCCGGTGCGGCGGCGGTTCGCAACTGCCGCTCGTTCAATCCCGCGACCGCTGCCGCCAGGAGGGCGGGTCCGGCCGCGTAATCCGTCAGCAATCCCATGACATTCGCATTCAATCCGGACATCAGCTTCCTTTCCCAAATCCTCGGGCGTCCGCGTGCTGATCTGACCGGGCCCCACTGTAAAATCGTCGGCCCCTCTTTCACACGCCAGCCGGGATCTGTTTTTTGACGGATGATGGCGAGTCAATCCTACGAGATTCCATTGCCTGCACGACAAGGCGGTCGACGGACAGCCCATGACGTTCCAGGATTCCTAGACTTCTGGCCAAACCCCGTAGTTTTTTCGGAATCCTGAAGAAACCGTTTCCCGTGCCAGACGGGCCGACATCGCTCGGACGACAAACAGGGATCGCGCGGTGGGAACCCCATTGGGGCTGTCTCGTCTCTGGTTTTTATTAGTTGTTGGCAAAAATCGCCAAAAATAGTTTCATTGCAGGCAAAACATTTGTATGCTGACTCGGCACGCGCTGTCGCCGTGCATCGTCATCATTCGTTCGATGTCACCTTTCGCAAGTCTTTGCCGCCAATCTTGTGGTGGCGGATGGGTCCGATGCCAGCTGCCTGCCACTCTCCGAGTTCGGCGGTAGCGCTCTCGTTCGTCATCCCGGTCTACAACGGGGGCACGACGATTGGCGCCGTGGTCGATCGCATCGGCCAGTCGTTCGCCACGGTCGATTACGAAATCATCCTGGTCAACGACGGCTCACCGGACGACAGCGAGCGGGTCTGCCGGGAACTGGCTGCGGCCTATCCCAACGTGGTCCGCTTCGTCCATCTCGCCCGCAATTTCGGCGAACACAATGCCGTGCTCGCCGGGCTGCGATATACGACGGGACAAGCCGTCGCGGTGCTCGACGACGACGGCCAGAATCCGCCCGAAGAAGTCTGGCCGCTCTGGGAGCATCTGCAAACGAGCGGACACGACGTCGTCTACGGCCGCTACCGCGAGAAGCAGCACCACTGGTTCCGCAATCTGGGCAGCCGGCTCAACGACCGCATGGCGACTTGGCTGCTGAAGAAACCGAAGGATCTGTATCTTTCCAGCTTCAAAGTGCTCAATAGGTTTCTCGTCGATGAAATCATCCGCTATCGGGGACCGTTCCCGTACATCGACGGCTTGATTTTCCGGACGACGCGCAACATCGGCCAGATCGACGTCGAACACCGCAGCCGACTCGCCGGGCAATCCGGTTACACGCTGCGGCGGCTGGTGCGGCTGTGGCTGAACATGTTTCTCGGCTTCTCGATCGCCCCGTTGCGATTGTCGGTGGTGATCGGGCTGGTGACGTCGCTGTTCAGCACGCTGCTGCTGTTCGGAATCGTGATCGACAAAGTCTGGCTCAATCCCGATGTTCCCGTCGGCATTCCCACCGTGCTGACCTGCGTTGCGCTGTTTGCCGGGGTGCAACTGATCGTGCTCGGCACGATCGGCGAGTACGTCGGGCGAATTTTCCTCGAACAGAACGGGATGCCGCAGTACGTCGTGCGTTACGTCCACGCGACGCAACGTTCCGAGGCACCGGTCGATCGCAGCGCCCAGGACACGGTGACGGAACTCCCCTCGACGGCGGGGGTCGAGCCGCATGTCTGAGTGGTACGCCGGTCGTCGCGTGCTGATCACCGGAGGGCTGGGGTTCCTCGGCGGTCATCTCGCCGTGCGGCTGGTGGCGTGCGGGGCGCTGGTGACGCTGGTCGATCTGCCGGAATCGCTGTCAACTTCGCACCGCGAGCGCCTGGGTGACGCCGCGAATCTCATCGCGTACCTGTCTTGCGACGTGCGCGACACCGAGCGGTTATCACCGCTGTTATCCAATCACGACGTGCTGTTCTGGCTGGCGGCGCACGGCGGCCACCTGGCGAGCATGCAAGCGCCGCTGCTCGATCTGGACGTGAACTGCCGCAGCGTGGCCGCGGCCGTGGAGGCGTGCCGGACACGGAACTCCGGTTTGCGGTTCGTCTTCACGAGCACGCGGCAGGTCTACGGCCGCACGGAATCGCTGCCGATCGATGAAACCCACCGCACGCGACCGCCCGACGTGAACGCCATCAACAAGCTCGCCGCCGAGCATTACTTGCGGCTGTACGCCGAGGTCTACGGACTGCCGACGGTCAGTCTGCGGTTGACCAACGCTTATGGTCCCCAGATGGCGCTCGACGATCCCGAACAAGGGGTCGCCGGCGTCCTGATCGGACAGGCGCTGCGCGGCGAACCATTGACGCTGTATGGCGGCGATCAGGTTCGCGAATTCACCTATGTGGACGACGTGGTCGACGCCCTGTTGCTGGCCGGACAACAAGCGGACGCGCGGGGCGAATGCTTCAATCTCGGAGCCGGCCGCGCCCATTCGCTGCGGGAGTTTGCCGAAGCGGTGGGCCGCATCGTTCCGGTGGAAATCCGAACGATTCCCTGGCCTGCCGAACGGCAGGCGATCGACACCGGCGACATCGTCTGCGACAGCACGCGATTTCAACAGGCCACGGGCTGGCGGCCGGCGACGGATTTGGAAGCGGGACTGAGAACCACCGTTCAGCACTTTCAGCAGCAGCACTTTCAGCAGCAGCACTTTCAGCAGCAGCACTTTCAGCAGCAGCGCGTTCCGAGAGCGTGATTTCTATCGGCAGTTCGGGCCAGGTCGATGGTCAAGGCGTTCGATTATCTCCGCAGTTACGAGCAGATCGAGCCGGAAATCCGGGCTGCGATCGATCGCGTCCTGCGCTCCGGCCAGTTGATTCTCGGCCCGGAGGTCGCGGCCTTCGAGCGGGAATTCGCCGACGCCGTCGGAGCCGTGGAAGCGGTCGGCGTCGCCTCCGGGACCGACGCCCTGGAGCTCGCGCTGCTCGCGGTCGGCGTCGGCCGCGACGATGAAGTCATCACGGTCGCGAACACGGCGGTCCCCACGGCGGCCGCCATCCGCGCCGTCGGCGCAGTGCCGCGGTTCGTCGACGTCGATCCGGACACGCTGCTGATGTCCCCATCGCTGATCGCCGCGGCGATCACGCCGCGCACGCGCTGCCTGCTGCCGGTTCACCTCTACGGACTGCCCGCCGAGCTGCCCGCGCTGATGGACCTCGCCCGCCGGCACGACCTGCGAGTGATCGAAGACTGCGCCCACGCCCAGGGAGCGACAGACAAGGAGCGCCACGTCGGCACGTTCGGCGACATCGGGTGCTTCTCGTTCTATCCCACCAAGAACCTCGGCGCCTATGGCGATGGGGGGATGTGCGTCACCAACAACGGCGTGCTCGCCGAGCGGTTGCGGTCCCTGCGCATGTATGGGTTCGATGCCGCCCGCATCGCGCAAACCGACGGTCGCAACAGCCGGCTGGACGAACTGCAGGCCGCCATGCTGCGCATCAAGCTGAAGCACCTGCCCGCCGCATTAGCCGCGCGGCAGGAAATCGCCGCGGCCTATCGTCGCGGGCTGGATGGTTGGCCCTGCCGCCTGCCGGCCGCTCGGGCCGATGCGGTGCATGCCTATCATCAGTTTGTGATTCGCTGTCCGAACCGCGGACGGGTGATGGCGGCGTGCGAGGCCCGCGACGTGGGATACGGAATTCACTACGAGACGCCGCTGCATCACATGCCGGCCTATCGCGGCGCTCACGAGGGACGACCGCCGCTGCCGGTGACGGACGCCGCTGCGACCGAGATCCTCTCGCTGCCGATCTATCCCGAACTGCGACCGGACGAAATCGAGCAGGTCGTCGCCGCGGTGCGAGCCGGTTTGGCGGGGGAGGACCGCTGATGCACGCCGCCGAGTACGAACGCATGGCGTTGCTGGAAGGGGACCACTGGTGGTACCGCGGCTTTCGCGATCTCGTGGCGCGGCTGCTGCGCCAATGGCGACCGAAGATTGCCTGGGATGCCCACGTGCTCGACGCCGGTTGCGGCACGGGGGCCAACCTGCGGCTGCTGCAAGCGTCGTTGCGGCCGGCGTCGCTGGGCGGTTTCGATGTTTCTGAACAGGCGGCGACTCACGCCCGTCAGAAGATGCCGGAAGCCGACGTCTACGTCAGCGATCTCTGTCACCCCGCCATCCATGAGCCGCGGCTCGACGTGATCCTGTGCGCAGACGTGGTCTACATGACGGGTCTGGAGGCCGCCCTGCCGGGGCTGCAAACGCTGGTGTCGCATCTGTCGACGGGAGGCCTGTTGCTGCTGCACGTGCCCGCGTTCAACTGGCTGTTCAGCCGGCACGACGTCGCCGTCGGGACGCGGCAGCGGTTCGCATGCGGGGATATCCGCGCGCTGTTCGCGCAACTCGGATTGACCGAGGAACTGCTGACGTACCGGATGTGTCTGCTGTTTCCCGCGGTGATCGCGTCGCGGCTGCCGTCGCTGCTGTTCGGAGCCGCTGCGGGCAAGCACGCCGTGGCGCGGTCCGATCTGAATCTTCCGCCGCGGTGGTTGAACGCCGGGCTGACGGGAATCGTGAAGCTCGAAAACTGGTCGATCGCCCGGGGGATGCGGTTCCCCTGGGGAAGTTCGATCATCGCTGTGGGGCGCAAGCCATGAAGTCCAAGAAAAAGCGCAGGATCGCGCCGCCTCCGGAGACGGCGACCATTCTGGTCTCAGCGGCGGAGACCATGCCGCTCGCGGTCGGCTCCTTGCCGAAATCCCAGTGGTTGCCGCATTGTCTGCTCGCGTTCGCGCTGCTCAGCGGCGTGGGACTGATGGTCCCCACGATGTTTGCCGGGCCGTTGGTCCTGGACGAATACGGCACGTATTGGCTGGTCGACGCCGAAAGCCCCGGCACGCTCTGGCAGCGGAGTCTCGACTACGAAAACATTCCGCCGCTCACGCCCTATCTGCAGCGGCAACTGTGCCGGCTGTTCGGCACCAGTGAAATTTCGCTGCGGCTGCTGTCGATGCTGTCGTACTGGCTGGCGATCGGTGCCGTGTACCTGCTGGCCCGCGACCTGCTGGGTCGAGTCGAGGGAGGCCTCGCAGCGGTGGTGTTGGCCTGGCATCCGGAGGCACTCGGAGAAATCCGCATCGCCCGGTGCTACGGACTGACGATGGTGCTGTCGACGTTGGCGTTCTGGGTCACCGTCCGCTGGAGCCGCAAGCCGCTCAGTCTGTGGATGGTCCCCTGGACGCTGCTGAATGCGGCGCTCGTCTGGACGCATTATCTGAACGTGTCGCTGATCGTGGCCCAGGGGGTGTGGCTGTTGTGGAGTTTTCGTCGCGGATCGCTGCACGTCTGGACGTTGTGCGCGATGGGCTTCGGCGGGGTCGTGGCCTCGACGCTTCCGCTCCTGGCGCCCATCTTCCGCATCGCCGTGTGGGGCGACAGTTTCAATTTCCAACCGGAAGCGCCGATCTGGGATGTGATCGTCCCGATGTGGTGGTTGGGGTTGCCCGTGGCGTGGCTGGCCGGGCGGTGGCTGATGTCGCGGTCGCACCGTCCACTGCTGGCCCTTCCCGACGGCTCGACGATGTTTCTGTTATTCGCCTGGGGGTTGCTGCCGGCCATTCTGGCGGCGGTCGTCTGCCAGGGGGATCTGTCGAGCCTGTCGAACCCGCGCTATCGGATCGGCTTCGTCGCTCCGTCCGCCTGTTTGCTGGTGGCGTGTCTGGTCTACCGGCGCACGGCGACCGTGGCCACGGCTTCGGTCCTGGTGGCGTTGTCGCTGGCCTGGCTGATGTCGCCCCGCTGGCCGTGGGAGATGAAGCGGCTCGGCAACCCACGGGCCGTCGAATGGCAGCAAATGGCGCTGGATGTCGAAGAGCGCGGCCGGCCCGGCGAACCGCTGTTCGTGCAGGGGGGCCTGGGGGAAGGGTTCATGGTCCCGCCCATGTTCGACGATCTGCTGTTCCAGGACTACGTGGCCTGTCGAATGGGGCGATTCTACCTCAAGACGGAGCATCCGCGCTACGGCTTGCCGTTCCTGTGGGGCAAGTCGGATGAGATGGTGGAGTTCTACCAGGAACTCTTGCGACGACGTGCGCAGTCGGACCAGCCGACGTTGTGGGTCGCCAGCGCGACCGACACCGACCTGAATCGAGCGTCCTTCGCGGGATTTCACATGATCCTGGTCCGCGAAGGCTATCGCGAGCTCGACCGGAAGGTGGCCCCCAACACGGTGCTGGTCCATTACTCTCACGAATCGGGGCGCTGAATGCTGCGGCGACTCGTCGAAGCGCTCGCCGCGCGACCGCAACTCTTCGATCTCCTGCGGTGGACGCTCGAGGGAGGGTACGCCGGCCACCACCGCGTGATCAAAGTCGTGCTGCCGAGCTGGTCGGGACCGGTGGTGGACATCGGTTGCGGGACGGGGATTTTTGCGCGGTGGTTCGATCCGGCGGACTATCTGGGGATCGACATCAGCCCGGCGTACGTTCGCGCCGCCACACGCAAATACCCACAGCATGGGTTCGCAATCATGGATGCCCGGCAGTTGGATCTGCCCGATGGCTCGCAGCGCCTGTGCTTCATCTCGGGGATGCTGCATCACCTGGCTGACGACGACGTCGCCCGCGTGCTGAAAGAGGCGGGCCGGGTGCTGCATCCCGACGGCTGGCTGGTGGTCTGGGAGGACATCCCCACCCGGTCGCGCTGGAATCTGATCGGCCGTTTGATTCAGCGTCTCGATCTCGGCGACTGGATTCGCGAGCCGATCGCGTATCGGCGGTTGATCGAGCCGCACTTGGTCGTCGAGTCGGAATGGCTGATGCGCAGCGGCTGCATGGACTACGCCGTGTTCCGCTGCCTGACGAAATCGAGGAGTGGGCCAGCGCCGGTCCAGTGATCCAACTGGGCAATGATGTCCGGTTGCGCGGCCTTGACTCCCTCTCCCGGCGCTTCGCTGGGAGAGGGCTGGGGTGAGGGTGCTTCTGCTTTAGATTTCTCCGTGGCACAGAGCCAAAACCGAAAGGCACCCTCACCCTAACCCTCTCCCGCCCAAGGCGGCGGGCGAGGGGACAAAGCTGCCGAGCCTGACGACTTTCTTCGACGACCGGTTAGTCGCATTCTTCCAGCGGGCACTGCACCTGGTTGCGGCCGGCGGACTTCGCCTGATACAGAGCCGCATCGGCCGCGGCGACCAGCTTGTGCGCGGAGCGGGCGTGCAACGGGCAGGTGGCCACGCCGATGCTGATCGTCACTCGAATCAGCGTCTCGTCGACGCTGACCGTGTGGTCTTCGATGGCCGCCCGGATGTTCTCCGCAATCCGCAGGGCGCCGTTGATGCCGACGCCGGGCAGCAGGATGGCCATTTCCTCGCCGCCATAGCGGGCCAGCAACGCCCGGTCCGAAACCCGAATGCGGGCGACCTGTTCGCGCATCACGCGGGCCGACTCGCGGAGCACCTCATCGCCGGCCTGATGTCCGAACCGGTCGTTGATGGACTTGAACTTGTCGAGATCGAGCAAGAGCAGCGAACACTCCAGCGAAGCGCCGTTGCGGAGTTCCTCGATCTCCTGCTGGAGCTGCTCGTCGAACGTGCGGCGGTTGGCCAGTTGCGTCAACCCGTCCTGCCGCGCCTGGCGTTCGATGGCGATGAAACTGCGGACGCGCTGCAGCGTCTGCGACAACGTCTCGCCCGACCAGGCCAGCAGTTGCCGGTGCGATTTGCTGAACGGCGTCGCCGACCGCCGCGTCGCGCACAGGACGCCCAGGTTCTGCCCCGATTGATCGAGCGGCACGGTGGCGGCCGAGCCGATCAGCGTGTCGATCTTCAGCCGCCCGAGCTGGGTGGGATCGTACGTTGTCACCTGGCCGTGGCCGCCGCCTGCGCCGGCGAGGCGGATCTCGTGCTCCGTCCAGCGGGTCGCAATGCCGGGCTGAAGATCCAATCCGGTGCCGATCATCAGCCGCGGCGGCTCGCCGGCTTCCGAGGGCGGGAGGTAGAGGGCCATCCGATCAGCGTCGATCATCTGGCCGAACCGGACCAGGAAGCGCTCGATCATCTTCATCGGCTGGTCGAGTTTGGAATCGGTGATCGCCCTGAGTTCCAGCATCTCCTGCGTGCAGCGCAGTTGAGCCGACTGCCGTTCCAGCTCCAGCGTCTGCCGCAGGTTGGGAGCGATGCTGGACATGATCCGCGTCGTGAGTTCAATCTGCTCGGTGCGGGCGGCGGCGATCGGCAACAGGGTCGTGGCGATCAGCACGGCCAGCAATTCCTCACCGTCGCCGACGGCGATGGCGAACAGATGCCGGGCTTTCTTGCGATCGGCGTGCGTGAATTGTCCGAACAGCGGGCAGTTGTTCGTCGTCGGGGACTCCCAGATCACGGCGCCGTGCACTTTGAGTTGCGCGAGCAGATCGACGTCGCAGCGGAGGTTGCGGACCGATTCGTCGGACAGCCCACGATACACCGGGGGCATGTCGCCCGCCGAGTCGAGCGGCAGGACGACCGCAAAGGCGTCGTCCGGATTGGTGATGAACCGCTTGAGCAGATGATTGATCGCCCGCGCGCATTCGGTGTGTCCGAGGATCTCGCGGAGAATCTGGTTTTCCAGCTTGTGCAGATTCCGCTCGCGGTTGAGTTGCAGCACTTCGATCGACAGATCGTCCACCTCCCGGCGAAACTGATCGGCCAGGTGATCGACGCGATTTTGGCGGCTGACGTAATGGATATATTGCAACAGCACGACGAGCGTCAGGGCGACAACGTAACCGCCGGCCACGGTCGATTGCGTGATCGTCGTCAACAAAGCCAGCGTTCCGAACATTCCGCACCCTTCAACGCCGCCGGAATCTCAGCACAGGGAACACCTCCGGCCTGACGAAACATAGGTCAAAAAACCCGTGCGATCAGCGTGTTAAGGCGGTTTTTTCGATCGTCCGCAGATTCGTGGAACGATCGAGTTCAGGATGCCGCGACGCCCGATAGTCGTCTTTCGCTCCGCGAAAGACCGTTCCTTTCGCGGAGCGAAAGGCGACATTCGGCGAGCTGAATCGTTAGCGTCGTCGCGCTGACGGACTCCGGCGTGGCGACCGCTCGAGGCGACCGTTACGATAATGCCGGGCATTCCGTTCGATCTGTTTTCAGGGGGCGTACTGCATGAACCGTACTGCTGGAGTGGTTGTCGCCGGCTGCGTCTGGAGTCTTGCGGCCGCCGCCGGTTGGTCCGATCCGCCGCCATCCACCGCTGCGCCGAAGGCGGCTCCTGTGAAGTGGCGTCCCCTGTGGGATGGCAAATCGCTCAAGAACTGGGCGATCACCGACTATGGCGGCCAGGGGGACGTCGAGGTCAACGACGGCGTCCTCGTGATGCAGCAGGGTTCGGAGATCACCGGCATCCACTGGACCGGCGAAAAGCTCCCCACCAGCAATTACGAGATCTCGCTCGAAGCCCAGCGGATCGACGGCAGCGACTTCTTTTGCGGGCTGGTCTTCCCCGTGAAAACCAAACATTGCAGCTTCGTCGTCGGGGGCTGGGGCGGGGGAGTCGTCGGCCTGTCCGCCATCGACGGCCTGTACGCCGCCGACAACGACACGGCCACGTATCACACGTTCAAGCCGAAGCAGTGGTACCGCATCCGGCTGCGCGTCGCCGACGACTTCCTCTGCGCCTGGATCGACGACGAAGAGGTCGTGAACGTTGATCTGAAGGGCCGCGAAGTCTCGCTGCACCCGGCGGTTGAGTTGGCCAAACCGCTGGGGATCTCCTGCTTCTCGACGGTGGCCGGACTCAAGGACATCAAAATCCGCGATCTGGTTGACGCCGAACGGAAGACCAAGCCCGTCACGCCCGAGAAAAAGCCGAAGCGTTGAGCCATCGCCGGCGTGGTCATTCGGCAACAGCCCGTGGGCATCCGTCAACAACGGCAGCGCCGGATTCGCCTCCCTTGTCTCGCGGTCTTAACAGAATGTAGGCCGGCGACGACGTTCCCGCCCCAAATCGCCGTGGGCACAGCCGTTGCGATTCGATCGGGGGGATTCGCCGACGCCGTGGCGTCCGAATGCTCCCGTTCGTGCGCTTCGATTTCAGGGATGACACCGCTGATGATTTCCGCACCCTGTGCGACCACCGCCTGGCAGATCCGCCATTTGACCGACCTCTGCTGGGATGCCTCCCTCGCGGCGGACAGTCTGGTAAATGGGGGCATGCCCGTCGGCGACGATCACCTCGTCGATTTCTGGACGGCCACGCGCGGGCTGGCCAATCATTGGCTGCGCGGGCTGTCGGAATGGACTACGGCCGCGAAGACCGGAGCCGACCGCAACCTGTTCGAGTTGCTGGCCGCCGAAATGCTGACGGGCGACATGCTGCTGCGGCTGTGGAGCACGGTGCTGTCGGTGCTGGACCGCCGGTCGGGACAGAACAATGCCCGACCCGTGCTCGATCTCGCCGCGTTCAACTTGCAACACGTGCGGCATCGTTTGCTGAACGCGCTGCTGGCGGACGCCGCCGAATTCGCGGAACTCGACCGCCTCCGCCGGCGGTGCGAGCGCTGGACCGACGTGCTGCTCGGACCGCTCGTCATCCGTTACGGACACGCCCAATACGCGCACGATGCCCGCCGGGCCTGGGACTTCGGCGAGGATGGCGCATCGTCGGTGACGTGCGACATCACCGCGAAGATGCTGCGGTCCAGTTACCGGACGGCGTTCGACGGACCAATCGCCACCGGACGACTGTCGAGCGAGCATTGGAACACCGTGATCGCGGGCATCGACCGGCAGGCGGCCGGCTGTCTGGGCGCCCGTTGGCCGTCGCGCTGGCGAGAACCGCCGCCGGAAGTTCAAGCCGTCGTGTCGGCGCTGAATGCGGCCTCCGAGCATGACATCGAGTTCGCTGACGTCGACGATTCGGACACCGCGTTCGTCCGCAGTCTCCGCCGCGCCGCAGAACGCCGGGGACAGCAGTAAGCGTCGCCGTCACTGCCCCAGCATCTCTCGCAGCACGTCCGGCGGGGCGGGGTCGTACCGCAGCGGCTCCATCGAGTACGACGCGCGGCCCTGCGACAGGCTGCGGACCTGCGTCGAGTAGCCGAACATCTGCGACAGCGGGGCTTCGGCGTGCAGCACGATCAGGTTGCCGCGGACTTCGGTGTTGACGATGATCGCCCGACGCGCGTTGAGGTCGCCCGAGATGTTCCCCAGAAAATCCTCGGGCGTGACGACCTCCAGCTTCATGATCGGTTCGAGCAGCACCGGCCCGGCCTTGTCGAGGGCATTTTCCATTGCGGCGGCGGCGGCGGCCCGGATGGACAGGTCCGTGGTCTCCCCCTGCCGCTGCTGCACGTCGAGCAGCGTGATCTTCACCTGCATCAGCGGATAGCCGACGGTGCCGCCGCCCCCCTTCATCCGCTCTTCGACCGACTGCAGCAGCGTCTTTTCCAGTTCCGGCGCAAGCGTGCCCGGCTTGATGGCGTTTTTGAGCGTGATCGGCGTCTCGCCGGCGAACGGCTCGAGCCGGATCTTCACGACGGCGAACTGATTCGCCCCGCCGACCTGCCGCTCGAACGTCCCCTCGGTGTCGACGGCATTCTGCACGGTCTCGCGGTACGTGACGCGCGGCTTGTGGACGCGAATCTTCAGGCCGAAGTCGCGTTCCATGCGGTTGCGGATGATTTCGAGATGCAGTTCCCCCATGCCGCTGATGATTGTCTGGCCCGTCTCCTCGCTCATCCTGGCGAGGAACGTCGGGTCCTGCTTGCCCAGCACCTTGAGCGTTTCTTCGAGCTTCTTCCGCTCGGCGTTCGAGTCCGGCTCGACGGCCATGCTGATGACGGTTTCCGGGAACGTGATCGACTCCAGCAGAATCGCGTGGTGCTGGTCGCACAGCGTGTCGCCGGTGACGGAATCCTTCGGGCCGACGATCCCCACGATGTCGCCCGCCTCCGCCTGTTCGAGTTGCACCTTCGAGTTCGCCTGAATCTTCCACAACTGGCTGATGAGTTCTTTCTCGCCCGTCCGCGGGTTCAGCAGCCGCGACCGGCTTTTGAGCACGCCGGAGTAGATCCGCACGAAGTACAACTCGGCGTGCTGGCTGGCCTGCACCTTGAAGACGAGGCTCGCGACCGGCTCGTCGTTCGACGCCTGGCGGACTTCCGGGCCGGGCTTCTTCGGGTTGGGGTTCGTCCCCGTCACCGGCGGGACGTCGAGCGGGCTGGGGAGGTACTGCACCACGCCGTCGAGCACCGGCTGCACCCCCTGATAGCTCAGCGACGCGCCGCAGAACAACGGTTGAATGTGATAGCCGACCGCCCCCTTGCGGATCGCCTGGTGCAGCAGCGGCGACGGAATGTCCCCGGTGGCGTCGTAGGCGGCGAACGCCTCGTCATCGAGCAACGCGACGGAGTCGAGCAGCTTCATCCGCCATTCGTCGGCAGCGTCCTTGAGTTCGGCGGGAATCTCTCGTCGAGTAATGGTCTGCCCCTGGTCGTCGCGGCCGAAGTACATCGCCTGCATGTCGACGAGGTCGATGATCCCCTGAAAGCCGCCCGGCCGATCCGCCGGCCCCGCGCCGATCGGGATCTGCAACGGGACCGGCTGCGCACGGAGCCGGCTGTGAATCTGCTCCAGCGTCCGCTCGAAGCTGGCGCCGATCCGGTCGAGCTTGTTGATGAAGCACAGCCGGGGGACGTGATAGCGGTCCGCCTGCCGCCAGACGGTTTCGCTCTGGGCTTCGACCCCCTCGACCGCCGAGAAGATCACCACCGCGCCATCGAGCACGCGGAGGCTGCGTTCGACTTCGGCGGTGAAGTCGACGTGCCCCGGCGTGTCGATGATGTTGATGTTGGTGTCCTTCCACCGGCAACTGACGGCGGCGGAGTAGATGGTGATGCCGCGCTTCGCCTCTTCGGGGTCGAAGTCGGTGACGGTGGTGCCGTCGTCGACGTCCCCCATGCGGTGGGTTTCGCCGGCGTAGAACAGGATGCGTTCGGTGGTGGTGGTCTTGCCGGCGTCGATGTGGGCGACGATGCCGATGTTGCGGATGTGTTCGATCGCGCGGGACATGGGATCACCCTGTGAGGCGTCAGGTCTCAGGCATCAGGGAAGCGCGAAACCGCAAGCGATGTCGGCGACCGGCGTGGAGCACACGCTTGCGGTTTCGCGGTCTTCTGGACTGACACCTCAAAAAACAACGGCACGGGGGTGAGCCCGTGCCGTGCAGGAATGTCGGTGGTGTGCCGGGCGCATCCGGTGGGAGGCAATTACCAGGCGAAGTGAGCGAAGGCCTTGTTGGCGTCGGCCATGCGGTGGACGTTTTCGCGGGTGGTGACGGCCGTGCCTTCGCGGCGGTAGGCGGCCATGAACTCGTTGGCGAGCTTGCGGTCCATCGGCTGCCCCTTCTTGGTGCGGCAGGCGGCGAGCAGCCAGCGGATGGCCAGCGTCTGCTGCCGCTTGTCGCGGACGGGGATCGGCACCTGGTAGTTGGCACCGCCGACGCGACGGGACTTGACCTCGACCGCCGGGCGGCAGTTGCCGACGGCGACCTCGAAGATCTCGAGCGGGTCCTTGTCGGGCATCTTCTCGATGATCATGTCCATCGCCGAGTAGAAGATGATCTGCGCGGTGCTCTTCTTGCCGTCGTGCATCAGGCAGTTGACGAACTTCGAGACCAGCCGCGAGCCGTACCGCGGGTCCGGTTTGAGTTGCGTCTTGCTGGCCGTCATGCGCTCTGCCATGGGATTCGATCCTGCCGTCAGCGAGACTTGCAAAGGGGAAAGAGGTCAGGGCGTTGAATCCCAAAACCGGGAAGTTCGTCGTTATTTGGGACGCTTGGCGCCGTAGCGGCTGCGGGCCTGCTTCCGCTTAGCGACGCCCAGGCAGTCCAGCACGCCGCGGATAATTTTGTACCGCACGCCGGGCAAGTCGCGGACGCGGCCGCCGCGGACCAGCACGATGCTGTGTTCCTGCAGGTTGTGGCCTTCGCCGGGGATGTACGCGGTGACTTCCTTGCCGTTCGACAACCGGACGCGGGCCACCTTGCGGAGCGCCGAATTCGGCTTCTTCGGGGTGACCGTCTTCACCAGGAGGCACACGCCGCGCTTCTGCGGGCAGCCTTCCAGCACCGGGGTCTTCGTCCGAACCCGTTGCACCCGGCGAGGTTTGCGAATCAGTTGGTTAATCGTCGGCATTGCGTGCAATCCACCATCGCGGCCGGACGAAAGCGTCCCAGGGCCGGAAAACCAGTTACTCACCAACATCCGGGGGAAGCCAGCAGTGTATTGGCTTCCGATCAGCGCTGCAAGGCAGTCAACGAACAGTTCGAGTGTCCCGGACGCTGGAAGCGTCCGGGACACTGGCTCACACACCTTATTTCTTGTCCCCCGCGACCGCCCCGCTGCCCGACAAATCCGACTCGTTGAGCAGATTTGCCCGGGCCGTGAGAATGCGATCGCGCTCGGCGTGGATCTCGGCGAGGGCATCCGGCTTGATGCGGACTTCGGACATCTGATGCAGCTTGAAACCCGTGCCCGCCGGAATCAGGTGGCCGAGAATCACGTTTTCCTTGAGGCCGACCAGCCCGTCGCTCTTGCCGGCGATGGCCGCCTCGGTCAGCACCTTGGTCGTCTCCTGGAAGCTCGCCGCCGAGATGAAGCTCTCGCTTTGCACCGCCGCCTTGGTGATGCCGAGCAACTGCGTGCTGGCGGTCGCCGGCTTGGGCCTGGCGGTCTTCACCGGCTTGGCGTCGGCGGCCTCCAGTTCCTGATTGACCAGATTGACCGTTTCCGACGGGACGACGTCCCCCTCGTGGAATTCGGAGTCGCCGGGGTCCGCCACGCGCACGGAGCCGTGCAGCGCCTGGTTGACCTTGCGGAACTCAAACTTGTCGAGCAGCAGGCCCGGCAGCAGGGTGGTGTCGCCGACATCTTCAACTTTGACCTTCCGCAGCATCTGCGAGACGACGAGTTCGATGTGCTTGTCGTCGATCACCACGCGCTGGGCCCGGTAGACGGTCTGGATCTCGTGCAGCAGGTACTGTTGAACGGCTTCTTCGCCGCTGACCGCCAGGATGTCCTGCGGAACCAGCGGACCGCGGACCAGCGCATCACCCGCCCGCACGAGGTCGCCGTTATGCACCAGCAACTGCTTGCCGTGGGGAATGATGTGTTCCCGTTCGGTGCCGTCGGCGGCCTTGATGAGGATGATCCGCTTGCCGCGTTTTTTTTCCGCGACGAGGTCGACTTCGCCGTCGATCTCGGCGATGACGGCGGGGTCTTTCGGCTTGCGGGCCTCGAACAGTTCGGTGACGCGGGGCAGACCGCCGGTGATGTCCTGCGTCCCCTGCGATTCGCGGGGCACCTTTGCCAGGATCGAGCCGGCGGAAATTTGCTGGCCTTCCGTGACTTCGATGCTCGCCCGTTCGGGGAGGTAGAAGAAGCCCAGGATCTTGCCCGACTGATCTTCGAGCACGACCTGCGGATGCAGATCGCCCTTGTGCTCGATGACGGTCTTGCGGGCGTGGCCGCTGACGTCCTTTTCGCTGCGCAGCGACTGGCCTTCGATCAGGTCTTCGAACCGCACCTTGCCGCCGACGTCGCACAGAATGGGCACCGCGTGCGGATCCCAGTTGCACAGGACGTGGCCGGCTTCGATGTCCTCATTCTCGGCGACGTTGAGCACAGCCCCGTTGGGAATCGTGTACTTCTCGAGTTCGCGGTCCTTGGGGTCCACGATGGTGACTTCGCCGTTCCGGCCGAGCACCACGCTGCGACCGTCGGCGTTCACCACGCTGCGGATGCGGACGAACTTCACGCGGCCGGCCCGGCGGGTTTTGAGTTCGCTCTCCTGGATGTCCTTGATCGCCACGCCGCCGATGTGGAACGTCCGCATCGTGAGCTGCGTGCCCGGCTCGCCGATCGACTGCGCGGCGATGATGCCCGCGGCGAGGCCCTCTTCGACCATCGCCCCCGAGGAGAGATCCATGCCGTAGCACAGCCGGCAGACGCCGAGGTCGGCCTCGCAGGTCATCGGGCTGCGGACCTGGATCTTTTCGATGCCGATCGCTTCGATCCGCTTGGCGATGTCGACGGTGATCAGCTCGTTCTCGCGGACGATCGGCTCGGCGGTGATGAGGTTCACCACGTTGGTCCGGCTGACGCGACCGCGGATGGCCTCGGCCAGCCCCAGCTCCACCTTCTCGCCGCGATACACCACGCCGCGGGTGATCCCCTTGGTGGTGCCGCAGTCTTGCATGGTGATGACGAGGTTCTGGCAGATGTCGGCGAGCTTGCGGGTGAGGTATCCCGAATCCGCCGTTTTGAGGGCGGTGTCGGCCAGACCCTTGCGGGCGCCGTGCGTCGAGCTGAAGTACTCGAGCACCGTCAGGCCTTCGCGGAAGTTCGCCTTGATCGGCGTCTCGATGATTTCGCCCGAGGGCTTGGCCATCAGGCCGCGCATGCCGGCGAGCTGCCGGATCTGCTCCTGGCCGCCGCGTGCACCGGAGTCGGCCATCAGGTAGATCGGGTTCGTGTACGCGCCCTTGTCGCGGACGTCGGTCTTGAACGACTCCATCATCGCCGTACGGATCTGCTCGCTGGCGTGCGTCCAGACGTCGAGCACCTGCTCGTAGCGTTCCTTGGAGGTGATGAGGCCCTTCTCGTACAGCTTTTGGCTCTTGAGCACCTTGCCTTCGGCCTCGGCGATCACCTTCTCCTTGTTGGGCGGCGTCTTGAGGTCGCTGGTCGCGAACGACAACCCGCTGCGCGTGGACTGGATGAAGCCGAATTCCTTCATCTTGTCGAGCAGGTCGATGGTGGCCCGGCGGCCGAGCTCAAGGTAGCAGTCCGAAATGACGTTGGCCAGATCCTTGCTCTTCATGGTGATGTTGTAGTACGACATCTTCGCGGGCAGAATGTCGTTGAACATCACGCGGCCGACGCTGGTCTCCACCAGGCCGCCGAGCTTGAACGTGTCGGCCGCATCCCCCTTGACCCGCTTGTCCTTCGGCAGCCGCACGCGGATGGTCGTGTGCAGCGTGACCTTCTTGTGCAGGTAGGCGGTATGCACCTCCTGCAGCGAGGCGCAGGTGGTCATGTGGCCGGGGCGGTCATCCTTCTTCAGCGTGGCGTAGTAGCAACCCATCACGATGTCCTGCGACGGACTGATGATGGGGGCGCCGTTCGCCGGGCTGAAGACATTGTTGGTCGACATCATCAGCGTGGTGGCTTCGACCTGCGCTTCGATCGACAAAGGCAGGTGGACGGCCATCTGGTCGCCGTCGAAGTCGGCGTTGAAGCCCTTGCAGACCAGCGGGTGGATGCGGATCGCGTTCCCCTCCACCAGAATCGGCTCGAACGCCTGGATGCCCATGCGGTGCAGCGTGGGCGCCCGGTTGAGCATCACCGGGTGGTTGGTGATCACCT
>JAWXBB010000594.1:0-10174 GCA_034439795.1 Planctomycetaceae bacterium | reverse complement strand
GGGGAGACCGGATTCAGATATCGCAGATCCCCGCCGCGGCCGCCGGCGGTGTAGGTCGACCACGGGCCGGTTGTGGAAAAGGAGCCGTCGCCGTCGTCGGCAATGAACACGGGATTGCCGGTGGGATTTTGCGAACCGACGTGATTGGTCACGATCAAACCGGCACCAAAGGATGCACTGGAGGAGAGTTCGATTTGGTAGTTGGGGGCACTGGAACTGGCGGCCAGTTTGAAGGCCACCCAGTCGGCGACCGCGTCGGCGGTCGAATTGCCGACGCGCATCAGGTGCGACACGTTGTCGGTGCCGAAGCCGGTGTTGACGAAGGTTGCGCCACTCTGCTTCAAGCCATTTGCATTGGAACCAAAAACGATGCTCGAATAGGCGCGGTCAGTCGCGTCACCATTGAGGACGGCGACGCCGTCCAGGATCGTCCAGCCGGTCGGCAAGGTGTCCAGGCCATTGTTGCCAGCATCCAGATCCTGCCCGACGGTGGGAGCAGAGCCGGCGCCAATGTCGACCACGAGCGCGGTGTAGGCCGCGTTCTCAATATCCAGCCCGTCGATGCTGAGGATGTTCGCCGCAGGATCGACCGGGTGGGCCGCATCGGGATCTCGAATGACGAGATAGCCGTTGGAACCCAGCGACGCGGAACTGAGGTTGATCGCAGTGTCGACCTGACCCAGCGCGGCAATGCCATCGCTTTCGACGAAGAGTAGATAGAGTCCCGACAACGACTGCCCGACTGCGCCGCGGAGTTCGATGTACTCCTTCGGGTTGTCCGTCGAGGGGGGATCGACGAGGATCTCATTGATATACAGCTTGTTGCTGGAATCGAGTCCGAGGGCATCCACCAGTTGTTGGACGTGCTGCCGCGGGGCATTGCCGCTCTGCCCGTCGACGCCCGATAGCGAGAACTCCCGATCGGTGATGCGATCCTGGTTCGGCAGATCGATGGCCCCGGTTCCCATCAAGGGCGATACGCCGGGCGTGGGTTGAGTCGAACCGGCCTTGTTGATGTGCGACAGCGAGAGCGCGTGGCCGATTTCGTGGGCCAGCGTGCCCGAGACGGCGTATGTCGTATGGGTGAGGTTGCCGGAGGAGAGCGCATTGCCCGGTGTGAGACCGCCCAGGCCCTGAATGTTGTCGGTAAAGATCGAACTGACGATGGAACCCATGAAGCCGGGACTCGTCATGCCGGTTGCGGATCGAATGGAGCTCGTGGCCGCCACACCCAGGATGCTCGCCCCGGTGTGCGGTCCGGCCACGCCGGAACCAATCTGAACGTAGAAGTATTCCGTGGGTCCGGGGGGCGGAGTCCCGTAGTTGCCCACGACGAAGTCGATCTTGAGATCCTGCCCCGCCGGCCCGGCGACCGTGCCCACCAACTCGCTGAAATAGTCTTCATCCACATCGGCGGCGATGGCGGCGACGACTTCGTCGAACTGATTGGCTGCAAAGCCGAACGACGTCACGTCGAAGTCGCCGACGTTGTTGCCAAACACATCCGTCGTGAGGCCCTCGCCGACGGTTTTGAAATCGAGAACCACGGTGACCGTGCTCGTGTTGTTCTGTCCGCTGCCATCTTCGGCGAACGGAATCGTCGAAGAGCTCCATTGGGGCAACAAGGGAACCGCCTCCAGTGCGGCGTACTCTTCAGGCGTGAAAACGCCGTAGGCCACGTCGACCCCGGCCGGCCCTTCCGGATGTTGGTCCAGCGCCAGGTCGGTCCCGCCGAGGTCCGTGGGGCCGGCGGACAGCAGGAGGCGAGACTCCAGCGACTGAATACCGGCTCCCCAATGGGTCTGTGGCCCCCTCGAACTCCGACGAGGCCGCCGGGGATGTGGAGACCAGACACCGGCGCGGAGCGCGTCGAGCCACCGGGAGAAATTCATGGTTGAGCGCCCCGGATGCGAGAGGGGTCACAGCGGAGTCAGCCGTCGATCAATGCGAGTCAAGCAGAGATGCATCAGCACAACTGAGCGTCGTCAGAAACATGTAACCTACACGCACCCTCCTGACGACTCAATCCAATTCCCCAACAACATGGGCCATATCTGACAGAATGCACGACAGGCCTGATTGGGGGCAGGCGGGTGCCAGCAGCCGACCGCCTGCGGTCTTCGTCTCGTTCTGCGATCCTTCCTGTTGCCCCCCAACCATGAACCGGCATGGCGCTCTAAGCGATGACGCTGAGGCGACCCCTGAGCGTCACGGCTGGAACGGCCGCCGTTGTCATCCTGCCTGCGGCCGTTCCTTCTTCCAAGCCCTGGCCCGAACCGGACATCCCCTCCGAATTCGCGGCAACGCAGTCTTCGCAGCCAGAGGAGTTCACAACTTCTTCAGCATCTCTGCGATCCGGGCCTCGAACAGGGCCTGCCACTCCGGCGCGAGCAGGCAGTCGCTGTCTTCCTGGGCGCCGCCGACGTTGCGGAGCTGCTCGGCCGTCGGCGAGTAGTAGATGTAGCCGTTCGTGTAGCCCGCGACGAACGTGAACGGGTGCGGCGAGGCCTGCTTGATGTTCAAGCCGATCTGAACGGTCAGCTCGCCGGGGAACGTCACCAGCACGAAGTCTCCGAGCCGGAGTCCCGCCACTTCGACGTCGATCGTTCGCTTGCCGGCGGCGACGTTGCGGGCCTGATGTTTCTTCAGCAGATCGAGGTTCGTTTGCAACCGGGTCAACTCTTCCATCGCGTAGATGTTCCGGACGTACTGCTCGATGTTGCGGCGGTGATCGGCGTCCATCCGGTCCAGATCGTTGCGGCCGAGGGCGCGATCGTGCAGATAGCGATGAGAATAGTACGACGGAAAGGCGTCCGACACTCCGTGTTTCATTGTCAGGGCGAGGAACGTCTTCAGATTTAGGCTCGTCCCTTGCAGCGACTTCAGCAACCGGGCCTGCTCGGTCTCCAGCGCGACGATCCGCTCGGCGTTGTCGCACCGCGGCAATTCCATCGACTCGCGAATGACTCGCAGCGGCGCGTTGTCCCGGCACTCGATGGACCTGGCTGCCTTCAGCGTGCTGAGGCCCAACTGGTTCCCCAGTGGCTCGGCATTGCGGGGGTGGTCGATGTCCTTGTAGAGCAGGGGGTTGATGTCGCCGCCGCAGCCTTGCAGGAACAGCGCGATCGCGCCGTCGCCGAAGCCGGTTTCGAGCACAGTCGACGCGAAGCCGGTCATGTCCGCCGTGTTGCCTCCGTTAGGGACACCCTGAATCGGATGACAGGCGAAGTTGTAGACCACCGCCAGCGTCTTTCCGTCCATCCGATCCAGCCGCAGGATTCCGATGTCGGGATCGATCGGGCCGGCGCCGACGACTTCGTCATCCGGCGGGAGCGAGTACGCATGGCGGACGTCGGCTTCGCGGCCGCTCTTGAGTTTCAGCCGCCGATTCTCCGACACGCGGTCTTCGCGCCCGCGGCCGACGCCGACCGTAACTGGCTGGAGCCTTTTCCAAGCAGTCTTTACGACTTCGACGGTCCGCTGCTCGATGTCGGCACAGACCTGGGCATGGCAATGACTGGCATTGATGAGGACGTGCTCGGGCCGGACGATCGCGTCGTTGAAAAGCTGCTCGCGGACATTGGCGAGATACTCGTTGCGGATTGACCCGATTTCGGCGATGGCGACGGCATCGACGGTAATGATCGCCGCTGTCGTCACGCCATCCGTGATGACCAGCGCTTTGACCTGCGGGGAATTGTTGACCGGTCGGGTGTTGACATCGGCGATGTCGCGCGCCGCCGCACCGGCGCGGAGGGGTGCGGCGTCGGCGGTCGATCCCGGAACGAGGTAGGCTGCCACTAACAACAGGGACCAGCGCAGCACGGGGGACATGGTGGCATGGGTCATCAGAAGGTGCCTTGTAAGGAATGTGGCAGGCGTCCGCATTCTGACAACCGCATGGTGGATCGTCGAGGAGACTCGGTTGCTCCGCCATTGTGAGGGTGATTCAAAACCACATGATCTTTACGCCGAAGGCGTTGAATCTCAAAGCCCAGGGTCGCGAGTCTGCGAGCGCACCCTGGGTGGCGATCGATGACGAACGCATACCCCGAAGGGGTTTCATCGGGGTTTGACCCCACCAGTGATGCGACCCTTTCAGGGTCGATGCGACTCGGACGCCGGTTCCCCAGGGTGCGCTCGCAGACTCGCGACCCTGGGCTGTGGGATCAAACGCCTTCGGCGTACTTGACTTCCAGAACCACAGATCCAAAGCGCCATCACTTCGCCTTCACCTGGGGCGTGTGGCCGTCGAACGAGTAGATCGACGGCACGTCGTCGATCACCGTTTCGAGGTGCACCGGCCGCGCCCACAGCTTTTGCAGGTTGGCGAGCGTGTCGCGCGTGTAGTCCGGTTTGAGCTCGATCCCCTGGTACTGGTGCAGCAGGTACAGCTCGCCGCGGTTGCGGTAGTTGGCGTCGAAGATGTAGATGAACGGCCGGCCGTGATTGGTCAGGCTGGTGAGCAGTTGCTGCTTGATGGCAGGGAACTCGCGCGAGGCGATCTCCCACGTCGATTCCCCCTCGTTGTAGCCGAAGCTGAACAGCTTGTGCCGGGCGCAGAACTCGGGGGTCAAATACGTGTCGATGAACGTGATGTCGTTGTGGACCCGACGGACCTCGAAGATCTTCTTGCGGCCGAGACCGAGCTGCTTGTCCCACTTGCGGCGGACTTCCCAATTGTCGCAGTCGTCGTACTCGGCTCCGAACTGGCCGCGGTTCCAGCGCTCTTCGATGTCGCGGAACAGCTCCAGGCCGATCTTGTACGGATTCAGCCTTTGCGGGCTCATGGCGACGGTGCCGGAGTGGTGGTCGGCGTAGTCGATGACTTCGGAGTCGGTCAGACCGTGCCTGGTCATGAGCGTGGTGTGCCAGAAGCAGGCCCAGCCCTCGTTCATGATCTTGGTCTGGCCCTGCGGCGCGAAGTAATACGCCTCGTCGCGGATGATCGACAGCACGTCGTGCTGCCATTCCTTGAGCGGGGCGTGGTGCAGCAGGAACTGCAGGACGTCGCGCTGAGGTTCGTCGGGGAACGACCGCTTGGCCGCCTTCTCGTCCTCGGCCTTCTGGCGGTCATCGGCCTCCTTTTGCAGCACGTCTGGGGGATTGATGAACGAATCCATGTACCCCTTCGCCGTGAACCGCGACTGCTGCCGGAGAAACTCGAAATCGTCGTCGCGAAGGAGCGCGGCGTGCGGCAGCGGCTCGGTCTCGGACGCGCGCTTGATGTGCACCGAATGCGGGTCGATCAGGTCTTCGAGCGACAGGCAGGCGTCGATGAACTCCTCAACTTTTTCGTAGCCGTAGCGGTCGACGTAGCGGTTGATCCGCGTGGCGTGATTCGCCATCACGTCCAGCATCTTGCGGTTGGTCTGCCCGAACCAGGCGTTGCACTTGAAGAAGTCGCAGTGACCGTAAACGTGGGCGATCACCAGCTTCTGATCGGCGAGCAGATTCGTGTTCAGCAGGTACGCGTAGCACGGATCGTTATTGATGACCATTTCATAGATCCGCTGCAGACCGTACATGTGGGTCTTCAGCAGTTCGTCGTACTCGGCCCCGAACCGCCAGTGCGGATAGCGGACCGGAAAGCCGCCGAACGCCGCGAACATGCACAGCTCTTCGAGGTCGAGCATCTCGAAGATGGTCTCGAAGCAGTCGAGGCCGTACGCCTGGGCGTGGGCCTCCATCTCCTGCTGGATGTCGCGGATTTCCGGCGGCAACTGGCGATGCGTTGAAATGCCCATGACACGCTCCTTCGTCGTCTATCGGCCGTTTTTCCCCGACGCTGCGGGCGCGTCCGCCGTTTGCGGAGATTCACCGCGCTGGAAGAGAAACTCATTGCAACCCGATCCGCCCCCGCAGGTCTTCAGATGGCGCAGCTCGAAGCCGCGGGCGTGAACGAATGCGAACACGTCTTCCGGCTTCGCGACCTCGAACGGATAGCCGCCGACCCAGTCCACCAGATCGGTCCAGGCGCTCATCCCCCGGTCATCGCGGTCGGTGCGGCGACGCCGTCCGGCGGCGATGACGTCGGCGATGACGTCGGCCACGAGCGCGCTCCACGGCGCGAACGGGTTCCGCAGCGTCACCACACGCAACACCGACGCCCCAATCGCTGCGGGAATCCGCACGAGTCCCCATTCGTACACGCCCCACGTGCAGCCGATCAGTCCGACATACGGACCGCGCAGCCACGCGGGCAACTGGTGATAGAGTCGTTTGAGGCGCGTCCAATACTGCGACCACGCCCCCTGGTCATTATAGATCGCGATCCACAGCCAGCCACCGGCATTCACCCGTCCGCAGGCGTGGTCGACCGCGGTCCACAGCGACCCGGTGTGATGCAGCACGCCCCACGCGTAGACGACGTCGAATTCGCCGAGGCGGTCGAGATAGGCCGCGTCGAGCACCGACCCGCGCTCGATCCGCCATCGCTCCGCGCCGACGCCCAACTGGCTGCGCAACGTCTCCGTGCAGGCGACGGAATCGGCGTCGAAATCGAACGAGACCACGTCGGCCCCGAGTTTGCACGCCGCGGCGCTGAACAGGCCGCTGCCGCTGCCGATGTCGAGAAACCGCTTGTCCCGCAGGCCGTCCGGGCCGAACCGGCGTTCCAGGGAATGGATGGCCGCCTGCAACCGGTCCTGCGTCAACGCCGACAGAAACCGCCGCCAGTTCGCTCCGAAGCCGAACCGCACCCCGACCGGTTCGTCACCCTCGGCGACGGCCGTGTCAGACTCGGCAACCGGGCTGGCCTCGGTCATTCAGGCTCCCACATCGGAATCCGATTCGCGGCGGACGAACCAATACTCATTGCAACCGAGATCGCCCCCGCACGTCGTCAGGTCATGCAGCACGAATCCGCGGTCTCGGAGCGTACGGACGATCTCTTCGGGCTTCGCGACCTCGAAGGGATAGCCGCCGATCCAGTCGACGAGATCATACCAGAGATGCATCCCGCGGCTGCGCTGAGTTGTTCCGATTTCGACCGCGGGACGATTCTCAACATACGCTTGCGGTTTCGCGGTCTTCCCTCCCACCACCAACTCCGTGAGGATTCGTAACACTTTCAACACGGCGCGTTGCACGGCCCAGCTTCCTCCAATGACGACGACATACGCCGGCTGCAACCACCCCGGCAAACTGACGTAACCCCGTTTGATGAGATGCCACACGCGGCTGCGGACGCCCTGATCGTTGTAGATCGCGATCCACAACATCCCGCCGGGGGTGACGAGTCCGGCGGCGAGGTCGATCGCCTTCCACATTTCGCCGGTGTGATGCAGCACGCCCCACGAGTAAACGACGTCGAACGTCCCCAGCGCGGCGAGATACTCCGCATCGAGCACCGACCCCCGTTCGACCCGCCAGCGATCCGTCGATGCCGCTTCGCGATGCCGCAGCTCCTCCGCACAGGCGACGGAGTCGGCGTCGTAGTCGAACGAATGAACCGTCGCCCCCAGCCGGTGCGCCGCGAGGCTGAACAGGCCGCTGCCGCAACCGATGTCCAAAAACCGCTTGCCGGCTAAGCCGTCGTGCCCGAACGCCCGAATCAGCGAGTTCGTCGCGGCGGCGATCCGCGCCTCAGTCACCGTGCGCAGAAACCGCGACCAGTTCCGCCCAAAGGCAAACCGCGGCGACAGGGTGTCGCGTTCGGCGACGGGCATTGGAGTATCAGCCAAGAAACCAACCCAAGAAGTTTGTCCACAGATTTCGCAGATGACACAGATTAAAGCGACTGCATTCGTGCGTGCTCGGGAAATGAATCGCTTTCCCAAGCTCTATTCTCAATCTGCGTCATCTGCGAAATCTGTGGACAACATCCTGAATCCCATCACTTCCGCCGCCGCGCCAGCGCCTTCGGGAGTTCGAGGTAGAACTCGGCCTGCAGATCCTGCACGGATTTGCCCAGGATCTGCTCGAACTCGGCGACGCGCTGGTCGGGGCGGTCCTGGTCCAGCGGCTTCTTCGTGGCGAGATGCCGGACCAGCTTGTTGTATTCGCTGCGGTACTTGGTGACCAGCAGCCAGTGCAGGCCCCAGGCGTGGCCGTAGGCTTCGGCGGCGAGGACGTCTCCCTGGAAACAGCGGTCGTTGGCGACGACTTCGCGCCAATCGACCACGCGGGCCCGCAGCGCCATCGGGCCGTAACGGTCGCTGACGACTTTCGGACCGCCGCGAATCCGTTCGCCGTCCCCCTCGAACCCGGTGGCGATGCCCTCGTTGAACCACGCCGGCACCGGCGCCAGCCGTTGGAGGATGCCGCGGTTGTAGACTTGTTGATGCACGGCTTCGTGCAACGGCGTATCGAACGTGTTGCACTCGCGCAACCGGATGACGAGCCGGTTTGACATCAGATCGTAAAACGCGGCGATGTTCTCCGGCGACAGCCCCTGCTGGCCGGTGATTGCCACCGCATAGGCGTCGAACTGCTTGTCGGACTCGAAGATGATCGCGACCAGCGGGTACTTGACCGGGACCGTTTCGACGCGGGCCTGCCGGACGAATTCCAGGAAGCTGTTCTGCATCCCCTTGAAGAACGTGCCGGCTTTCTTGACGACCGCTCCGAACCGCGGATCGGCGGGGCCGTTCGAGGCCCGGATGAGCGCGATCACAAACGGTTTCTCAACATCGGTGACCATCCGGCCCACGCCGAACTCGTCGGTCAGTTGCTGCAGCATCGCGTCGAACGTGATCGGCGTCGGATCGGGGCCGATGGTCCGTTCAATCAACCGATCGGCCGGAATGACCTGCAATTGCCCGTCGGCGAGTTCCAGGGCATGGGCGTCCTGTCCCGACCCGGCCAGCCGCGCGTTCACGCGGACCGCGTTGCCGCTGTCGAGCCGGACGGTGAACGTGTCGCCGGACGCCGGGGCCGCGAAGGCGGAGAGCAGGACCAGCGTCGGTGCGAGACGGGACATGAGCGTGACTCGGCACGAATTCACAACCGGAACACCGTTCAGGCTATCGCGATGGCCGGTGCGACTCCAGCGCGAATTCGGGTTAGCCGCTGTTTCAAAACCACATGGTCTGTACGCCGAAGGCGTTGAACCACACAGCCCAGGGTCGCGAGTCTGCGAGCGCAGCCTGGGTGACGATCGATGATGAACCCCATACCCTGAAAGGGTTTCATAACGGTTTGAGGCCGCCGGTGATGCGACCCTTTCAGGGTCGATTTGCCCCGGACGCCAATTCCCCAGGGTGCGATCGCAGACTCGCGACCCTGGGCTGTGTGATCGAACGCCTGCGGCGTACTGGACCTCCGATCAATGTCCCGCCACCGACGGACACAGCCAAGATCGAGTTTTGAAACCGCTTCTAGGCAGAGAAAAATTACGCAGCGCGACAGTCGGCTTTCTGGCGTGCCTGCCAACTACCCACTACCGACGACCAACTCTTTCTCAGCGGCGTGCATCAAATCCTGCTTTGTCACCGTTCCGGCGGTGAATTCGTGGGTCACTTTGCCGCGGCTGAGAGTGAGAATGCGGTCGCAATACGCCAAGAGAAACTCCGGTTCGGTCGAGGCCAGCACGACAGCCGCGCCGCTCGCCTGTTGATCGCGGACGAGTTGCATCACCTCGGCTTTGGCGTGGACGTCCATGCCGCGGGTCGGTTCTTCGAGCAGCAAGACTTTGATCGGACCCAGCAGCCACTTGGCGAGCACCATCTTCTGCTGATTCCCCCCCGACAACAGCCCAGCCCGCTTCCACGGATCGGGGGGCCGGCAACCGACGCGCTCCAGCACTGGCTGACAGACGGCCGCTTCGCGCCGCCGGATGAGCCACTCGCCGACCGCCGACTTGAGATGCGACAGCGTGACGTTGTGCGCGATCGTCGCCCGGCGGTTGACGGTGCGGCCCCGGTCGGCGGCGACCAGCACCACGCCTTGCCTCACGGCATCCGACACGCGACGGATGCGGACCGGGCGGTTGTCGACCCGCGTTTCGCCGGCGTCGATGTCGATCGCTCCGCCGATCGCCTGCACCAGTTCCTGATGCCCGGCCCCGACGAATCCGTACAGGCCCAGGCATTCGCCCGAGCGGACCTTGAACGTGACGTCATCGAACAGCCCGGCCCGCGTGAACCGGTCGATCCGCAACCGGACCGGCTGCTTCGACTCCGCGGGCAGGGTGGCCTCGACCGCTTCCTGCCCGGCGGCTTTCGACAGCCCG
>JAWXBB010000593.1:0-3034 GCA_034439795.1 Planctomycetaceae bacterium | reverse complement strand
ATCATGTCCAGCGGCGCGGGATCGAACGGCGTCTCGGCCCGGCCCGCCTTTCCCGTCACCATCTGGACTTCCGGAAACCGGCACAGCACCATGTTCCGGGCTTTCAAATCGTCCAGCGCCTGCGTCACCGACACCCGCGGCACCGTGATTGGCATGTCCATGATCATGCCCTCGTCGAGCGGCAACCGCAGCGCCAAGCCAATCGGCCGGATCGACGTCTGAGCGGTGAGCGCTACCACCACCATCAGGGCCGTGAGTGCGAGCTTCGTTCCCAGACGCGCGGCGAGCCACCACATCACGCCGATGCTCGCCACGGCGGTGAGCCGCACCAGCAGATCCACGCCCGTTGCGGCGGCGGCGGCGATCAGCGTCACGCCCAATAGGACCGCCAGCGGCAAGGGTTGTCGCAGCAGATAAGTCAGGACGGGGCGATACACGCCGACCACCGACCGCACAATCGCGCTCTCGGATTCGTCGCGGACCCGGCCCCGGATCAATAGCGAGCACAGTACGGGGACCAGCGTGACCGTCAACACGGCGACGGACAAGAGCGCCAGCGTCTTGGTCCATGCCAGCGGGCGATACATCCGACCGTCAATGCCCTGGAGCGCGAACACCGGCAGGAACGACACGACCATGATCAGCACCGCAAAGAACGCCGGTACGGCGACCGTCGCACAGGCGTCGGCGACGAGATCGCTCACGTCCCCCGTCACCGGCTGGTCACCGAACCGCCGCCGCAACTGATGAGTGACGTTCTCGGCGACGACGATCGACGAATCGACCAGCACGCCGATCGACACCACGATTCCCGCCAGGGACATGATGTTGGTCTGCACGTCGGCGAGACCCGCGCTGCGGAGGGCCCACATCCCCAGAAACGCCCCCAACACCGCCAAAGGCAGCGTGAGAGTGATGACCAGCGACGTGCGCCAGTGCCGCAGGACGACGAGGACGCACAGCGACGTCACCAGCAGCGATTCGATGAGCGTCCGCGTCACCGTGCCGACCGCCCCTTCGATCAGTGGCGTGCGGTCGTAACAGGGGAGAACGCGCACCGTTGCGGGCAGGCCGTCCGCAATCTGCCGCAGCCGTTGGCGCACGGACCGGGTAACTTCCAGCGGATTGTGTCCGTAGCGGAGATGCACGATGCCGGCGACCGCTTCGCTGCCATCCTTCTCGAACACGCCCCGCCGCGGAGCCGTGCCGAGCGCGACCCGGCCGAATTGGGCCAGCGGCAGGCGGCGACCGTCGGGGAGCGGCAACACGGCGGCTTCCAGCCGGTGTCGCCAGTCGGTGCGCTGCGCCGGACCGGAGGCATCCGGCATCATGCGGACGAGGAACTCAGTGTTCGCGCTGTGCAGAACATGCCCGGTCGCCGGCTCCACGCAGGTCCGCAAGGCGGTCGCGAAATCGGCGAGCGCAACCTGCGCCTCGGCGAGCCGGCCGAGATCGACCGCGACGTGATACTCCGGTACGAAACCGCCCACACTGGCGATTTCGGCCACGCCGGGGACCGACCGCAGTTGCGGCGCGATCACGGTGTCCTGCAGCGTCCGCAGTTCGACCAGATCGGTGCCCGTCCCCTCGACCGTGTACCAGAAGATTTGACCCGTCGGGATGCCGTCGGCGGCCAGCCGCGCCGTCACACCCGGCGGCAACTCGACGGTCAGGCCGGCGAGTTGAGCGCCGACGCGCTCGCGCGCCTCGGCGAACGAGACTGCGTCGTCGAAGATCACGTGCAGCAGGGCATAACCGACGTCGCTGGAGCCGCGCACGGCCCGCACGCCGGGGAGACTCTGCAAGGCGAGCGACAGCGGGCGTGTGATGCGGCGCTCGATGTCGGGCGGATTCTGGCCGGGCCAGTCGGCGGAGACGAGCACCTGGTTCTCGGACAGGTCCGGCACGGCGTCCATCGGCGTGTGCAGCGCCACCCACGCCCCGACAACCGCCCACGCCACCGCCGCCACGACTACGGCCATGGGATGTCGAATCAGCCAGCGAAGGAACGTACGAACCATGAGCGAATGCCTGACGGCGTCAGACCAAGTGGTGTCAAATATTAACAGGATACAAACTCTTGCCCCCTCTCCCCCGTCTTCGGGGGAGAGGGGCGGGGTGAGGGGGCGAGCGCTCGAGTGGCAGTCCCACCAAAGTGCATCCAGGATTGATGACGGCAGTGAGCATGCGGCCCCCCCACCCTATCCCTCTCCCCCGAAGACGGGGGAGAGGGGACCAAGCGAGAGCCATTCCATAACCCATCCTTTGTGACGACGCCTCGCCACTTTCAACGGGGATCCTCCGGGCGAGCGGCATTCAGTCGCGCGAGGAACTTTTCGGGATCCGCTTTCATGCTCGCTTCGCAGCCGCGGCAACAGAGAAAGATCTTCCGGTTCTGCACGGTAACGGCGACGGGCTGCCCCATCGAACCCAGCTTCGCTTCCGTCACCGGGCAGATGCGCTGTTGCAAGACGAGGGCTTGATCGGCTTCAGACAGCGGCTCGACCGGAGTTCGCTTGGCACTCATTTTTTGCGGCAACGGCGGCGGCTGGTTCGCGGCGGTTTGGGCATTCGCTCCGAAATACTGCGTCGCCACGCTCGGATTCAGACGACTTTCGGCATCGACCAGAAACGCCCCCGCGGCCACCACGCGCTGTCCGGCCTTCAATCCGGCTAGCACCGGATAGCCCGCGTCGCTGCGTTCCCCGAGCTCAACGCGCACGGCGTCGAACATCCCCGGCATGGTTTCAACATACACGATGCGGTCGCTGCCGTGTTCGACCACGGCGGTCACAGGCACGATGAGTTGATCGGCAGCTTCCTTCTCCGAACCCGGCTTCAGCAACTCCACCGGGGCCGTCCGCACACCGGCCAGTTGCACGCGGTACGGCGAGAGCTGCATCCTCGCCAGGACGCCCTCGGGAAGCAGCACGGCATCCGTTTTTTTGCGGGTGATGAGATCCATGTTGCAGATCGGGCAGATCGCCGGCCATGCGGAGATCACGCCGGGGTCCATCGGACAAAAGAACTCGGT
>JAWXBB010000592.1:0-4046 GCA_034439795.1 Planctomycetaceae bacterium | reverse complement strand
TGCTCGGTGCCAACTGGCGGTTCACCACCGCCGACGCCAGAATCAAACTCAAAGCCCTGTACCCAACGCCTGACAATTAGCGATAGACGGACTACTACAAAGCTGGACTTCCATGATCAATACAGCGCCGTCGCCAATTTGCGTCGGAACTCGCCCGTCAGCTCCGACGCCGGGCCGAGCATGTCGAAGACTTTAAGCATCGTCGTCTTCGCCTCGACGCCCGCGCCGGATTTGTCCTGCACGATGATTGACAGCAGCAGCTCCAGCGCCTTGCGGTGCTGTTGGGCCGCGGCGAGGGCGTCGGCGTAACGGATCTGCAGCGTCAGGTCGGCCGGGTTGGCTTCCGCCGCTTTGCGGGCTTCGTCGACGCCGCCGGTTTCGAGCGCGGCCTGGCGGACGTCGAGTTCGGACTTGATCCGCTCGGCCTCCGGTTCGAGATAGCCGCGCTGCTCCAGTTGTGCGAGCTGCGACCGGCATTCATCGAACCGGCTCTGCAACAGCAGCACCTTGGCAAGCCGGACCTTGATCGCGTCTTCCTCGGGGACCAACGCCAGCGCTTCGCGGTACTTGGACTCGGCGGCCTGGGGGTCGCTCTCCTCCAGTTGCAGCCCGGCTTGCAGCAGGAGTTGGGCCGGGGAGGGGAGCAGGTTGTCGAGCCATTGCCGGATTTCGGCTTCGGGCATCACTCCGGCGAATTGATCGACCGGTTGCCCCTCACGGAAGGCGACGACCATCGGAATGGACTGCACTCCGAACGCCGCGGCGAGTTGTTGTTCCTCGTCGGTGTTGATCTTCGCGAGGAGGAACTTGCCAGCGTACTCCGCGGCGAGCTTCTCCAGTGTCGGGCCGAGTTGCCGACAGGGGCCGCACCACGGCGCCCAGAAGTCGAGGACGACGGGCACGTCCATGGATTTCTGGACCACGTCCTGCTGGAACGTCGCGGCGTGGAGGTCGATGATATGTGGAGATGCGGTTGACATTCACAGTTCCGAATCGAGATAGGAAGCCCAGGGATTGCAATCCCTGGGCGTCGGTTATGGCGCGCTCGATGCTTTTTCGCGTTTGAGCGCTTCCACCACGGCGGCGTCGAGTTCGCGCAGGCCCTCGTCCGGCTTGATGGCGTAATAGCCCACCTTGTAATGCACGATCTTGCCGTCGTGCCCGATGACGACCCACAACGGCAACTCGGCTCCCAAGGCCCGCGGGTCGCCGAACTGCTTCAGCAGCGTGCCGTCGTCGGTGACGATCGGGAAGCCGAGGTTCATGAACTCGCGCAGCTTGCGGATGCCGCGCGTCGCCGCGTTAGATTGAGCGGCGTCGCCGAGTCGCGCATCGACCGCGACGCCGACGACTTTCGCGCCGAGCTTGCCGCGGCGGTTGTGCAGGAAGTCGAGATAACCGACCTGGCCGTACGGTTCGATCAGCTTCTCGCCGTTGTAGTCCCAGAAGTGCAGCACCGTGGTCTTCCCCCTAAGATCGGACAAGGGCAGGGAACCGCCCGTCGCGAGCTTCAGGTCGGACAATGCCGCTGGTTGTCCGACGAACTTCTGTTCCAATCCCGAGACGCCGGCCTGCCGGCGCGTCTGGTTGGCGAGATCGCGATCGACGCCGTCGAGGAACTTCGCCCACACGGTCCCCACGGCTTGCGGCCGGATCTTCTCGATCGCCGCCTGCGATTGCTGCACCTGCTCCGCGGAGAGATCGACCATCCGCGGCTGCATCGGTCGATTGAGTTCGCGCTGCAACGCGACGAGCGCGGTCGCCGGGACCGTGAACTTCGACAACTCGTCGGCCGACAAAGTCCGGCGGCCTTCGAGCGTCAGTTTCATCTGGAACGGATCGCCGCGGCCGAGGAACAAGCGTTCTTCGAGGGAAACGAGCAGACCGGTTTCGGCATCGACGTTCAGCGTTTGCCGGCGACCGCGGTCGAGCGAAACGTCCACGACCCACACCGTTCGGCCCTGCACTTCGCGCGACCGCTGGCACTCGTACTGATCGCGGCCGTCGGTCCATTCCGCGCCCGCTTCCAGCTTGTCGGCGAACTCGAACACCGGCGAGCGAACCGGCAGGGGGTACGGATTGCCGTCGAACGTGTGCAGCACCTTGAGGCCGGCATCCTCCCTGGCCGGCAGTTCGAGGCGGCCGAAGCGCTCCGGCCAGGCCCAGCCTCCCGAGCCGCGCTCTTCGAGCAGATACAACAGTGCGGTCTGGGCGGCGTCGCCGGTGATGACCGCCTGGATCGTGAAATTCTTCTCGACGACCGGTTGATCGCGAACCACTTGGCCGACCGTGCCGGTGTATTGCAGTTCGGTGCCCACGAGTGGTGCGGCGGCAAGTGTGGCGGCGAACATCCAGGCAAGGGCGGGCGTCATGGGGTGGACCTTGGGGCAGGGGGGAATGCGGGCCGGTTGATGAAGCAGTCTACACAATCGAACCGGCAGTCTCTTCCCCACCGGCAGACTCGTTGACAGCGTTACGCGCTCATGCGTAGTGTAACGATTGAGCGATTCGATTTCGCAGCCCTGTCTGACATTCGCGCCGGACATCGTCCGGTTTCTGGGAGTGACTCCGATGCCTCGCCCGCTGGCGTGCTATTGCCTCGTATTGATTCCGACACTGATCGCCGCATCGTCGAACTCCGCCTGGGCGCAGGCGACCCCCGTCACCGGCAACGCTCCGGGCGCAACGGCGGAGGTCAAAGGCCCGTTGCCCGTCGCCGGGCAGGGGGAGCAGGTGCTGGTCAAGCGCGAGGCCGCCAAGCTGATCGACCCCGAGAAGTACCGCGTGCATCTGTCGCTGGCGCCGTATCATCAGGTGCTGCTGTCGGCCCCGTGCGACGGCGTCGTCAAGCAGATTGCGGCTAAGCCGAACGCACAGGTCCGCGCGCAGGGCGAGCTGCTGCGGCTGGACAACACGATCCAGAAACTGGCGCTGGCCAAATCGCAGGCGGAGTTCAAGGCGGCGACCATCGAGCAGAAGCTCGCCGACAAGAAGGATGAAAACGTCGCCGCGCTCGCGGCGGCCAAGCTGGAAGCGTCCAAAGCGGAACTGGATCTCGCCCAGCACTTCTACGACCAGACGACGGTCCGCACGCCGATCAACGGCGAAGTGCTGCGGATTCTCGTCGTGGAAGGGGAGTACGTTCGCACGGGCCAGCCGCTGATCGAAGTCGGCGACGCGGCCCGACTCAAGGTCGAGATTCCCGTCGATCGCCACGCCGTCGAGAACGGCAAGAACTTCCCGATCAAAGTGGAAGCCAACGACGTCGACGGAAAAGTGGACGCCGTCCTGCCGCTCGGCACGGTGTTCAATCCGCTGCGGGATCTGTTCGAGTCCATCGCCTCGGCGACCATCGTGCTCGAGAACCCCGACGGCAAATACAAGATGGGGCAAACCGTCTACGTGCCGCTCATCCCGCGGCATCCGGTGGTTGAGGTGCCGTCGTCCGCGGTCGCCAACAACCCGGACGGCACCCGCCGCGTGCAGGTGCTGCGGCAATGGGTGGTCCGCGACCTGCCCGTCGTGCTGATGGGCGCGATCGGCAGCAGCCGGTTGTACGTCGCCGGTCCGTTCGCCGCCGGAGACGAAGTGATCTACGAAGGCTCGCACCAACTTCCCGACGGCTACCAACTGAAGGCGTTTGCCGGCACGGGCACGGCCGCGCCGGGCACGACACCGGCCGCCACCCCCGGGGTGACGCGGCCCAGCGGAACGGGGTTCTGAGCGACGAACAGCGCGCGGTGAGCCTCTCAAGGAGCCGGGGCGTGTCGCCCCGGACGAATGTGACTGCCGCGTCGAGGACAATCCGAAGACCGGGCCGGCACGGCCCGGCTCTCAATGCTCGTCCTTATCCTGGCACCGGAATCGACTCAGATCGCGTTCAGCTTCGGCGAGACAGCGCCCCCCTGCCGCCGTTATACTTTCGGACATGGGTTCGCACCCTGCCCTGCGGGAAGCGACGGGGCAGGGGAGAGACGTGCCGTCGCGAGGGGATCGCGCGGCCGGTTTCCAACGAGACGAACGTGCAGACCGGGATGCGTCTCGGG
>JAWXBB010000591.1:0-37817 GCA_034439795.1 Planctomycetaceae bacterium | reverse complement strand
TTGATCTTCCGTCTCGTGCAACAGCGTGTAGATGCGTTTGGCCTCGTTCCCGAACCACCGCGACAACGTGATCGCCGCTCGCAATGTCACCACGTCCACGTCGTCTATGGCCGGCAGGGTCGGATCTTCGGCGGCCCAGCGGACGAAATGCAGGACGAGCGCCAGCCGGGCGGCGTAGCCGTGCAATTTGCTCCACGCCGCGGCGAGTTCGCCCGACAGCGTCGCCTGCTGTTCGGCATGGTCGTTGTAGAAGTCGATCCAAACCGGCTTCGCTTCAGCGGACAGATCGACGAGGACCGGCTCCGGGTCGCCGTTCGCGTCCACCTGCGGTTCCAGCGACATTAGCCGGTCGATCAGCCGGGCAATGGATTCCTCCGCGGCCCTCGTGATCCCCGCTTCCGTCCAGCGGCGCACCCGCTTCGGCGGATCGGCGAACAGCAACCGGGCGGCGAGTCCATTCTCCCGGTGTTCGACGCTCAGCAACCGTTTCAGGACTTCGCGTTGAATCGAACCGGCAACGGAGACGAGCGCCATCGGCACGAACAATGGCCGTTTCGATGACTTGCGGTCGATCACCAGTTGCCGGCCCCCGAACATTTCCAGCCATGCCGCGGCGTCGCCCCCCTTGCCGGATGCGTAGCGGTCGAAACTCGCCAGCCATCCCGACAACTCGTCCTTGGCGACCAGCAGGCCGCGGGGATTCTGTTGCAACAGGACCGCGACGGCTTCCGTGGTCGTATTGTCGATCACCAGCCGTTCCGGCGTCGGTTCGACCGGGGCCTGCGGGAACTCCGTGATCTTGCCGCTCTTGTATTTGGCCAAGTCGCGCTCGTAATCGGCGAGACGTTGCTCATACTGCCGTTGCTTCTCCGCGAAGTCCTTCAGTCGCAGTTTCTGGACCGACCGCATCGCCTTGAACGCGATGTCCAGCGGGGCCGACTTGCAGTCCCCGCTCTCCCCCACGATCGCCGTCCACAAGCAGGCCGGCTCCGTCCAGCCCGGCTTCAATCGAATACGGCGATAGTTCCCGATCGCCGCCGCGCAGACCGCCAGCAGCGGCAACGCGACGTAGGATGGATCGACCTGCATCGCCCGTGCTGCGGCCAGCACAAAGCCCCGCAGCGGCTCCGGCAGGACAGCGACCGGGAACGGCTGCCACCCCACCGGCGTCTCGGCAACGTCATCCGGCGTACACAGCGGCGTCGCGGCGGCCAGCGTCACCAATTGATCGGCGAGTTGATCCGGGTCGATCGCGTCCCGTTGCTCGATCCAATCGAACGCATCGCCCGCATTGGGTAAACCATCCAACGTGACGATCCGCACCCGCGGCGGCGGGTTCAACGACAGCAGCAACGCGGCGACCGTCTCGGCGTACTGGACACCGGGGGCGTCGTTGTCCGGCAGGATCACGACCTGCTTTCCGGCGAGCGGCGACCAGTCCGTTTTGTCGGCCGACTTCGCTCCGTGGGGACTGGTGGTCGCCACCAGCCCCAGCGACCGCACGGCGTCCGCGGCCTTCTCCCCCTCGCACACGAACACGACTTCATCGGCGAGCAGGTCCGGCCACCGATACAGCGGTCGCGGCTCCGGCATCCCGGCGTGCCGCCAGCGACCGTCGATCAGCGATACCGGCCTGATGGTCTTCGTGCCGTCGGGCCGATCCCAGCGGCAGACCATCCCGACCAGTTCACCGTCGGTCGAATGGTAAGGCCAGGGATCGCACGCCAGCGGCCCCAGCCGGTCCACCAGAGCCGCGACCGCCTCGTCCGCCGTGGCAAACGACGGCCCGGCAGGCGGCGACGGTGACGATTCCCCCGGTTTCGGCTTAGGCTTCCGGGGTTTCGTCGCACAGCCCGGCGGGCGTTCGTCCGGCGGCGGCTTCAAGTCCCGCCACGTCAGCCCGATCGCCGCCAACACGGCATCATTCGGGCACCCGGCGAAACACTTCACCGCGGCCGATCCGTTGTCCATTTGCCAGATCGACAGCGATGGATTGCGATCCTCGTGGGCGGGACAGCAGGCAGACCACCCTTTGCCATTCCGCTTCGCAGTCTTCAGCCGCGACAGCACCAGATCGACAGGCGTCATGCGTCACCCCCTTCCTGAGTTGGGGGGAACAGTAATTGTTGTGGGGCGGATTCCGGTGCTGGCGGTGATGTGATCGACGGCTGACTGAGGGCCTGTCGAGCGGGGCGATGGGTGGTGTCGCCGTCCGATTTTTCAATCCGATGGTCATCACGATGGGGCCATTCCGGCCCGGATTTGGTAGACTCCATGTCGTTGACTTTCGATGCGCGGCCGCTGTCTCACCACCGCAGGGATGGACCGACGGCCGCCGTCGTTTGTGGATACGGGGGCGCAACTCCGCACCCCTTACGAGGCAGGGGACGGTTGCGGCAAATCATTCGGCGGCGGTCGATTGCCGGTCGGTGATCCAGTCGCGCACCGCCTGCGGCGAGAACAACAGCCGGCGACCAACACGTGCCACCGGCAGTTCGCCGGCTTTGACCGCCCGCTGGATCGAACGCGGACTGAGCGTCGCCGCCGCCGCGGTGTCGGACAGCGACCACCCGGCCTTTTCACTGAGCGGGGTCGTTGCGGGCCTGCGTAACGCAGCCGGCAGGGTTGAGGCGTTCGACATGGCACTTGCTCCTACGGGGTCAGTGGATGACTCACAACGTAGGGCAGTGTCTCAAGAGTCTCGGACAAATCGGGGGACAGTGCTGTCCCTATTTTTGTCCTTCGGATTGTCCGCTTCGGACGAGCTTCACTGTTCGCTTTCCCGGACTGATTTCAAGATCAAGCAACCCAAACCATTTGTCTGGTGTTGCACGAGCGTCCCATCGTCCCTCGATGTCCCGCAGGCGTTTGATGATGGTCTCGTCACTCGCCACGCCATTTGGCCAGCAGTTCTCAGCGAGCGTATTGAATCCCGTTGAATGCTTCCGCTTCCAAACGAACCGAATGATGTTCGTCTGAAGAGTCGTCAGCGGCTCACAGGCTCGCTCACACAATTCGTTGTCTGTCACTCCGTTCGGTTCAAGATGATCGACAGGAGGAGGGGAGTTCACGACGGGAACTTCATTAACCGAGGCGGGCCGAGAAGCAGCGGTCCGCAGCAGTTCAGCCACCGATTCAAGGGATATGTTCTCCACGTCTGAAGACGTCATCCCCCGCGACAACGCTGACTCGGCCGAGAGCTTTTTCAGCGAAGCAACCGCGAACGGCATGCCCTTGCCGTCGCAGATCGTTTTCAGCAGGTCAACACCGCGGGACTTGGGGATACGCTTCCATGCGGCCGTAGCATGTTTCTGTGCCTCGATCGCCAAGAACCGATAGTGAAGTGCCTTGCTTCCCGGCGTCGGCGCTCCGTGCTCACGGGAAGTCGCATCATGGTCCGCTTCGCGACGTTTCTCGGTTTCGTAGTTTCGCAGGTCTGTCAACAATTGGCCGAAGCTGTATTCGGTGACTACGGAGTTCGTGGCCGTTCCCTGCTGGAAATCAAGGACCGCAGGCAGGGTCTCATATCCCCATACCGGAATGGCGTCACCGGGATGCAGCAGCTTTCCCGTCGTAACGACGACACGATTGCCGTCACCCGTTCCAGCCACGGGAGCGGGGATTTCATGGATCACGATGCTGTTGACGAGATGCCGTAGCAATCCCATCGAAAGATTCACGGGAAGTCCCGCGACCTGAAGATGGGATTGCAGGTCTGCGTGCTGGAATCGCGATTCGCCGCGGTGATATCGCTCTCGGAGCCAATTGACCACTGACACCAATGCGGCATTGAAGGCCTGCGCGATGTCCACTGGTATTGAATCGTTGCCGGGATCAGTTGTCGCGGGTTTCGGAGTCGTTGCAGACGGCGGCGCGGCATTCGCTCCATTGGAGGCCGCAGCCAATTGGTCGGCGGCCTGCTTTAGGTCGATGAAATAGTCCTCAGGCAGCGACAGCGCATCTTGCTCAGACTTCTGCACGGTCTCAGTCGTGAGTTTAGTCGCCGTCTCCCTTTGGAGGTTTGTCGCCGTCAGCCACAGCATTTCCAACGGGTTGTGCCACGGATGAGAGTACAGCGGGGCCGGCGGGACCAGTGTTCCGAACGCGCCCATGTAAGCGTCCCGGAGTCGTTGGTTCCACGAGTCTTCGCTTTCAGGATCGCCCCGGCCGAAATTGCTGCACGATGCCGGGCGCGGAAACGGGCGCAGCACCTGCAATAGCTCATCCAACGGCTTACGAAGATCGCGCCTTTTGTCCGGCGAAAGACGAAGCTTTCCCGGATAAACGCCGCTCACCTTGCATGAATTCAACACGAGGCAGACGGGCAAGATCGCATTGTGGAGTCGTGTCAATGACAACCGTGCGCCCTCAGTAAGCGTTCGGATGTCGGGAGCGGAGTTCAGGTCATTCCGAATGGCTCGGACTGCTGCCAGTATTAAGGCGATCCAATCCGGAAAGGGTTCGTCGTGCAGTTCTGTTGCCAAGCGAGCTTGACCGTCCAACTGCGGGATCGTCTCTTCGCGACCTGACACCATCACGGTGAATGAGGGCCGAGGCGGCAGGCCCTTGAACTTCTTCAACAGTCGTCGGGCCGCGGCCATCCGACTTCCAAAGCTTTCCCCAGCCGCATCTCCGGTCGGCGGCGTGGTCGCAATTGCCTTGAGCGCCCTTTCTACTCGCTCCGACAGGTGTAGCAATTCATTCAAGTCCCAGATCGCGGCCGCGGCACGCTCGGCGACTCGCTTCGGGGGTTTTGAGGACTTTCCGCGTTGCTGCTCGGCGAGCGCCTTTGCTAAGACTCGTTCGATGCGTTCCAGCTTGTCGTCAATGGTCTCGTACTCGACGGTCGAGTCGTCCATGATGTGATCCCTCCAGAGCGGGTCGGCCGACGGGGCGGACACTGGAGGGTCGCCGCCCCGTGGGCCTGTCTTCGGTCCGCAAGGTTTGCAACCCCGGCGAACACCCGCTGGTGAGTATTGTGCCGCATTGTCGGTTGCAGCGCAAGGTCGAAGTGGGCCGATGCTGCGGCATCCGGGCGTGGTACAATCGCTGTCGGTTTCGCTCTGGGAGTCTTTGGCGGGTTATGGTTCCGTCACGACAGGGAAACTGGAGCACAAACCCAAAGGTGTTCCCCACGCGCTTCGGGTTAGATGCAATGCCTCCCGCCGTCGTCATCAGCGATCCCCCTTTAGACCGCATCTGTCCGCACTGCGGCACATCCCAGCCGATCAGCCGGTTCAAGCGGCGCAGCCGGCGTGAAGGACAGCGGGAATCGTGGTGCCGCAACTGCATTAACACCGCTGAGCGCGATCGCCGTCTGCGGAAGCGGTTCGGCATCGTCCGCACGATGGGCCAGCACATCCGGCTTGGCTGTCCTGCGGCTCAAGTGGAAGCGGTCGTCGCGGTCGCCGTCGAACGGTTGGGCGGCTGCGAGGCGGTCGGAATCGCTATCGCGGACCTCGTCCTGCAATCGCGATCACACCGCGACGCGCTTACTGCGTATCGGTTGGTGTGGAAGATGATCGAACACGGCGACCGGTGACTTGGCAACTGGGCAAAGACTTTGCGACCCTTCGCACGAGGACGAAATCCGCTGTTCCCAAGGGGCCGTTCTGATTTCTGGCCAAGGGCAACCGGTTAGAAATCCCCCAACTCCAGCGTCGGCGAACTTCCGCTGCGGTCGTCCCGCAGACTATCCTCTGGTCGCACGGCGGCTGTATCGGAACCAAGGATGAGGAGTCGCTGCCCCCCAGAAGAACCCCATTCCAATGGCGAACGGCCATTCTGAAATCGAACGACGCTTGTGGGCGTCCGCGGACGAACTGCGGGCCAACAGCAATCTGAAGTCGTCCGAATACTCCGTCCCCGTGCTGGGGCTAATCTTTCTCCGCTATGCCGATCATCGGTTCACGCAAGCCGAGAAGGAACTGGCCGTCATGTTCGCCAAGAAGGCGGCGACAGGTCGGCGGGCCATCGGCAAGGAAGACTATCAGGCCAAGGGGGTGATGTTCCTCCCGCCCAAGGCCCGGTTCTCCGCTCTGCTGCAATTGCCGGAGGGGGAGAACATCGGCAAGGCGATCAACGATGCCATGAAGGCCGTGGAAGCCGACAACGACGAACTCAAGGGGGTTCTCCCCAAGACGTACAGCAAGATCGAAAACGCCACGCTGGTGGCCTTGCTCAAGAACCTGTCCGCCATCCCAGTCGATGCCGAAGGGGACACGTTCGGCAAAATCTACGAATACTTTCTGGGGAACTTCGCCCGTGCCGAAGGTCAGAAGGGGGGCGAGTTCTTCACGCCGACCGGTCTGGTCAAGCTGATCGTCGAAATCATTGAACCGTATCACGGCAAAATCTATGATCCGGCGTGCGGCAGCGGCGGCATGTTCGTTCAGTCGGCCGAGTTCGTGAAGGCCCACCAGAAGGTTCCCGATACCGAAATCTCCGTCTACGGCCAGGAACGGGTGGACGAGCCCCGGCAACTCTGCCAGATGAACTTGGCCGTTCACGGTCTCTCCGGCGACATCCGCAACGCCAATAGCTACTACGAAGACCCGCACAGTTGCGTCGGCAACTTCGACTTCGTGATGGCCAATCCGCCGTTCAACGTGGACAAGGTGGACAAGGAGAAGATCAAGGACGATGTCGGCCGCTTTCCGTTCGGAATGCCGAAGGCGGACAACGCCAACTATCTGTGGATCGAACTGTTCTATTCATCCCTGAACGCCAAGGGTCGAGCCGGGTTCGTCATGGCGAACAGTGCCTCCGATGCCCGGCAATCGGAATTGGCGATCCGTCAGAAGCTGCTGCAAGCCCGTGCGGTCGATGTGATGATCGCCATCGGGCCGAACATGTTCTACACGGTCACGCTCCCCTGCACGCTCTGGTTTCTGGACCGGGGGAAGGCCAAGGCTGACCGCAAGGAAAAGGTATTATTCATCGACGCCCGGCACATCTTCCGGCAGATGGACCGTGCCCACCGCAAGTTCAGCCCGAAGCAAATCGAGTACATCGCCAACATCGTCCGGCTGTACCGGGGAGAGAAACCGGAGTTCGTCGCCAAAGACGATGACGAGCATCCCGGCCCGGAACCCCATCTGAAGGCCACGTTTCCGAAGCTGAAGTACGCCGACGTGGCCGGGCTGTGCAAGGTCGCCACGCTCAAGGAGATTGAGGCACAGGGGTGGAGTCTGAACCCCGGCAGGTACGTCGGCGTCGCGGACAAGGGACCGGACGACTTCGATTTCGCCGAACGGCTGGAGGAACTGAACGAGGAGTTGGAAGTCCTCAACAGCGAAGCCCGTGAATTGGAGGACCGGATTGCGGAGAACGTGGCCAAGCTGCTGGAGACGGCGACGTGAAGACACCTTTGCCCTCCGGCTGGAAGGAATGCACGCTTGGCAGCTTATTCAAGGTCAAGCACGGGTACGCCTTTGACGGCAAGTTCTTTGCTGCGGAAGGTGACTACATCCTCCTGACTCCCGGTAACTTCTTCGATCAAGGTGGCTTCAAGCTCAAGGACAAAGAGAAGTTTTTTATCGGAGACATCCCGTCAGATTACGTTCTGAACAAAGGCGATCTGATCGTCGCAATGACCGAACAAGCAGAAGGGTTGCTTGGCAGTTCGGCCATCATCCCAAGCAGCAATCGCTTTCTGCACAATCAACGGCTGGGGTTGATTTCCGACTGGCATCCCGACGAAATCGACATCTGCTTTCTGTACTTCCTTTTCAACACGCAGTCAGTTCGGCAACAAATCCGAGCAGCGGCAACCGGGACGAAAGTCCGCCACACTTCGCCAACCCGAATCGGCGATGTGAAGGTCCGCATTCCGAGTGTTGCCACCCAACGCAAGATCGCCGGGATTCTGTCGGCGTATAGCGACCTGATTAAGAACAACACCCGGCGAGTTGCGATCTTGGAGGAGATGGCCCAAGCGATCTACCGGGAATGGTTCGTCCACTTCCGCTTCCCCGGCCACGAGAACGCCAAGTTCGTCGATTCGCCGCTGGGGAGGATTCCTGAGGGGTGGCGAATCGCTACTCTCGATGAGGTCTGTGTAGAGATCATCGACAGCGAACACAAGACGGCACCGCTTCAAGACGAGGGATTTCCTTCGATACGAACGCCAAACATTGGTCGCGGGCATCTTTTGCTGGAGAATGTTCGGCGAGTCTCCGAATCGACATACGAAAAGTGGACTCGACGTGCTATTCCACAAACGGGCGACCTGATCCTTGCCAGAGAAGCACCTGTGGGCAACGTCGCCATCATCCCTGAGCGTGAAACGGTCTGTCTCGGACAGCGTACCGTCCTCATCCGAGCCAACGCCGACTTGATGAATCCGCATTATCTACTTCGCACTTTGCTCGATGATCGCTGCCAATCAGTATTTTCGGGAGCGTCATCTGGTGCGACCGTGGCTCATCTAAATCTTCGGGATATCCGAACGCTAAAAATCGTTGTTGCTTCTAGCGAAGTCCTAATGCACACAGCCTCGTTGCTTGAACCACTCCACCAGCAAATCGCTAACTCCCTATTGCGAAATCGCAAGTTACGCAACAGCCTCGACCTGCTGTTGCCCAAGCTGATTAGCGGGCAACTGGATGTCGAAACGCTGGACATCGACATCGGGGAGTCGCTGGAGGTGGCGGCATGACCATCGCCGATCCATTCGCCGTGCCGATGATCTTCTTCCGCATTACGTGGATGTCCCGTTATCAGGGCGTCACGAACACCGACAAACCAGTCGGCGGCGGTTCGTATGTGACAACGCATGGCTTCGGGCATGAAATCTTCAATTTCCAACCATTTCAAGGGAGCGTCTTCGGATTTGGAACTCCGGCCGGTCAAGGAGCGGATGACCCCCTTCGCAAGCTCCATCTATTACGCATCGGAGGAAGGGCGTCCGACAAGTCCAAGTCTGGGGTACTTGTCGTTTGGGTCGCAACCGCACCGATGGGAGGTTTGTACATCGTCGGTTGGTATCGAGATGCCACTGTCTTTCGGGAATGGCAGCCGCCTCCGGTTGGTGCAGTTCGACGCCACCAAGACACTGATTGCGGATACTTCGTCACCGCTCAGTCCGAGAACGCCGTTCTCTTGCCGCCAGATGAGCGAAACTTTTCGATTCCGCAGATGCGACAAGGTGGATTTGGTCGGGCATCTGTGTGGTATGCGGCTAACCGAAAGGACAATGCGCAGATTCGAGAAAATGTACTGGCCTATGTTGCTTCTCGCAGGCTGCCAACGACGGCAGGCCCTGCGAGACCGGCCAATCAGCCTGATCCGCTGCTTCGTCAGCGGGTTGAAACCATCGCAGTTGAAACTACGATCAAGCATTTCGATGGTTTGGGATATGACGTTCGATCTGTCGAGCGAGACAACATCGGGTGGGACTTGAATGCCAGCTTGAGCAAGCGGCATCTACGCTTGGAGGTTAAGGGACTGTCGGGGAGTCAAATTGTGGTCGAACTGACTCCCAACGAGTATAGGGCGATGAAAGAACATCAGAGTTCGTACCGCGTCTGTGTTGTCAGTAACGCCTTGGTCAGTCCGTGTCTGGATGTGTTCGCACACAGTCACGATTCGGGGAAGTGGGAGAATGCCAACGGAATGGTGCTGAACCTTGAGGAAATTATTGCGGTGCGTTGTTCTGCCGGTCGAAGTGGCTTCACAATGGCGTGTTAGTCAATGTCTGAAGGGAGCGTTGATGAGCGACTACTCGAAGCAGTTTACCGCGGCCGCCAAGTGGATGTACGCCCGCAAGGACCGCAAAGTCGATTGGTGGCGATGGTCAGTTCTTACAGGACGAAACAATGACCCTGAAACTCTGGGGCTGGATGATCGAACTGCCTATTTGATTTTCAGTGACTTCGTTCGTGACGGCCTTCTTGTTCCGACGATTGCGTCTGATGGCGGAGCGGCTTACGAAATTCATCCGGGTAGCGATGCCAAATGGAAGCGAGTGATGTCACCAGTTAGGTACTGGTTTGCAAATCATGTGTGGCTGCTTTTCTTTTTCTTGCTTTCGTCTATCGCAAGTGGTTTTATTGGTGTCCGTGTGAATGAGTGGTGGGAAAACGTCAAAGTGAAATGACAACTACTCAACTGGCCACATCCATGTCCGCCGACTATTCCGAAGACGCCTTGGTCGAACAACCGGCCATCGCCCTGTTTGCCGAGTTGGGTTACAGCACGGCGAACGGCTTCGGAGAGAAAGTCGGCGGGCCAGACGCCACATTCGGCCGGGAGACCACCAGCGATGTTATTCTCTGGCCCCGTCTCAAGGCGGCGTTGGCAAAGCTGAACTCCGGCGTCCCGGCCGATGCCATTCAACTGGCGGTCGATGAACTGGCCAGGGATCGCAGTGCGATGGGCTTGGCCAACGCCAACCGGGACGTTTACCGGTTGCTGAAAGACGGCGTGAAGGTCACCTTTCAGAACGACGATGGCGAAGAGGTGGACGAGACCCTCCGCGTCATCGACTGGACCGACCCGACCAACAATGACTTCTCCTTGGTGTCGCAGTTCTGGGTTTCCGGCCCGATCTACAAACGGCGGGCCGATCTGATCGGCTTCGTCAACGGGCTGCCGCTGCTGTTCGTCGAACTCAAGAAGTCCCACGGCAAGCTGGAACACGCCTTCAAGCACAACCTGAAAGATTACAAGGGCACCATTCCGCAACTGTTCTGGTTTAACGCAGTCATCATTCTGTCGAACGGCGGACAGGCGAAGATCGGCAGCATGACGGCGGGCTGGGAACACTTCGCCGACTGGAAACGGATCAACACGGAAGGGGAACAGGGCGGCATTTCGCTGGAGACCGTCATCCGGGGAACGTGCGACAAAGCTCGGTTTCTGGACTTGGTAGAGAACTTCAGCCTCTTCGATGAATCGAAGGGTGGGCTGGTCAAGGTCACGGCCAAGAACCACCAGTTTCTGGGTGTGAACAATGCTGTCGCCGCTCTGCACAAGATCAAGGCCAACCAAGGACGGCTGGGGGTCTTCTGGCACACGCAAGGGAGCGGCAAGTCGCTGTCGATGGCGTTCTTCTCCCAGAAGGTGCTGCGAAAGATTCCCGGCAACTGGACGTTCTTGGTCATCACCGACCGGGAAGAACTCGACAACCAGATTTACGGCAGCTTCAGCAACTGCGGCGTCACCACCGAAGAATGCCAGGCCGACAGCGGGGAGCATCTGCGGCAACTGCTGACCGAAGACCATCGGTTCGTATTCACGCTGAATTCAGAAGTTCGGCACGAAGAAGGGGCAGAAGTACCCCAAGCTGTCGGATCGCAGCGACATCATCGTGATGACCGACGAAGCTCACCGGTCGCAATACGACACGCTGGCCCTCAACATGCGGAACGCCCTGCCGAACGCCGCCTTCATCGGGTTCACCGGAACGCCGCTGATGGCTGGGGAAGAGAAGACCAAGGAAGTCTTCGGCGATTACGTTTCGATCTACAACTTCCGCCAGTCCATCGAAGACGGGGCGACGGTTCCGCTGTTCTACGAAAACCGCATTCCCGAACTGCAACTGGCGAACGAGCATTTCAAGGACGACTTGGACGCCTTGATCGAAGCCGCCGAATTGAATGAGGAACAGGAACAGAAGCTGGAGCGAGAGTTCGCCCGTGAATATCACCTGATTACCCGTGACGACCGGCTGGAGAAGGTCGCCGAAGACTTGGTGGCCCATTTTCTGGGGAGAGAACAGGGCGGCAAGGGGATGGTGATCTGCATCGACAAGCTGACCGCCGTCAAGATGCACGACAAGGTCAAGAAGCATTGGGGAGCGTATCTGGCCGATCTGAAAGCCAAGCTGGCCGTGAGCGATGACCTGAACAGGCCAGCGTTGGAAGCCCGCATTCAGTACATGGAGACGACCGACATGGCGGTCGTGGTCTCACAGCAGCAGAACGAAGTCGATTACTTCAAGGAGAAGGGGTTCGACATCACGCCTCATCGGCTGCGGATGGTCAAAGAGGACTTGGAGACGAAGTTCAAGAAGGCCGACGATCCGTTCCGGCTGGTCTTCGTCTGTGCGATGTGGCTAACTGGGTTCGATGCCCCGTGCGTTTCGGCGATCTATCTCGACAAGCCGATGAAGAACCACACGCTCATGCAGACGATTGCACGGGCGAACCGGGTCTTCGGGGAGAAGAACAACGGCTTGATCGTGGATTACGTCGGCGTCTTCCGGGACTTGCAGAAGGCGTTGGCGATCTACGGTTCCGCATCCGGTGGCGGCGTGAAGCTTGGCGAATGCCCCATTCAGAAGAAAGAGGAACTGGTTGCCGAGTTAGAGGCGGCGATTGCCGAAGCCACGGCGTTCTGTGACGAACGGGGCGTTGACCTGCAACCGATTCTGGGGGCGGGCGGTTTCCAGAAGGTGGCGTACTTGGATGATGCCGCCGCTCATTTGGTCGATAAGGAAGCGGTCGCCGCCGTCGATGATCGGGTGGAGAAGATCATCCTGAACGACGACCTCAAGAAGCAGTTCATCACGCTGGTGGGTCAAGTCGTCCGGCTCTACAAGGCGATTCTGCCCGATCCGAAGGCCAACGGGTTCGCTCCGATCAAAACGTGTCTGGCCGTGCTGGCGGAGAAGATTCGGTCATTCACCGAAGAGGCCAACATCGACGACCTGATGGAAAAGGTCGGGGAGTTGCTGGACGAGTCGATTGCCACGGTCGGCTACGTCATCCATGCGACCGAAGAATCGTCGCTGATCGACCTAAGCCAGATTGACTTCGATGCCTTGAAGGCCCACTTCTCCAAGGGACGCAAGCACACGGAAGCCGAGAAGCTGAAAGCGGCAATCAGTCGGAAGCTGTCGCTGATGGTGAAGCTCAACAAGACCCGCTTGGACTTGCTGGAGAAATTCAAGAAGCTGATCGAAGAGTACAACAAGGGGCTGGATGTCGAATCGTTCTTCGCCAAGCTGATGGCGTTCACGAAGGAACTGAACGAAGAGGACCGACGGGGCGTTGCCGAACAGCTTTCTGAGGAAGAACTGGCGGTGTTCGACATCCTGATGAAGCCGGAACTGGACATCTCGGCTGCGGAGCGCAAACAAGTGAAGACGGTCGCCCGCAAGGTGCTGCAAACGCTCAAGGAAGCCAAGCTGGTCTTGGACTGGCGGAAAAAACAGCGTGCCCGTGCCGACGTGTATTCCACCGTGAAGACGATCTTGGACGACCTGCCCCGTGCCTTCACGCCCGAACTTTACCAGCAGAAATGCGACACGGTGTATCAGCACGTTTACGACAGCTACCCCGGTGAAGGGGTGAGCATCTATGCGGCATCTTGACTGGGAAGTTGCTCATCGGTGCTTGATGACTTTGGGGCCCCCATTCCCAGAAAAATTTCCCGTACCGTAGCTACATAATTAGCGACGCCAGCGTGGGGGCATCACCCCCCCGGTTAATCGGCCACGAAGACTTCGCGAATCGCGATCCCTGCTGGCCCGCTGAACGTACCCCCTCAGCTCGGCGATGGGTCAGCGCCGTGTCACATCAGCCGGACGCACTACTGCCACGCCGGAGACGATGACACCAGCCCGGCCCAAACGGGTTCTGTGATGGGCGTGGGGAACCCGACTTCCAGACGACGCTGCCGATCGCCGTCGAGAGATTGGTAACTTCGTCGGAAACCTGTTCCGAGTTTCACGGAGGGTGCGACTGGCGTTTCGGCGACCCCCTGGGTACTGGAGTCGCGCACCGGCCCCCGGTCAATCTGCATGGTTCTGCGGAACCGCGCATCAAATTGGCCAGGGTCGCAGAACGGCGGACAGTGGGACAGAAACTTGTGGGCTGGATGGCACCTGTCGCGTCCCTGAACGCACTGAGCAGCACCCGCCCGCCATCGGTGAATTCAAGCGACGGACACCAGCACCAGACCGGGCAGCGAAGCGTCTTCCGCACATTCCGAGCGAAGGCCCACGGGATTCCGACGGAAGCGCTCGCCATTTCTAAGTTATTACACCCGGCGTTCAGCATCGGTGACAACTGTCTGGCGTTCGGTGTCGCTTAGACGATCCCATGCGGCAAGAAACCACCTCCCATGAAGCAAGTTTCCGCAGTGATTAAGTACATATGTGCGATTTCGCAGAATGTGCATCGCGCGGGGACGAGGGAAGGTAAGTCCCTCACACCAAACACCTAAGTGCATTCTTTCGTAGCGATGGACGGCGGCACATGAGATGCGGCGGTTCCGGTGTTGAGACCCGTCGTGAGATGTTCTCATCACGGGAGTTCAGTTCTCTCCTCGTCGGAAAATGGCCTCATGAATCGCCTTCACGCCCTCGCCCTCGTCACGACGCTCTCCCTGTTGGCGTCGGCAGCGGCTTTCGCCGCTGTGCCGGCGTCGATTTCCGTCTCCGGCACTCTGAACGGTGGCATCAATGTTTCGGCGAGTTGCTTTGTATCGAGCAGCGGGCAGGCCAGCGGAGCGGGACGGCTCTTCCGCACGTACAACGGCGTCACCTACAGCTACCCGTTCAACATCAACATGGTGACGACCGGCACGAACACGGTCATTTTGACCGGCTACACCGTCGCCAATCTGGCCCCGGTGACACTCACGGCCACAGTCCCCAGTGGTTCCCAATCCTTCAAGTATGTCGTCAACGGGAAGACCGTGACCCTCACTGGCCAAGGGACAGTCACGATCCAGTGATCGCGCCGACATCATTGTGGAGCGATTCCATCGCCGCTAAGGGCTTCCGCCCGGCGTTCGGCGTCCGCGACGATCTTCCCTCGATCCGCGTCGCTCAGACGATCCCAAGCGGCTAGAAACCGCGTCAGCAACGGATCGGCGACGGCGTCATCGTGGTGGCGCTCGGCATCGGTCAGAACGGCAGCCGGCGCAGCCAGTGCGCCGGAATCTGCGCCGCCTTGTGGCGATTTGTTGGTTTTCAAGCTACGAAAGTGGGGAGTATCGAATCCAGTACCGCCCAGTCGAATCTCCCGCAAAGTTTCGCGGGAAATCGCAACAGTCGGAAAAACCAGCGGATTTTGAGCGGCTTCCGACGCTTGCTGCCGTTCGTTGCGGGCGTCTACCACCACTTGCTGCACCGGTTTCTGCAGCGCCATGGACCCGGACGCCGGTCAGACGCTGACGTACAGCATCACCGGAAGCAACACGAGCAACGCCTTCGCCATCAACGCCGCGACCGGCCAGCTCACCGTGAGCAGTTCGGCAGCGATCAACTTCGACGTGAATCCGACGTTCAACTTGCAGATCACCGTCACCGACAATGGGACTCCGCAGCAGTCCCGCGCGGCGACGGCCGTCGTGCATCTGCTCGACGTGGTGGAAGCCGGCTCGTTGAAGTTCAAGCCGAAGTTAGACGCTGTCCGACCACGACCGGCGACAGACCGTGGTGTGGGCGGCCAGCAGTTGATGCAGCTCGCGACACCGGTCGCCGCCCCGGCGGTCAAGCCCACGGAGGATTACCGGTTCCGTCTCACCGAACCATGGCTGTCCTTCTCGCTGTTTGATCCGCAGCAATCGACCGACTCACCCGCGGAGGCTTAATTGCCACTCGACAAGACCGGTTGCGGTCACCGAGATGTTCACGGGAATACGTCGACCTGCGCCAGCCCCGCCAATTCCGCGGCGGTCATCCAGCGGGTCTCCAGCGCGCTGATGTAGCCCAACTGCGATTCGATCAACGCCCGCTGGGCCTGCAGCAGCCGCAGGAAGTCGAACTGTCCCTGATCGAAGGCTTCCTGGATCACCTGCACGCTCTCGCGGGCCAGCGGGATGATCTTTTCCTCGTAGCGCAGCACGAGTTGGTCGGCGGCCCGGTAGCGGCCGCGGGCATCGGCCATCTGCCGGGCGATGTTGTTGCGGACCGTGGCGACGTTCGCCGAGGCCTTGGTCACATTCGCCGTGGCGGCGCTGATGTTGCCCTGGTTCTTGTTCCAGAGCGGAAGCGGCGCGGACAGGTTCACAATCGCGATGTTCTCAATCGCCGTGTATTGCCGCATATACCCGGCATTCACGGTGATGTTCGGAAACGGCTCCACCTGAGCCCGCTTCAAGAGCAACCGGTTGCGGTCCACTTCCTGCTCGGCCACCGAGATTTCGGCGTTGTAGGGAATGTAGCCGTCGACGACCACCTGCTCGGCGAAGGGCACCAGGGAGACCCGCAGATCCCCTTCGACGCGCTGCAACTCCATCTCCGGCGAGCCGAGACTCGCCGTCAGTTGTCGCAGGGCGGCGGCCAGCACGGCTTCAGCATTTTGAAGCGCGACCTCCGCCTTTTCGAGTTCGATCTGGAACAGCAGCGAATCGCTGCGGGTGCCTTCGCCCGCCTCCAGAAGTCGCGAGGCGGAAGCTTGCGACTTGGTGGCCACACCCACCAACTGCCGCAGAATATCGACCCGCTTCTGACCGGCGAGCGCGGAGTAGTAGCCTTGCCGCACGGCGGTCAGCAGATCGAACCGCGTCCTGACGAACCGATATTCGGCCTGATACACTTCCCGGCAGGCGGCGGCTTCGGAGAGTTGCAGCTTGTGCCTGGTGACGATTTCCTGGCTGAGTTGGGCGAAGTATTGGCTGTCCCGTCCGCCCAACTGCATCGCCCCGCCACTCGCGACCGGGTTGGGGTACAGCCCGGCTTGATGGGCGCGCCCCCGTGCGGCCTGTACCTCCGCGGCGGATTGGGTCAGGTTCGGGCTGGTCGATTCGGCAATCGAGACCAGCACCTCCAGCGTGAGGCTCGACTCCGCGACAGGGGCCGGTGGCACTTCAGCCGGCTCGTCGGCCCGCAGGCTGGCGGATAGCAACAGCACGGCGAGCAACGACCGGAGCATGGCGTCTTCGTCGGGAACGCGGAAACTTCGTCACGTTCCTTGTTCTCGGCACCGGAGGCTTCTCCGTTACAGCCCGAACCGACAACGCGGCACGATGGGAGCAACCCGCAAAGTTTACCACTGGAGAGGGTTGCCCGAAGGGACTTAGAACTCGCCGATCACTTCGCCGCCGGCCCGCGTGCCCAGGTGTTGCCAGGCCTGGCGATCGACGTTCTCGCTGACCGACCGGACGGAACCGTCCATCAGCAGGGCATGCACGATCCCCTCGTGATGGCTCCGCGCCGGCAATGCGGCGTAGGTGACCCGCGTGGCGGTGGTTCCTTCGCGCCACGAGACGAAGTCGATGTCGTATTCCACACCGGCCACGGTATGCGGGATGCGCGCGTTGGGGCCGAAGGTCGTGGTGAAGCCGCTTTGCTGGCAGAGTCCGTCGGCCCACTCGGTGTGGCCGGTGTTGAGTTGCAGCGAAGCGCCGATGCAGCAGCCATCGCCCGTCAGACCCGTGGCGAACGACGGACTGGTGGGAACCGCAGCGCCGGGATCAGTGGATGTGTTGCGAAGGTACGGCGTAAAGGCCTTGGCTTCAGAGGCGCACAGCGTGTTGCTCATGCCGTCGGTGAAGTTCGCGGGGCGCATCCGGCTGTTGGGGAAGAACGCGCCGTCGCTGCCCGAGCCGTTCGCGGGATCGTAAATCTTCCACGTCCCAAAGTTGACGACGTAGCTGGCCGGGTAGTCGCGCGGCACGCCGGTCGACGGGTTGACCCGCACCACATCGTTCGGGTCGCTCGGGCAGAGGTAACCGGGGACCCGCGTTGTCGCCACATTGACCTGCGTCGAATAGGCGACGTTCCAGTTGACGAGGTTCTGCAAGTTCGCCTGATCCAGATACGGCAAGACGCGGGCGAACATCGACCATTGCCCGCCGACGGTGGTCGTGACGCCAGGCACTACGCAGTAGCTCGGCGGAAATACGGTATGGGCGTCCAGGTAGTTGTGGAGAGCCAGCCCGATCTGCTTGAGGTTGTTGCGGCACTGCGTCCGCCGCGCGGCCTCGCGCGCTTGCTGGACGGCGGGCAGCAGCAGGGCGATCAGGATGGCGATAATCGCAATCACAACCAGCAGTTCGATCAACGTGAAGCCGCGGCGATGTTGAGTCAATTGGATCTCCAGTGATTGTTTTTATTATTTTACGAAACAGTAATTTAGATCAATCAAAAATATCAAGTTGCCATCTTCCGTCAAGGGAGAGGCAAGATTTTTCTTGCTGAGCACCACGCAAAAGCTGGGATTGATGAAGGGCCGGCTCACCGATAGAGTTGAGGAATGCGGCAGCTCCTGCTCGTTTTGTCGATGCTCACAACCCTCGTGGCCTGCCCCTTCGATTGCATGGGGCGGATGGCGACGGGCGACGCGGCTGGTGTGTCAGCCGGCGGGTGCCCCCGTTGCTCGCGCTGCGTCACGGATTCGGACACTCCCCGCCCGCCGAATCCCGCGGGCCAGCGCTGCGACTGCATCTGCAATGGCGCGGTCCTGGTTGACAGCGTGTCGATTTCTGCCGACGGATCGGGGGCGTGGTGCGTCGATGCCATCGAGGTCGCTGCCCCGCTCGAACTGGCGCTCGCCGCCGCACGTCTGGCGAGCCATGAGGCGGCTGCTCGGCTGCGACCGGGACGGTCGCAGCATCGGGCGCTGCATACGTTGCAGGTCTAATTCACGGCGATCTGCCGCACGGGTCTCTGTTTCCACCCGTGCCTCTTGCCGGCGGCGGTGTCAGATCTCCGCGACATTGGCGCGCTCGCCAGATCGGCTGATGCGCGGATTCACACCGCGACGAAGCACATCTTTTCTGGTCCGAAGCCTGGGCGATTTGTCGCCCCGATTGATCGCCGACCATGTTGACGTTTCGACCACTTCCCTGGGACTACGGCGTCCGCAATTTATTGCGTCGGCCCGGTCGCAGTGCGCTCACGCTGCTGGGTCTCGGGACGGTGGTCTTTCTGGTGTTCCTGGTGGTGGCGTTCGTCCGCGGGCTGGAAACGTCGCTCGCGGTCAGCGGCGATCCGCTGGTGATGCTGGTCCATTCGCTGGGTGCGAGCGAAAACATCGAGAACTCCACGATTCCCGGTCGGGGAGCGGGAGTGTTATCCGCCAGTCTGGGCCGTGTGGAGACGCGATATCGCCAGAAGCACGTCTCGCCCGAGTTATACCTGGGGACGGAGATCACGACGGAATCGGTCCAGGAACCGGCGATGGGACTCGTGCGGGGGGTCACGCTGGCCGCTCCGCTGGTCCGTCGCCAGTTTCAACTGATCGAAGGGGCCTGGCCGACCACGGGTGAAGCGATTGTGGGTCGTCTCGCGGCGGCCAAGCTGGGGTGTGACCCCGCCGAACTGGTGATCGGCCGCACGCTGCGGATCGAAGGCCGCCCTTGGAAAATCAGCGGCCGCTTCGCCGCCGCGGGTGCGGCGTTTGAATCGGAGATCTGGTGCCTCGTCGATGACCTGCAACAGGCGATGAAGCGGCAGGATTTGAGCCTGGTCGCGGTCGCCGTCAGCGAACCGAAGGGGCTCGCCGATGTCGGCGAGTTCTGCAAAGAGCGCGTCGATCTCGAATGGGAGGCGACGCCCGAAGTGGATTACTACGCATCGCTGCAAACGCATTACGGCCCGGTCCGCAACGTGGCGTGGCTAATCGTGCTGCTCGTGTCGGGGGCCGGTGCGTTTGCCGGCCTCAATACGATGTACGGGGCCGTGGTCGGTCGGGTTCGCGAGTTGGCGATGCTGCAAACGCTGGGCTTCTCCCGACGGGCGATCGCGCTCAGCATTGTCCAGGAGGGCGTGCTGTTGGCCGCGGCCGGTTCGTTGCTCGCGGCAGCGGTGGCGCTGCCGTTGCTCAACGGTGTGGCGGTGCGCTTCACGATGGGCGCTTTCATGCTGCGCTTGGACAGCGTGTCGTTGTTGTACGGGTTGTCGACGGGGCTGGCGATCGGCGTGCTGGGTTCGCTCCCACCCGCTTGGCGGGCCTTGCGGATGCCCGTGGTGGATGGTCTCAAGGCCATCTGATTCTCACATTCAACCGAAGGAAGTGACGATGTCGAAGGGAACCTGGACTGCATTCGTGAGTCTGGCCTTGGCCGTTGTGGCGGTCGGCTGCGGGCAGTCGGCGACCGGGCCGGCTCCCCAGACGACGAGCGCGACACCGTCGGTCGCAAGTGCCTCTGTGCTGTTGCACGAACAGCCGGCCGATGCCAAGCCCGTTGCCGACGTGCGGGGATCGGCCGAAGACGGAGTGGACGTGACCATTCTGGGACGCATCGGGGGCGGCGCGAATCCGTGGGTCGACGGTCGGGCCGCGTTCACCATCGTCGATCCCAAGGTCGCCCCCTGCCATCCGAGTGAGGGCTGTCCCACGCCCTGGGATTATTGCTGCTCCACCGATCAGCTTCCCAAGAACAGCGCGATGATCAAGATCGTTGACACGGCTGGCGGCACGGTCGAACAAGACGCCCGCCAACTCTTGGGCGTGAAGGAGCTGCAAACCGTCGTCGTGAAGGGCAAAGCCAAGCGCGACGAAGCGGGAAATCTCACGGTGCTGGCGAGCGGCGTGTTCGTCGTGCCCGAAACGAAATAGCCCAAGGAAGAGGTCAGGAATTCCCTCCGGTCCCCTCTCCCGCCGCTTCGGTGGGAGAGGGTTAGGGTTAGGGCGCCTTTGGCTTTGGTTCTTGGACGAAACGAAATCAAAACAGAAGCACCCTCACCCCGACCCTCTCCCAGCGAAGCGCCGGGAGAGGGGGCAAAACGAGAATCAATGTCTTGCAGATCCTTGGCAGGGGCTGGTCTCATGACGACGCCGGTGAATCTTCAGGAATTGGCGATCGAGCGTGCCCCGCGCGCGGCGGGGCACGTCGTTCGCCGGCGACGCAATTTCTGGACGCGCTACTTCGCCCCCGCGGTCATCCTCAGCGGCTTCGCCGGAGTGCTGGGCTGGTCGTTGCGCGACAGCCTGTGGCCGGCGAAGGGCGTTACAGTGGTGTCGGTGATGGCCAGCCGGTCGGAAGTCGTGGCCGCCGACACGCCGCTGTTTCAAGCGGCGGGCTGGGTCGAACCCCGTCCGCAAGCCGTCGTCGTCTCCGCCCTGACGGAGGGCATCGTCGAGGAAATGCTCGTCGTCGAGGGACAAGTCGTGGAGGCCGGCGAGGTGGTCGCCCGGCTCGTCCGCCGCGACGCCGAGATTGAATTGGAACGGGCCGACGCCGATGTCCGCCTGCGCGAGGCCGAATTGTTGTCGGCTCGGGCGGCGATGACGGCGGCCAAGACGCTGTTCGATGAACCGATCTCTCTGCAAGCGGCGCTTGCCGATGCCGAGGCGACCTTGACGAAAGTCGAGACGGAGCTCGCACGCCTGCCATCGCTCGTCCGGGCCGCCGAGGCGCGTCGCGAATTCTCCGAGCAAGACGTCGCCAGCAAAACCAAGTCGCGCGATTCCGTGCCGGCCATCACGGTCCAGCGGGCCAAAAGCGATCTGGAGACGGCACTGGCCCAACTGGACGAGTACCGGCAGCAGACCCTGTCGCTGGAGCGCGAACGGCAGGCCTTGGCGAAACGCCGCGATGTCTTGCGCCGACAGTTGGAACTCAAGGTCGATGAAACCCGGCAACTTGCCGAAACGCAGGCCCAAGTGCAGGCCTCGGAAGCTCAGGTGCAACAGGCGCGGGCGGCGCGTGATGCCGCCCGTCTCAGGCTCGAACGGACGGAAGTGAAAGCCAAGACCGCCGGCCACGTGCTGGCGCTGGTGGCGAAACCGGGCAGCCGGCTGATGGGCATCAATCAGGCCGCCGCCTACGACGCCAGCACGGTCGTGACGATGTACGATCCTCAGAGTTTGCAGGTCCGGGCCGACGTGCGGTTGGATGACGTGCCGCAAGTCATTTCCGGCCAGGCCGTGCGGATCGAAACGCCGGCCAGCCCGACGCCGCTGACGGGCCGCGTGCTGTTCGCCACAGCCTTGACGGACATCCAGAAAAACACGCTGCAGGTCAAGTTGACCATCGACGACCCGCCCGCGGTGCTCAAGCCCGACATGCTCGTGCAGGTCACGTTTCTCGCGCCGCCGCGGCCGAATGTCGAGGGCAGCACCCCGCCGCTCCGATTGCTGGCTCCGCGTGAAGTCATCCAAGGATCGGGCAGCGACGCGACGGTCTGGCTCGCCGACCAAGCCTCCGGAACGGCGAAACTCCGACGAGTGACCGTCGGCTCGGCCACGGCGGACGGTCAGTTGGAAATCATCACCGGCCTGAACGTCGGCGACCGGTTGATCGCGGGGGACCGCGAATCCCTGGTCGATGGCGAACGGATTCGCGTCACGGGGAACGATCCGACGTTGGGACGCGACTCCGCGATCAATTCCCCGACGGACGCCGGCCCGATCAAGTCGTCGCACATTCCGCGCTACGGCGCGAACGAGTAAGCCAAGTGTCCCGGACGCTTAAAGCGTCCGGAACACTGATCGCACAGGAGTCGAACATGTCCCTCGTCGAAGTCCAGCAGATCACCAAAGAATACATCAAGGGCGACCAGAAGATCGCGCCCCTCAAGAATGCGGACATGACGGTCGAGCGCGGCGAGTTCGTGTCGCTGATGGGGGCCAGCGGCTCGGGCAAGAGCACGCTGCTGAACCTGATCGCGGGCATCGACCGGCCGACTTCCGGACAGATTCTCGTCGACGGCGAAATCATCACGCAGTTCTCGCGCACGCGGCTCGCCCGGTGGCGGGCCGAGAACGTCGGTTACATCTTTCAGATGCACAACCTCGTGCCGGTGCTGACGGCCTACGAAAACATCGAGTTGCCGCTGCTGCTGTTGGGGCTGTCGTCCCGCGACCGGGCGAAGCGGGTCAATATCGCGCTGGAAGCGGTCTCGTTGACGGATCGGGCCGACCACTATCCGCGGCAGTTATCGGGCGGACAGGAGCAGCGGGTCGGCATCGCGCGGGCCATCGTCGCGAATCCGACGATCGTCGTGGCGGACGAGCCGACGGGCGATCTCGATGCCGAGACATCCGAGCAGATTCTCGAACTGCTCCAACGCCTCAATACCGAGCTGGGGATGACGCTGCTGATGGTCACGCACGATCCGAACGCCGCCCTGATCGCCACGCGCCGGTTGCGGTTGGAGAAGGGCGTGTTCGTCGAGTCGCAACCCACGATGTCGCTCGCCGCTTCGGGAGGGAATTGAGCCATGCTGCGCTTCATTCCCTACGTGCTGAAAACGCTATGGCGGCATCGCACGCGGACGTTGCTCACCGTCAGCGGGACGGCCGTGGCGATGTTCGTGTTCTCGTTCGTGGGAGCCGTGCAGGAGGGCCTGGATCGGCTGCTCGACGACCAGCAACAGGATCGCTCGCTGATCGTCTTTCAGGCGAACCGGTTCTGTCCCAGCACGAGCAAACTGCCCGAGGACTACGCGCTCCGCATCAGCAAGCTGCCGGGAGTGAAAGACGCGGTCCCCATCAAGGTTTTCATGAACAACTGCCGGGCCAGCCTGGACGTGGTGGTCTTCAATGGATTGCCCGCGGAGAAGCTCCGCAGCGTGCGGCCGATCGTGCTGCAAGAGGGCGATTGGTCGCAATTCGAGCGGCAGCGCGATGCGGCGCTGGTGGGCCGGGCCGTCGCCCAGCGGCGGAAGCTGTCCGTCGGGCAAAAGTTCTCGATCGGTGCGCTGACCGTCACGGTCGCCGGCATCTTTCAATCGCCCCTGCCGACCGAGGAAAGCATGATCTACACGCACCTCGAATTCCTGCAACGGACCCGTGGCCTGAACTCCGTGGGGACGGCGACGCAAATGGAGGTGCTGCTGGACGAGTCCGCGAATGCCCAGGCGACGTGCAAACTAATCGACGATCTCTATCGCGCGGGGCCAGTCGGCACCAATACGCGGACCAAGGGCGCCTTCCAGGCGAAGACGGTCGGCGACCTCGTCGAATTGGTGGGATTTACGCGGTACCTCGGACTGGCTTGCGTCCTCATGGTGCTCGGCCTGGTCGCCACCACGACTGTAATGGGCGTGCAGGACCGTATCCGCGAACATGCCGTGCTGCAAACCATCGGCTTCACCGGCTGGCACATTTTTGCGTTCATCATCGGCGAGAGTCTGGTGGTCAGCCTGATCGGCGGAATGCTCGGCACCGGAACCGCGTTGGCGATCCTGCAAACTTCCAGCCTCGCGCTGGGGACGGAAGGGATTCTGATTGCGTTCCTGCCGTCCGTGTCGCTGGCGGTGATGGGGCTGGCCGCTTCGGCCCTCGTGGGCCTGTTGGCCGGCATCGCCCCCGCGTGGCAGGCGGCCCGCGCCGAAATTGTTCCCGCCTTGCGGTTCGCGTAGCAATTCGAACATCGTTGTCTGAGCCTGACGACGGGCTTGCCATCCGCCGCGGATGGTTGTTGATTGGGAAACTGTCATGCTGCCGCGAGTGCTCGAGCCGGAAGTGATGGACGCCGAGTCCGACGCCGCGGACTACGATGCGATGGATCATTCGCACGTCAACCGGGTGTTCGTCGCCGACGTGCTTTCAGTCTGGTGCGCGGGACGGACACCGAACGAATCTGCCCCGACGGCATTCGACGCCGGAACCGGGACGGCGCTGATTCCCATCGAGTTGCTGCAGCAAGGTTGGACCGGAAGCGTGATGGCGGCGGACGCTGCGCCGTCGATGCTCGAACTCGCCCGCCGCAACGTCGAGCGGGCCGGATACCGCGACCGCATCGAGTCGGTGCTGCGGGACTGCAAAGCACCGCCCGAAGCGGCGGGTTCGTTCGACCTGGTGATGTCGAACAGCATCGTGCATCACATCCCCCAGCCGGCGGGCGTGCTGTCGGAATGCTGGCGAATTCTGAAACCGGGCGGTCTATTGTTCGTCCGCGATCTGTTCCGTCCCGATGATGCGGCCACAGTCGACGCGCTGGTCCGGCAATACGCCGGCAACGACAACGCTCATCAGCAGATGCTCTTCCGCGACTCGCTTCATGCGGCGTTAACCGTCGCCGAAGTGCAGGCTCTGATCGAACCGCTGGACATTCCGAGAAGTGCCGTCCAAGCCACCAGCGACCGGCATTGGACGCTGTCGGCGTGGAAGCGGCAGGCCTTTCTCCCCTCGCCCGCCGCCTTGGGCGGGAGAGGGGCCGGGGGTGAGGGTGCCTTTTTGTCTTTGCTTTGGGATCCAAAGACAGAAAGGCCAGAAGCACCCTCACCCGGCTTTGCACAAATAACGGCCCCTGCACATTTAATCGTCGGTCTGCACAAATAATCGGGACGAGGGCCGAAATTTACAAGAGCGGCGGCTGTTCGCCGGTTCCCGCCGTTTGGCAGTGTCAGACGGCGGTCAGTCTGCCTTCGACTCGGCAGGACTCTTGACCTGCGGCGGCTTCAGCAGGTGCGGTTGCAGCAGGATCGTCTGCCCGACCATACAGATTCCTGCTCCCAGCATCGCGAAGAGAATCCCCGGCCCCGGTTTGATCCCGGCGCTGAAGTTTCCAAACGGTGACTGGACGGTCGATTGACCGACGGACATTGTTGAGAACAGCGTAGAGGCTGCGTACAGGAAGATCAGCACGCAACACGTCCCCGCCACCTTGGTTCGCTGCTCCATCTTCTCTGCTGACTTCCGCTCACTGATGACCGTCCCCAGCAACACCAAGACGGGAATGGTCATCCACCAGCCGTGACTCGTCATGCGCATGCTGTGCCCTGCTCCCGTGGAATAGCTGGTGGCCCAGACCGCTGGTAATGAGAGAAGCAGGAAGAACAGTCCGACGTAGCAGATTCTCAGGCCAACCCGGCTGGGACGCTGGGTAGTGACAACCGGCGGGTCTTCCACCCATTCTTCAATCGGCGTCGGCTCAACCGCTTTCGGTTTCTTCAGCAGCGGTTCAGGCGGACGCGGGGCTTCGACACGAAAGGTCTTACCGCATTTCTTGCAGGGAGCGTCTCGCCCCAGCTTCGTTTCGTCGACGCGATACGGCTGCTGACAATGAGCGCAAGAGACGTGGACGAGCATGGCTGGCCCCGCGTGCGAGAGGGAGAGTACCGACCCTGCGGCCGACCCGGACCCTCTGGGGCGTGACACCCAACGGCGCAGGAACGACGCGCAAACGCCGATACCTCCCCCGTTTCGCGGGGGAGTTGCGTTTGTCGTTCGCCTGCGCCGAGATTCGAGGGTCACGCTTCGAGGGTTCGGCGGCGAGCAACAACTACCCAAGTTGTCGCTGTTAAAGATAGCAGACGCGGGACTGCAAGGCCAAGGTAAACTGAGTTAATACTGACTCAGTTTATTACCCGGCCGGCGACCGCAGAACCTGATATTACCCCCGCAAAGAAGATTCCGGGTAATGTCTCTTGTGTTCTTACCCTGACGCGGATAGTGTGCCGTGAGACTGCTGACCACACGAGAGAGTAGGCGATGGCAAAAGATATCGACTTGGCCGAACTCGACAGCTTAATCGCGGCAACCGAAGAAAAGTTGGGGCGACTGAAGGCCCTCCGCGAATCCCTCACCGAAATGGATGAGGAAACGCGACGAGCGGTGTCGTTGGCCTTGAGGCCGCGGGAAGAGGACGGGCAACGCAATAAGTCTAACCGCCCGGTGATGGTCGTTGCGCGAAGGACGACCTTTCGCCGCGTTTGCCAGTACCTTGAAGACCACTCGCCTGCTTCAATCAACACACTTGAGAAAGAGACCGGTTGCTCGCTGGAGGCGATTAAGCAGGTTGTTTACAAGACTCACTCCAACCACTTCACCAAAACGCGGCTCAAGGGAACCAAGGGGATGGTCAGCAAGTTCGCGCTGAAAACCCCCGGAGACGGAGCGTCGGAAGCAGGATGAATCGGCCTCCCAGCACGATCCAAGGAAGATGAGACATGCCCTACATACCGTAAACGCAAAACCCGTCAGACCACCGAGGCAGTCTGACGGGTCGCTGTTCAGCCTCATCCAATCGTCCTAGTGCAGTCGCGATCTTGCTTTGGTCGGCGGTTCGCGAGATGCACCAATTCAAGGAGGGCTGGTCATGCACGCTGCGTGGCTGGGACAGTCTCCGCATTTCTGGTTTCAGCACAGTCGGCGGCAATATGTAGCGGCGACGGGCGCTGGAACCGGTTTCTCGCGGTAATCGCGATTGATCTCTTCGGGGTGGTTGCGGGGCTTGGCACCTGTCAAGCCCCGCGCCGCTTATTCTACTCCGCATCCCCGGTGGCTTCAACCGAAATCGACGTTTTAGGTGCTGGTGCGTTTGCACCACTATTCCGCCTTGCTGCGTGAATACAGCTTCGGCTGATCCCATCGGGGAGTCTTGCACTTCGGGCAAACATGGGGGCGTTCCGTGTTTGCCCGCGGAAGCCACTCGTGCCCGCACCGACACCTACATCCGTCCAGTTTGACCTTCCCGATAGGCAACTGTTCCTGTACCGCGTTTTTTCGCTTCGCCATCTGTCCCTCGCAATCTACTAAAAGGATATACCAAATAGGTTGACAAGTCAATATCCTGATGGTATATTCCAATGAGAGATACCAAAGGGAGATGACGAAATGAACGAACGAGAGCAACGCGGGATTCTGATCGCAGCCACCAGTCGGATCACCCGGAAGGGTTCCGTCTGGCTCGTGCCGTCTCAGACTGTCTCACCGGGCGCGAAGTACACCGTCTGCCCGGATGAGCAGTCCCCGCACTGCACATGCCCCGACCATGAGACGCGGGGCGTCGTCTGTAAGCACATTTACGCCGTGCAATGCGTCATTCGCCGCGAACAGTCAGAAGACGGAACCGAAACTCTGACCCAGTCCGTCACTGTCACCGAGACCATCCAGCGCAAGACGTATCCCCAGAAATGGCGGCAGTACAATGCTGCGCAGTGCGGTGAAAAGGACAAGTTCCAGACGTTGCTCCGCAGCCTGTGCGATATGGTCAAGGAACCGGCTATTCCCGCGGGCCGCGGCCGTCCCCGAATCGCGATGTCAGATTCGATCTTCATGGCGTGCTTTAAGGTCTACAGCACAGTCAGCGGACGCCGGTTTATGTGCGACTTGGATGATGCCCGCGAAAAGGGCTACATCGAGAAGACCCCGCATTTCAATTCAATCTTCAACGCCCTAGAAAATCCCGAACTGGCACCGATTCTGGCGCAACTCATCATCGCGTCCAGCCTGCCGCTCCGCGAAGTCGAGCAGGATTTCGCCATCGACAGCAGTGGCTTCACCTCGTCCCGGTTCCATCGCTGGTTCGATCATAAGTACGGCAAGGAACGGCAGGAACACGACTGGGTTAAGGCGCACATCGTCTGCGGCGTGAAAACCAATGTCGTGGTCGCCGTCGAGATTCACGACCGGAACACGAACGACTGCCCACTGTTGCCGTCGCTGCTGGAAACCGCCGTCGCGAACGGCAAAGTGCGGGAATTGTCAGCCGACAAGGGGTACACCAGCGAAGCCAACTTCCAAGCACTGGCCAAGCACGAGGTCGCCGGGTTCATCCCGTTCCGCTGTCACACGACGGGCGGGATCGGCGGGCTGTTTGCCAAGGCGTTCCATTACTTCAGCCTGTGCCGGGAAGAATTCTTGGAGCATTACCACAAGCGGTCGAATGTCGAATCGACCTTCAGTATGATGAAGGCCAAGTTCGGCGACGCGGTGCGGAGCAAGACGGACGTGGCGATGAAGAACGAGGTTCTGTGCAAGATTCTGTGCCACAATATCTGCTGCCTCATCAGCGCGATGTACGAACTCGGAATCACGCCGGTGTTTCAGCAAATGCTGGGCTGCACACAAAATACCGCGGCTGCACATTAAATCAGGGTGAAACCGGGTTTATTGTGCAAAGCCCCCTCACCCTAACCCTCTCCCACCGAAGCGGCGGGAGAGGGGACAAGGCTGCTCACCGACTGCTAACTCTTCCGCCTTGGTCGGAAGAACCGCGTCGATTCTTTGACAGTCCGCGCGCGCGACACCATCCGCACCAGCAGCGTGAGCAGGTAGTTTCGCCAGCCGACGACGATCACCATCCGCCGGCGTTCGAGGGCTTTGAGCGACGCCTGCACCACGCGGTCGGGACCATGCGACGAGTGCTTCTGCAGCCAGCCCGGTGCGCCGGCGATGTCGAAGAACGCCGTCTGCGTCACGCCGGGGCAGACGGCGAGGATCGTCACGCCGCGCGGACGGACTTCGATCGCCAGGGCCTCGCTGAAATGCAGCACGAAGGCTTTGCTGGAGGCGTAAGCGGCCATGTAGGCCACCGGCTGAAACGCCGACAGCGACGACAGGTTGACGATCGCCCCGTGACCGCGGGCCAGCATCCCCGGCAACACGCGGTAGGTCAAATCGACCAGCGAGCCGATGTTGAGCCGAATCAACTCCTGAATGCGGTCGAGATCGGCGTCGTCCACTTCGCCGACGACGCCGAACGCGGCGTTGTTCACCAACAGCTCCAGCGCGATGCCGCGGCGCTCGACCTCCGCCATGACGCGCTCCGGTTCGCCGGGCTGCGACAGGTCGGAGGTGATGACCTCGCACTTGCAGGCATGCTTCGACTTGAGGTCGTTCGCCAGACTCTCCAGCAGATCGGTCCGCCGGGCGACGAGGACGAGGTGCATCCCGCGGCCGGCCAGTTGGCGCGCAAACTCAGCGCCGATCCCGGCGGACGCGCCGGTCACCAACGCCCATTGATCTGCGTACTGCGCCAACACCAGGCGGCCCAGCCCCCAGAACGAACAACAACCCGACCCCGGCCACAGGATACCCGGATGCGCGGCGGGTGTCTGCCGTCAGACGGCCAAGCGTTCAGAACTGCGGCGAGGTTCCGGATGGGTTACGCAGGTCGGGCAGACTCTGCGGCCCGGCTTCATCCTCGTGATGGGTGCCATGCTTGCAGCTCTGGGCAAGCATGTCTTCGTCGATGCGGGCATTACATTCACAGGCTTGCCCAAAGCTGCAAGCATGGCACCCGAGCGCTGAGCGCCGGAAAGTGTCCCGGACGCTTGAAGCGCCCGGGACACTGGCATCAGATCCGCTTCGCCAACCGTTCGCCCAGCCGCTTCAGTGCCGGACTCACGTCGAACATCTCCAGATGCACGTTCAGCAGGCTGAAGGCGTCCTGATGGGCGAGCGCTGCATACAACGACTGGTCGAGATCCCCTTCCGTGTGGATCTCGAAGCCCCAGCCGGCACCCAGCAGATCGGGCATGCGGTGGTAGTTCCAGTTCAGGATGTCGTTGAACGGGCCGTCCTGAATGAATCGCTCGGTCGTGTAGCCCTTGTTGTTGAGCACAATCACGATCGGATTGAAGCCGTGCCGGACCGCGGTCGACAGTTCCAGGCACGTCATCTGAAACGCGCCGTCGCCGACCAGCACGATCGGCCGCCGGTCGGGACTGGCCACCTGCGCGCCGATCGACGCCGGAATCGCAAAGCCCATCGACGTGTAATACGCCGGGCTGAGGAACTCCGTCCGCTGATAAATCGTCAGGTCCGCGGCTCCGAACAGGCAGTCGCCGACGTCGGCGACCACGACCATCGAGCCGTCGAGCATCTGGTTGATCCGCGCGAACAGCCGGGCCGTGGTGATCGGGGCGTCGGGCTTCAGCACGAACTTCGGATCGGTCTTCGGCTTCGGCGGCAACGGCCGCTTGGACGGCTTGATGTCGAGTTTGTGCAGCCCCTTCACGAAGTCGGTAATCAGCACGTCGTGGAAGTGATGGTGCGAGATCCGCAGCTCATCCGCAGTCACGTAGATGCACTTCGACATATTGAGCTGGGCCGTGTAAATCCCCAGGTCGATGTCCGTCAGAAACGCGCCCAGCAGAATGATGCAGTCGCTCTCCTCGACGAACTTGCGGACCGATTCGCGGCCCATCGCCCCTTCGTAGATGCCGACGAACAGCGGATGCTTCTCGCTGACGACCGACTTGCCGAGCAGCGTTGCGGACATCGCGATCTGGTTCTGCTCGGCGAACTTGACGACGTCGTCGCTCAAACCGAAGCGGTGCATCTCCACGCCGGCGATGACAACCGGCTTCGTGCTCTTCGCAATCAACTCAGCGGCCTCGGCGAGCGCTTCTTTGAGGGCGTCTTTGTCGCTCTTCGGTTTTTCGGCGGCCGGGACGTGCGGATAAGGGCACCGCGACTGCACGCGGTCTCTGGGCAGTTCGAGATACACCGGCCGCTTGTAGCGCACGGCGGCTTCCAGGCAGCGGTCGATCTCGCGGAACGCCGTCAGCGGATCGTCGAGCACCGCGGTGGCGACGGTGATTTTCTCGAAGACTTCGCGCTGCGTGTTGAAGTCGCGCACGCGGTGGTGCAGCAGCGGATTGGACCGGCGCTCCTCGACGCCCGGCGCGCCGCTGATGACGACCACCGGCGATTTCTCGGCGTACGCCCCGGCGATCGAGTTGCACAGGCTGAGTCCGCCGACGCAGTACGTCACGCAGACCGCCCCCAAACCATGCACGCGGGCATACGCATCGGCGGCGAAGCCGGCGTTGTCTTCGCGGGTCATGCCAATGATCTGCAGCGGGCTCTCTTGGAGTTGTCCGTAGAACTGCAACACGAAGTCGCCGGGGATGCCGAAGACGTGGCCGAGGCCGTAATCCTGCAACCGGCGAATGAGATACTCGCCGATTGTCGGCAACTCCGCCGCCGGCTTGTGGGACATCGTTTTGACTTTGCTGGCAACCTTCGCCGTCGATCCATTCCGGCCGGCCATGCTGTGCTTCCCTGTGGACGATCCGACTCCCGGCCCGCGGACTCCCCGCGGCCCTGTCGAATTCTTCTCGGAATGTGTTGCGGGGTCAACCGGGATTGCGGCCAACCAGCGGGCAATTCACGATTCCCCGCTTCATGTAGGGTGCAGTCGAGGCTTTGCGAGGCTCACCCCGTTGGAGTCCAGCCTTTAGGCTGTCTTCGGACGCTTCACCAGAAGAACAGCCTAAAGGCTGGACTCCAACGAAGAGGGTGAGCCTCGCAAAGCCTCGACTGCACCCTACAAAGCAATCGGTTTCCGCGCGGTTGACGACTCGGACATCGGATCGCCATGCTACCGGCAGACCACGGAGGGAAGATTCATGTCTGACGCCCAGCGGCCCGACCCGGATGGCACGTCCGATTGCTCGCAGTGCGGCGGCCGCTTCGCCTGCGGCTTCGCGGCCGGGCAAAGCCGGTGCTGGTGCTTCGACTACCCGGTGGTCGCGGTTCACGACGAAGCCGCGGGCTGCGTCTGTCCGATGTGCCTGGCGGCGCGGGTGGCCCAATGTTGACTACTCGCGCTGGAAGCCCAGGGATAGCGATCCCTGGGCTTCTCTACTGGCGCAGTTTCGACGCGAACTGCTTGCGGAACTTGGCGACCTTCGGCGTGACCACCGCCGCGCAGTACGGCTGCTGCGGATTGCCGCGGAAGTAGCCCTGGTGATATCCCTCGGCGGGGAAGAACTCCACGGCGGGCACGACCTGCGTCACGATCGGTGCGTCCCAGATGTTCGCCGCGTTGAGGTCCGCGATCTTCGCAGTCGCCTGTTGCTGCTGCGTCGGTGAATGGGCGAAGACCGCCGAACGGTACTGCGTGCCGGCATCACCCCCTTGCCGGTTGAGCGTCGTCGGATCGTGAATCGCGAAGAACACGTCGAGCAATTCGTCGAAGGAAATCGTCTGCGGATCGAACGTCACCTGCACGACCTCGGCGTGCCCCGTCTTACCGGTGCAGACCTGTTCGTACGACGGCTTCGGCATTGGCCCGCCGCAGTACCCGGAGACGACGGACTCAACGCCGACGAGTTGCTCGAACACGGCTTCGAGACACCAGAAACAACCGCCGGCGAGTGTGGCGGTTTCGCGGGTGGGGGACATGTCGCATCTCCTCGGGCGCATTCGACCTACTCTGAGCAAGTTGCCGAGTGAGTCGTTACCACCGCCGCTTTGGGACGCTGCGGTGGAAATGCGGCCACCTTGCGCCCGGACGCGGACTGTTTCTGCTGCAAATCGCGGCAGATCGCGCGCAGGTCATTGCCAAACTGAGCCGCGTAGTTTTCGCGCGCCTGGCGGACCTCGGCAACGATCGGGTCGTCAATCATCGGAATGCCCTTCAACTGCATGGCCGCATCGTATCGGTGCCGCGATGCAGCGGCAATGTGTGTTGCTGCAACTGGAGGCCGTTGATCGAACCCACAGGAGTCCCGTTGCTCCTTACCCCGACGGGGTTGCATCCCATAGCCCAGGGTCGCGCAGCGCACCCTGGGATAGTGGCAGAACATGCCAGTTTACGCCGTAGGCGTTATATCGAGTGCGGAGTGATGCAACCCCTTTCGGGGTTGGTGCTCCTGTTCGTACGTTTCCCCAGGGTGCGCCGCAGCGGCGACCCTGGGCTTTGGAATGCAACCCCTTCGGGGTAAATCTCTTTGTCGCAGCGTTGATCGGCATCGACCGAACGGGATTGCGCCTATGACGGTCGTGCCGCGCTCAGCCCCGTTGTCTGGGCGACCTGTCCGCGGAGCGATGTCACTAACATCGCCAAATCGCGCAGCTCGGCGATGTCGGCCTGGAACTCGCGACCGTGGGCATCGAGCGCGGGGAATAACCCGCCCGCAAGCTTGGAGTGCGCCAGCTCGGCGGCCAACTGGTCCACCTGCCGCCGCGTGCCGCGGCGCAGTCGGTGGCAGAACAGCATCAGCATCAGCGCCGTCCACAAGGCCAGGAATAGCAGGGCCGGGATGTAGAAGTTCGTCTCCAGCAGCGGGCGCTCCAGCCACCACGAATCGTAGAAGAAATTCTTGCCGATGCGGTACAGCAGCCACGTCGGCAGTACGGCAAAGCCGATCTCATAGAGACACCGCACGCCCCAACCGGAATTGCGTTTGGCCGTATCGAGAATCAGTTCGTCTAGCCGCCGCCGGGCGAAATCCCAAAACTCGTCTTCGGCGACCGCCGCCGCCTGCGGCACCTGCGCAAGCGCCGCGGAGAGCGCCGAACGGTCCAACCGGGCGGTTCGCGCGTGGCCTTCCATCACCAGTTGGGCGGCCCGGAGGTCGCTGTCCGAAATCTGCGACAACGCCGCCCGTGCCAATTGCTGGTCCCCCGTGGAGTCCTGTTGCCGCGACGAAATCCAGCGCGCTCCGTGAACGGCCCCCCACAACGCGAACTGGGCCGTCGAGCGGGCCCGCATCAACGTCCACGACGCCAAGAGTCCCGCCTGGCTGTGATAGGCCCGCAGCACCAAGGCGAACGGGCTGAGGCCCCACAACTGCGAAACCTCCGCCATCAGCCGCCGTTCCCACGCGCCGCGGCTGACGAGCAGTTCGTCGCGCAGCCGTCCGGAGAGCCGTTGCGTGAGCGCGTCCCGCTGCGTGTCGATGGCCGACGTCAACGCCTTGACCGCCGGTGTGTGCCGATCCAGATCGGCCAGCATCCGCTCCAACGCCGCGTGCAACAGGCCGAACAGGTTGCCGCGACGGATGCGGACCCGCTGCGCGGCCGAGAGTTCTTTGAGCAGCAGATCGAGCAGCCGCCCGACTTCGCCCGACGGCCGCAATCCCTGCTGTTGTTCGGCGAGGGCGGTGCGGGAATCGACGAAGAACATCTCGGCGACCTGATAGGCCGGTTCGAGTTGCGACCGCCAGTCGCTGCGGATGTCGTCGTCCTGGTCGGCGTGCGTCTGAACGAAGATCAGCTTGCAGCCTTCCGCGGCCTGGGCGAGTTCGGTGCTCACGCGGGCCGAGCGATATTTCTGCTGCGTGCTCACGTACAGCAGCACGTCGCAGCAGGGGAGAATGCGGTGCAGCCGGGCGAGATTGCTTTCGGTGGTTTCCGTTTCCGTGGTGTCGGGGTCGGGGCAATCGACGAGCAGCCAGTCGCGGAGCATCGGGGCGTCACGACGGAGGACGCGCAGATCATCGAGCGGCAGACCGAAGTCTTCGAGGTTGGTGTCGGTGTGGACGATCAACGTCGGCTGCAGCGTGGTGGGCCGCTGCCGTCCGACCTGCGTGACTTCGTCGCCCACCAGCGCATTCGCGAGCGAACTCTTGCCGACGCCGGTGCCGCCGAACGTCGCCACGACCAACGGAGCGTCGATCCGCATTCGGACCGGATCGATGCGCTCCAACAACCGACTCAATAACGACCGCGATTGCTGCAAGGGCTCCCACGGCGAGGGTCGGTGCGCCCACGCGGACAATCGGCCGACGACGTCGTCGATCTGGGTCAGCAGTTCCAAGTGCGTGAGATCGGCGGACGACATGGCAGTTCCGGGATCAATGATTCGGTTCGTTCGGGGCCGATGTCGCCGAGGAAGACTCGGCGGGCGGGTTCTTCGGCGGCTTGAGGAACCAGAGTTCGTCCTTCAGCGGGGCTTCGGGCAGGTCTTGCCGGTTGAGACGCCGCAGCCGTCGCCCCCAAATGATGATGAGCGCCAACAGCGCGACGCCGACGATCGCGATCCCCGCCAGCGCCGCCAGACCGGCCATTGCGCGCAGCCGTTTTTCCGGGTTTTCGGCGGGCTTCGCGGGAGTGGCAGGTTCTGTGACCGCAGGGGTGACGTCATCGACCCGAACGGGGTCCACTTCTTGAGCCGAAGCCGTGACGGCGAGCAATCCGATCATCAATCCGCACAGCGCGCGGAGAAGGGCCGTCATGCGGTGAGTTCCGGGGGAAGACCGCGAAACCGCAAGCGAACCACGCTTGCGGTTTCGCGATCTTCAAAATGTTTTCTCAGTCGCGTTAGTCGTCGCAAAGTGTCCCGGATGCTTCGAGCGTCCGGGACACTGATGGGGAGCGAATACCTTACCACAAGCCCGCGCGCGGCGACGACTCGGTCGCCGTCACCTGCCGGTACAACGCCTGGACGGCCTCGCTGGATTCGCGCGGGACGACGATTTTCACGACGAGGTACTGATCGCCCGGCTGTTTCGTCTGCGGGTCGAGCACTCCTTTGCCGCGCAGTCGCAGCTTCATGCCCGACGACGTTCCCGGCGGCACGGTGAGGACGACGGTCCCCTCCGACAACGTCGGCACATCGACCTTCGCTCCCAGCACGGCCTCCGCCGGCGTGATCGGCACGTCGAGCAGCAGGTTCGCTCCCTCCCGGCGGAAGTAACGGTGCGGTTGCACGTCCACGGTCAGCAACAGATCGCCCGCCGGACCGCCGTTGCGGCCGGGGCCACCCTGTCCGGCGAGCCGAATGACGCTGCCGGTGTCCACCCCGGCGGGAATTTTTATGCCGAGCGTCTCTTCCTTGCCGTTCTGTTCGAGATGGATATCGACCGAGCCGCCACGGGCCGCCGACTCGAACGGCACCTGTACCGTGGCTTCGAGGTCGGTCCCTTTGGCGGAGCGTGCGCTGCGACCGCGTCGGCCGCCGAACAGCCCCTCCAGATCGACGGCCCCGCCGCCGCCGAACAGATCGTCAAAATCGAACGGCGGCGCTTGCCCGCCGCCGGCGCTCCAGGTGCGGGACTGGCCGCCCGGTCCCGGTCCGCCGGGACGCCGTCCCGCCTGCTGAAAGTTGGCGCCGAAGCGGTCGTACTGCACGCGCTTCTCGGCGTCGCCCAGCACGTCGTAGGCTTCCTGCACCTGCTGGAACCGCTGGGCGGCCTGCTTGTCGTCCTTCTTGACGTCGGGATGGTTCTCGCGCGCGAGCTTGCGGTACGCCTTCCGGATTTCGTCCGGCGTCGCGCTCCGCGAGACCCCCAGCACCTTGTAATAATCCGAATCGGCCATAGCCTGCGGCGACCGTTTCCGTGGAATTGCTCGACGGCGACAACGCGACGAATTCTAAGTCGCGCCTGATAGCGGGACAAGCCGCTCCGAAAATGGACGACGCTGCCAGAATGCTGCGTGCGACGATCTCGGAATTGTCTTGTCCCGTGAGGATCTGGCAATCGACCCGCTTTTGGATTTGAACCCGAAGGGTTCGCAGACAGTAGCCGGGGGTCGAAGGCTTTGCGGAGACCCCCGGTATGGAGCGAATGGGAATCGGTTGACCCCGGCAGGGGTCGCAGAGATTAGGGCGATGTCCGACGTCGAAGCGAGAGGTTATGGCATCCCTTCGGGATGCGGTGGAGCGCGTCGCATTGACCGGGGGGCTTCGCTTCGCTGCGACCCCCGGCTACTTTATGCGACCTCTTCGAGGTCAAAACCAGCTCGCGTCAATGGGTCAAGAGTTCTGGTCGATCACTCGACGAGGATTCTGTATGTACAGTCATGTAATGGATGATTCGTATCCGCCGCCATCCAATCCCGCTATTCTGAACGAAATCATCGTCCCCCAAGGTCCGCCCGCGCATGTTTCGTTTCGCCTGTCGCAATTTGTGCAGCCGCCCGGTGCGATCGGCGCTGGCGCTGCTCGGCCTGACCGTGGCGATCGTGGGGATGGTGGGGCTGTTCTCGGTCGCGGCGGGAATTCAGGCCACGGTCGACAAGACGTTCGGCCGGATTCCGGGCCTCATCGCGATGCAGCCCGGCGCGCCGATTCCGCTGTTCTCCAAGATCCCCGCCGAGTGGGCGGAAGAAATCGAGACCATGCCCGGCGTGCGGACCGTCTGCCGCGAATTCTGGTCTCGGGCGCAGCTCATCGAGGGGAAGCCCACGTTCAGTCCGCCGCGGTTCCTGTTCGGGGCCGACGTGGAACGGGCCGGCCGCCTGAAGATCGCCGTGTACCGCGACGACCTCGTCGCCGGCCGGTTCTTCACCGCCGCCGATCAGGGAGAGCCCGTGTGCGTCATCAGCCGCCTGATCGCCGAGGAACATCGCAAGCAACTCGGCGACACCCTGCGGGTGGACGGTTACGAGCTGACGATCATCGGCATCTACGAAACCAACTCACTGTGGGTTGACGTGGCGATTGTCGTCCCCAACGAAACGGCCCGCGTCATCGCCCGGCACGATCCCGCGTGGCTCAGCGCGATGTACATTGAGCCGGACGGCAGCGTGCCCAATGAAGAGTTGGTCGACCGCCTCCGCGACCGC
>JAWXBB010000590.1:0-15949 GCA_034439795.1 Planctomycetaceae bacterium | reverse complement strand
GAGGACCTGTTACTTCGCCGGCTCGGCGTTCACCGCGTCGGTCCATTCGTCGGTGCGGAATGGGGAGGCCGGCAGGCCCGCACCGTTGGCGAGGTTCGGTTCCGCCAGTTGATGCCAGCCGAATCGGACGTGAACCGGCTGACCGACGCCTTCCGCGCTGACGACCACATTGTCGCCGGCAATCTCCGCCTTTGCGGGGACGAATTTCTTGTCGGCCCCGGCGATGCTCCACCAGCTCAGCGGTTTGCCGTCGCGCGACTTCAAGCCGGCGCTGTGGTCGAAGGCGATCTGAATCTTGCTCCCATCGGCGGCCATCGACTTGTAGAGCGGACCGGAATACACGAGGTCGCTCTTGCCATACGTCTTCGCCAGCGCCCACAGGGCCAGCCTTCGCCCCACATCCTGCTTGTTGGGCGGATGGATGTCCTTCAGCGTGGTGATATCCGTCAGGACGGCCATGCCGGTGTTCGGCACCTTCAGCGTCGCGGTCTGGGCTTCCCAGATGCCAGGCAGCCGCGTCGGATCGCCGCCGTAGTCGAACGGGGCCAATTGCGCGAAGAGGAACGGCATCTCGGCGTCGGTGCGGCCCCACACCTTGCGCCAGCCCTGGATCAATCCTCGCTTGAGCTGGTAGTACGCCATCCCCTGGCCGTTGTTCGATTCCCCCTGATACCACAGGAACCCGCGCAGGCTGAACGGCACGATCGGATGGATCATGCCGTTGTAGAGACCGGTCCATTGGTAGTTGTTGTTGAGCGGATGGGCCGGAGTCGCCGGGACCACGGACGGAAGCTGCCCGGCGGCGAGCGCTTCCTGCGCCTTTGCGGCCCAGGCTTCCGCGGCCTTGCCGAAGTTCTTCATCGAATCGACGTAGCCTTGCAACGCGGCCCGGTACTGCCGTTGTTCCTCGGCGAGTTCGGGAATCGCGGCGTACCCTTCCGGCGGAATCCACGGCTGAATGCGCGTGCCGCCCCACGCCGTTGTGATCAGCCCGACGGGCACGTCGAGCTGCTTGTGAATCTCGCGTCCGAAGAAGTACAGCACCGCCGACGAGCCGGGGACGGTTTCCGGCGAGCATTCGACCCAGCGGCCATAGATCGTGTTGGGCGGCAGGCCCACGTCGTCGGCCGGGGTGCCGGACGGCAGCAATTGCACCAGGAACAACCGAATCTTCGGATACTTGGCCTCGGCGATCTCCTTCGCCGCATCTTTGCTTTGACTGACGGCCCACTGCATGTTGGACTGACCGGAGCCGGCCCAGACTTCGCCGACGAGAATGTTCGTCAGCTTGATCTCGTTCTTCCCCTTGACCGTCATCTCGTGCGGGCCGCCCGGTTGCGCAATTGCGGGCAATTCCACCTGCCAGCGGCCGTTGGGACCGGGGGTCGCCGTGACTTGGCTGTCCCCCAGCGTGACGGTGACGGCCTCCCCCGCATCAGCCCAACCCCAGATGCGGAGCGGCTGCCCCTGCTGCAAGACCATGTTGCTGCCGATCACCGCCGGCAACTTCACATTCGCCCACGCCGGCAGCGCCGCGAGAGACAGGCACATTCCGACCAGACACCGCATTGTCGTCGTCCGCATGGCTGTCGATCTTTCGTTGCTCGGAGAATCGTTCGCCACACCCTGCGTCGGCCCGAATCTTACTGCGGAGCCGGTTCACACGCCACCGCAGGCAAGCGGACTCGCGATTCGTACAGACTGTGTTGGCACGCGCTGCGTGTCGCTACAATCACACATCCATCACGATGTCACCTGCGAGGAACCGACCATGAACCGACGCACATTTCTGCAAGCCTCCGCGGTCGTCGGATGCGCGGCGTTGCCCGCGACCGCCGCAGACGCCAAGACCGGCAGCCGCGAGTTCTTCGAGTTGCGGGCCTACACGCTGCGGCCGGGGAAGCGGGCGCTCATCGACGGATACTTCCAGCAGGCGCTCCTTCCAGCGCTCAACCGATTGGGAATCAAGCCGGTCGGCGTGTTCTTCGAGAGCGCTGAATCGGACACTCCGACGGCGTATCTGCTCATCCGCTATGCCAGCCTGTCGGACTATGCGACGACGATGGACAAAGTGACCGCGGACGCCGCGTATCAATCGGCGGCGGCGGAGTACCTCGCGGCCCCGGCAACCGACGCCGTCTACGAACGGATCGAAAGCTCGCTGCTCGGCGGCATCGAGGGATTGCCCGCCCTGGCCATGCCGCCGCAGGGTCAGAAGCCGCGACTGTTCAGCCTGCGGATTTACGAGAGCCACAACGAAGCGGCGGCGAAGAAGAAGATCGAGATGTTCAACAAAGGGGAACTGGACATCTTCCGCCGCGTCGGCCTGACCCCGGTGCTGTTCGGCGAAGCGATGATCGGCCCGCGACTGCCGAACCTGACGTACCTGCTGGTCTACGACGACGACGCGGCCCGCCAGGCGGCGTGGAACACGTTCCGCGGCGACCCCGACTGGCAGAAGCTGCGCGCGATCCCGGAATACGAGGACAAGCGGATCGTGTCGAAGATCACCAACAAGCTGCTGACGCCGACGGAGTATTCGCAGATTTGACGTTAGTGGCTCTAAGCCAAGAGTCGCACGCGGTACACGGTGACCAGGCAGTCCTCTGCACTTGCCGTGAATATGACGCGCAAGGGGAGGACGGTGAGCGACCTCAGTCCTTCCTGAATTTCTATGCCGGCTTGCTGTCCCGTGGCTTTGAGCAGTCCGTCAATCTGAGCGCTGGCTCTCGTGATCGCTCGACGATCTTTGGCCGATTCCCAAATCTCCGCCAATTCGTCGATGGCCAGCTCATCCCAGACCAGGGTGAACGGCTTCATGCCTGTTCGTCCCCCAGATGAATCCGTTTCCACATTTCTTCAGTGGTGAAAGTCGGTCCGCCGCGAGCGCGACGTGCTTTCGCGATCTCGAAGTCCTCGACGAGATCCTTAGCGATGAAACCCACCAGCCGGCCGCTGAGATCGCGCACCTCGACAATGGGCGATTCCTCGATGATTCGCGCGGATTGCTCATCGACAACAATTTGCGGCATGGCGGACCTCCTGACCGATTATCCCACCGTCAACTCCACCACGTCCAGTTGTTTCTGCTGAATCTGCAGCGCCTGGTCGTCGTCGACGTAGTCGCTGTGGCAGGCGGCTTTGTCGCCCGCTTTGGGGACGGCGGACTTCGTCTTGCTGGCGAGCTGGTGGATTTCGTGCGGGCTGAGGACGCCGCGCTTTTCGAGAATCGCCTGCTGCTCCGCGGAGAGGGCGGCGGAGACTTTCGCGCGGTCCCATTGGTAGTCGTCGTCCTTGCCGGACGCGAAGTCCTGGATTTCCTTGCTGATCCGCACGCTGCACCAGTCGTGGCCGCACATGGCGCAGAAGTCGGTGTCGACGTCCAGGTCTTCGTCGTGATAGGCGCGGGCGGTGTCGGGGTCAAAGCTCAGCTCGAAGTGCTTCTCCCAGTTGAGGGCCGCGCGGGCTTTGGTCAGCTCGTCGTCCCGGTCGCGCGAGCCGGGGATGCCCAGCGCGACGTCGGCGGCGTGCGCGGCGATCTTGTAGGCGATGCAGCCCTGTTTGACGTCGTCCTTCTTCGGCAGGCCGAGGTGCTCCTTGGGCGTGACGTAGCAGAGCATGCTGGCCCCGTGATACGCAGCCGCGGTCGCGCCGATGCAACTGGTGATGTGGTCGTAACCGGGGAAGATGTCGGTCACCAGCGGGCCGAGGACGTAGAACGGCGCTCCGTGGCAGAGTTCCCGTTGGAGCTTCATGTTGTATTCGATCTGATCGAACGGCACGTGGCCGGGGCCTTCGATCATCACCTGCACGCCCTTCCGCCAGGCCCGTTCGGTGAGTTCACCCAGCGTCACCAGCTCGGCGAGCTGGGCGCGATCGGTGGCGTCGGCGAGACCGCCGGGCCGCAGGCCGTCGCCGATGGAGAACGTCACGTCGTATTCGCGCATGACGTCGCAGATGGCTTCCCAGTGCTCGTACATCGGGTTCTGCCGGCTGTGCGTGATCATCCACTTGGCGAGCAGCGAGCCGCCGCGGCTGACGATGCCGATGAGCCGCTTGCGGACGTACGGCAAATGCTCGCGCAGCACGCCGGCGTGGATGGTGAAGTAGTCCACGCCCTGCTTGGCCTGATGTTCCAGCATGTCGAGAATCATCTCGACGGTGAGGTCTTCGATCTTGCGGCCGATGATCATCGAATAGATCGGCACCGTGCCGATGGGGACTGTGCTGTTCCGCAGGATGGCGTCGCGGCAGGCGTCGAGATCGCCGCCGGTCGAGAGGTCCATGACGGTGTCGGCCCCCCACCGCTCGGCCCACTTCAGCTTCTCGACTTCTTCGTCGGTGCTGGACGAAACCGGCGACGCCCCCATGTTGGCGTTGATCTTGGTCTTGGTCGCGCGGCCGATCGCCATCGGATCGAGCCGGTAGCCGAGATGCACCGTGTTCGCCGGGATGACCATCCGTCCGGCGGCGACCTCATCCCGGACCTGCACGGCAGTGAGATGCGGCTCGCGCTCGGCGACGCGCTCCATCTGCGGCGTGATGATGCCGAGCCGGGCGTGTTCGAGCTGGGTGGCCGGTGTGAAACCCACTGGAAAGCGGACTGATCGCCAGGTGTCGTCCGCCTGTTGAAAACTTACGCACGATTCCCCTGGAGCGGCGGGGATCATGATGGTCGTCGAGTTCGTCTCTCCGAGTTCTTGGGTCGACCAACTGTCCGGCAGAAAATCCCACGCGGTCCTGTCCGACACGCCCGGCATCCCGGGCGTATCCGGCGACGCGAATGTCCGGGCGCCGTCCACGCCGGGGCGAATCACCGGCGGCAGCGCGAAGCTGCCGGGCGTGGTTCCCTGGGCGTCGGTGGACGGGTTATTGCCCAAGGCGGGCAAACGGTAACTCCGGTCGATCCCGGCGGTGATCATGCGAGCGAACCTTCCGTGCGGCGGCCTGCGGTCCCCCAACGCGGGGGAAACGAACACTGTATCGTATTCGCCCGAACGGGGATTGCAACGCGGTCGGCGCGGATGATCGCGCGAAAAGGCAACCGCGGGATGGCTATCCCGCGGCTTCTGTCGCATCAACGAATGATGCCGTCGTCTGGATCATCAATCCGCGGGGTCTGGCCGCCGCGGAGGACGCTGTTCCCCTCGAACAGGGTGCGTTGATCGACGGCGTCGGGGTTCAGCCAGTCGCGTTCGTCGAACTGGCCGCTCTGGCCGTAGGCGGCGAGGGCGTTGCCGTAGCAGATCAGTTCGATGTCGGCGTCCGCGATGCCGTGCTTCTTCATCAGGTTGGCCGTCTTCGGGACCGCGAGCGCGTCGGACTTGCCCCAGTCGGCGGACGAATCGCAGATCACCCGTTCGCTGCCGTACTGCTTCACGATCTCGACCATCCGCTCGTTGCCCATCTTCGTGCCGGGATAGATGGTGAAGGCGCACCAATAGCCGCGGTCGAGGACTTCCTTGCAGGTCTCCTCGTTGTTGTGGTCGATGATGACCCGGCTGGGGCTGATGCCGTGCTCTTCGATCACGTCCATGCTGCGGTACGTCCCCTGCTTCTTGTTGCGGTGGGGCGTGTGAATGAGAATCGGCAGGTCGACGTCCTTCGCCAGTTCGAGCTGCAACCGGAAGAAATGCTCCTCGGTCGGCGTCTGGTCGTCGTAGCCGATCTCGCCGACCGCGACGACGCTCTCTTTGGTGAGGTACAGCGGCAACAAATCCATCACCTGTTCGGCGAGCGGCTGGTTGTTGGCCTCTTTGGAATTGAGGCCGATGGTGCAGTAATGCCGGATGCCGAACTGGGCCGCGCGGAACCGCTCCCAGCCGACGAGGCTGCTGAAGTAATCCTGAAAGCTGCCGATCTGCGTCCGCGGTTGCCCCTGCCAGAACGCGGGTTCGATGATCGCCTTCACGCCGGCCCTGGCAAGGGCTTCGTAATCGTCGGTGGTCCGGGAGACCATGTGAATGTGCGGGTCGATGAAGTGCATGGGGGAACCTCTCGTCAGGCAGTGCGATCGTTGGATTCGTCGGCGGCTTCCAGCACGGCATCGTAAATCTTACGGCTGACGAAGAAGCCCAGTTCGTCGATCAAGCGTGTCATCAGTGGTTTGACCGCGGGAACGTAGCCGTCCTCCTTGGCCAGGAGCAGCACGCGCAAGGTGCCGACGGTTGCCAGGCCCAAATCGCCGGCGACCTCGCGGGCGGAGGCATCGTCAACCAGGAGCATGGCATCCCGTTCTTCGGCCAGCGCAATGGCCTCGGATTCTCCGGCGTCCAAGTCGATCATCAACTCCTGGACGCGACTGTCATCCGCCGGTGATTGAATCACGAGAAACGGAAATTGAGTGAGATCGACCCGAGCGTCGACTCTTCGCGGAGTCTCCAGTTCACGGGCCACCGTCGGTGGAATGAGCACGTCCCCGTAGAGTTGCTGGAGCAGCGGCAAGAGTCCGAGCCAATTCAGCGCGCGGATCGGCGAGTCGCTGACAACCACCGTCATGAAACGCGCTCGCGCAACGGGATTGCCGTGAGATCTTGTGCCCAAGATTCTTCAGTCACGTAGTACACCGGAATCTTCCGCGCGATCAGCTCGTCCTCAAAATCCAGCCGCTCCAGACCGGACAGCCGACGCGCCTGAACCTTGGTCAGTTTTTCCGCCTGAAACAACCGGCACGCCAACTCGATCCGGGCCGCATCGGCCGTCAGACCGGCGGCCTGTAACTCTTCGTCGGTGATGAGCAGCGGCATCGCGATAATCCCTGGTTTGTCCGCGTCACTTCGAGGACGACTTCCGCCCGTTCCGCTTTTCGACGCTGACCACGTGCAGTAATTGGCAAATGGCGACGCTGTCGGCATCCGGACCGACGACCACGAGTTGAGTCTTCGTCAGGACGGCGCACTCCGGATGCCGCACCCGATGCCGTTGTCCGCTCAACAACACGACATCGAACGATTGAAACGGTTTGTGACTCAGCAACTGTCGGACGGCTTTGGCGATCATCGTCTCATCTCAGAATCTCGGAAGCGACCTGTCCCCACGTCCATTCTACGCCACTCGTCGGATGTGCGGCCAGCAATGTTTTCGCCTGTGGGTGCGGGCACGTCTTGAGCGCCAGCGCCGCCGCGGCCCGCTCGACCTCCGTGCCCGTCGTCAGCACTTTCTGCAAGTCAGCAAGCATCGCGTCATCCGCGAACGGGGCCACGCACCGCCACAGTTCGGGGCTGACCGGCCGGTGGGCGGCCCAGCGCTCGTGGGCGAAGTCGTCCAGCATCTTCGCGAGCTTGGCGTTGCACCGCTGGTCGAGGCCGACCACCGGATCGAGCGACGCACCGACGAACTGGCACTTCAGAATGAGTTGGTTCCACTGGTCGTCATTGAGCTGCTCGGACGGAAACGCGTTCCGATGCGCGATGGCCCGAAACACCGGCTGAATGTTCGTCCGCTGTCCCTCCGCACATCGCAGCGCCAACGCTTCCTGATGCGGATACAGCGGCAACCCCTGATACAGCGCCACCAGTTCGTGGACCTCGCCAGCCGCGAACAGTTGGTCCAATGTCTCGACGAACTGCTGTTCGTCCTCCGCCGGATAGCGCAGCACCAGCAGCACGCGGGCCGCCTGGTCGACGGTCCAACCGCGGGGATTCCATCCCGGTCGGACGTTCGCGGAGTCGGCGAGTTCCGCCGCGGTCGGCTCCAGGTCCGCTTTGCCCGTCTTGCGGACCGTGAGTCCGAAGGCGAGATACAACGCCTTGCGATCCCCGGCGGCGACCGTGTCCAGCCGGTCCTCCAGCCACGACACCGCCGCGGCGTTCAGACGGGACGACAGCCACCGCCGCAACACCTCGGCGACGGCGACCGGATCGAACACTGGGGCGGACATCGTGGTGACTCAAAGTGTCCCGGACGCTTGGAGCGTCCGGGACACTGGCTTCGACAAAGTGTCCCGGACGCTCCGAGCGTCCGGGACACTGGAGATCAATGATGCCGGCAACTCGCCGGGTGGCCGCAGCAACTCGCCATCGGCAGCGACGGCATCGCCTCTGATGACGTCGCGGTGCCGCCGGACACGGTCCCCATCAGCCCGCCGCTGATGAGCCGCTCGACGGCCGCGGTCTCCGGCGTGCCGTTCAGCTCGGCCCCGGCCCGTTGGCACAGTTCGCCCCAGGTGGCGAGGCGTTCCTTCATGCCGTGCTGCACTTCGAGGGTCTGGCCGTTGTTGGGGCAGTGGTACTGGTAGGTGATCATAGGTGGTCGGTGATCGTTGGTAGGTGGTAGGCAGAACAGAAGCCACGGGGCTGCATCCCCGCGGTTGATGCGGACGGACATCCAATCACGTCCTGCTCAGTATGGCAGCAACCCCCGGTCGGTGGGAAGCGGAGCGGATGCCCCTATTGCGAGACTCCGCTCGTGGCGCGCTGGGATCGCCGATGGCCAAGCCACCAGAAAATCACGCCCATGCCCAGGACGATCCACGGTGTGCGCAGCAACCAGACGGGCAATGGATCGAAGACAATCGTGGTCTCTGTCAGATCCGCTGATCTCGTGATGTGCGTCCGATAGATAGCCCCGAAGGCGAGCGGCACCGCGAACAAAGCCGCGCCGCAGACCGTGGTAATCTGCCCGGTTCGCGTCAATCTGTTCGCCATCACGAGCCTCCTTTGCTGAACTGAACAGTACGAATGAAGTACAGGATGGTCAACAGCAACGAGAATACGCTCCACCCCGCCTCCCCCAAAATCCGGCATTGACCGAACTTCCGTTCCGGACGATGATTCCCCGCTTGCCGACACCGGGGCGACGAGGGATCGCGCCCCGCACGATTCTCCAGCCACGGACGGCGACGGCGATGTCGTATCATCTGATTGATGTCATGGAGCGGTTGGGGCATCCCCGCCTGCTCGTCGTCGGGGATCTGATCCTCGACCGCTACGTCTGGGGCGACGCCGAACGCATCAGCCAGGAGGCCCCCGTCATTCTGCTCCGCGAAGAGCGGCAGGAGACCCGGCTCGGCGGGGCGGCGAACGTCGCCAACATGCTCAAGGGGCTGGACGTTCAGGTCGATCTCGTCGGCGTCGTCGGGGCGGACCTCGACGGCCGGGCGTTGTCGCTCGATCTGCAGCGGGCCGGCATCGGCTGTTCCCACGTGACCAGCGACCCCAGCCGGCCGACGACCACCAAAATCCGGTTCATGGGCCGCGCTCAGTACAGGCATCCGCATCAGATGCTGCGGGTGGACCGGGAGACCCGGCAACCGATTCCCGCCGGGCTGGCCGGGCAAATCCTCAAGAATCTGTTGCCGAAGCTGAAGGATTACTCGGCGGTCCTCATTTCCGATTATGCGAAAGGGGTCTGCACGCCGGAGATCGTCCGGCCGCTGATCGACGCCTGCCGCGCGCTCGGATTGCCGGTGATCGTCGATCCCGCCGCCGGAGGCGATTACAACCTCTATCGTCATGCGAACGGGGTGACGCCGAATCGCTCCGAGACGTTCAAGGCGACCGGTCGCGAGATCAAGTCCATCGACGACGCCCACGCTGCGGGGCGGATGCTGGTCGATCGCTTTGAGCTGGACATGGCGTTCGTCACGATCGACCGCGACGGCATTGTCCTGGCGAAGCGGACCGGCGAATCGGTCCATCTGCCCACGCGGCCGCGCGAAGTCTGCGACATCACCGGGGCCGGCGACATGGTGCTGGCGATGATCGGCCTCGGCATGGCGGCCGGCATCGACCCCGTCGACCTCTGCAAGCTGGCCAACGTCGCCGGCGGGCTGGAAGTCGAACAAATCGGCGTCGTTCCCATCAACCGCAGGGAAATCCTCGGCGACCTGCTGCACGGGGCCAGGCGGGCCGAAAATAAAGTCTGCACGCTCGGTGAACTCACCCGGCACGTTTCCGCCCGCCGCAAAGCCGGGCAGAAGATCGTGCTGACCAACGGCTGCTTCGACCTGCTGCACGTCGGTCATGTGAGTTATCTCCAGGAAGCGGGCCGCGAAGGGGACTGTTTGATCGTCGCGCTCAACAGCGACGACAGCGTCCGCCGCCTCGGCAAGGGGGACGACCGGCCGATCTTCGATCAGCAGTACCGGTCGCAGATGCTAGCCGGGCTGGAGGCCGTGGACTACGTCGTGGTCTTCGACGAAGACACGCCGCACGCCATTCTGGAACAGATTCGGCCCGACGTGCTCGTCAAAGGGGGCACGTATCGGGACGAGGAAATCGTGGGCCGCGAAGTGGTGCTGAGCTACGGCGGCCGCGTAAAGCCGATGGGGATCACTCCGGGCGTGTCGACGACCGACATCGTTCGCCGGTTGCGTGCCTCAGAGGAATCCGTGTCGATGCCGATCGCCGTGCCGTCCGCGGACCCGCAGCGGAAGGCCGCATGAAACTGGCCGTCTTCCTGCCGAACTGGGTGGGTGACGCCGCGATGGCCACGCCGGCGCTGGCGGCGATCCGCACGGACTTTCCCGATGCGGAACTCGTCGGCGTGATGCGGCCGGTGATCGCCGACGTCCTCGTCGGCAGCGGCCTCATCGACAAAATCTTGACGTACCATCCGCGTGGCAAAGACCCTGAGCAGCGCGGCCTGCGGTTCGTGTCCCGCTTGCGGGCCGAACGCTGCGACACGGCGATCCTGTTTCCAAACTCACTCCGTTCCGCGTGGCTGGCGTGGTTGTCCGGTGCGCGGCGGCGGATCGGTTTCGACCGCGATCTGCGCGACTGGCTCCTGACCGACCGCGTGCCGTCGAAGTCGAAAGCGGTGCCGCATCCGGCGCTCGAGGAATACAACCGTCTCGTCGAGCGCTTCGGTTGCACGTCGCTGTCGAACCGGATGACGTTGGCCGTCACCGCAGACGATGTGGCGACCCTGAATGCGTTCTGGTCGAAGCAGCCGCACGGCCTCCGCGACCGCGGCGTGGTTGCCTTCAATACCGGTGGGGCGTTCGGCCCCGCGAAGAGCTGGCCGCGGGAGTCGTTCGCCGAGCTGGCCCGACGGATCGTGGACGAGCTCGGCCGCACGGTGCTGATCCTCTGCGGCCCCGCCGAGCGCGACGAAGCCCGCTGGATCGCCGCCGCCGCGGATCGCCCCGAAGTTATCAGTCTGGCTGACGACCTCCCTTCCGGTCCCCTCGCCCCCGCTGCGGGGGAGAGGGCCAGGGTGAGGGGGCCGAGCGCTTCGCAAGACGAAATACCAACCCGAAGCGTCAGCGAGGACGAGCGCTCCCTGCCGCGACCCACGCCGAACGAGCGCTCGTCCTCGCTGACGCTTCGGGCTAGTGTTGATCGCCGATCGTCGAATGAGCACTCGCCCCCTCACGCTCTCCCCCAAAGCGCGGGCGAGGGGACCAAGCCAGAACCACTAACGCTCAGCATCGGTCTCACGAAGGCCGCGGTCGCTGACTCGGAACTCCTCGTAACGACGGACTCCGGCCCGCGGCATTTCGCGGCGGCGTTCGATGTTCCGGTCGTCACGCTGTTCGGCCCGACGCACATCGCCTGGAGCGAAACGCATTTCGCAAAGGCGACGCATCTGCAGATCGTCGTCGATTGCGGGCCGTGCCAGCAGCGCGCGTGTCCGCTCGGCCATCACCGCTGCATGCGCGATCTGACCGTGGACCAGGTGTTCGCCGCCGTGCGCAATCAATTGTCGTCACAACAATCCCGAGCCGCGTGAAGGAGCCTTTCATGCGGATTGCGATTGTGCGGCGGGTCTGTTCGCTGAAGAAAGCCGGGGCCGAGCGGTATTGCGTCAATCTGTTCCGGCAACTTCAACGGCTGGGGCACGACGTCACCATTGCCGGTGAGGCGGTCGACGACGAACTCCGCGGTGAAGTCCCCTTCCTGCCGGTCCCCGTGTTGCGGTTGACGTCGTGGACGCGAAATCGGTCGTTCTACGAGAACGCTGCCCGCGTGACGCAGGCGGGGCGGTTCGATATTGTTCACGGCCTGTCGCGCGTCGGCGGGCTGGACACGTACCGGCTCACCGATCCGCTGCAGACACATTGGCTGCGCGTCTATTACCGCGGCGGCTGGCAACGGTCGCTGCAACAGTGGAACCCCCGGCATCGCACGCTGCTGGACATCGAACGCCGGCTGTTCGGACCGCAGGGTCCGCGGCGGATCATCGTGCAATCGCATCTCGACGCCCGGTTATTGAAGGAGTATTTCGGCGTCAGCGAACACCGCCTGCGCCGCGTGCCGAACGGCGTCGATCTGACGGTGTTCTCTCCCGATGACGGCCACGACCGCGACGCGATCCGCACCGAACTCGGTTTGTCCGCCGACCAACCGTTGCTCGTGTTCGCGTCGATGGACTTCCGTCGCAAAGGCCTCGATTCGCTGCTGCGAGCGCTGGCAAAGATCGAACGAAGCGAGACGCAACTGATCGTGCTGGGGGATGGCGACATCGCCGGTTATCACCGCCGGGCGGAGCAACTCGGCGTCGGCGAGCGGGTGCAGTTTCTTGGCCGGCAATCGCAGATGCGGCGGTACTATCGTGCCGGCGATCTGTTCGTGCTGCCGACGATCTACGAGCCGTTTCCGAACGTGAACCTCGAAGCGATGGCGTGCGGGCTGCCGGTGATCACGACGGCGACGGCGGGCGGGGCGGACATCGTGCAGGAGGGCGTCAACGGGGCGCTCATTCCCGATGCCTGGGCCGTGGACGAACTGACGGATCGCATCAACCGGCTGCTGTCGCAATCGGCCACCGAATGCGAGCGGATGGCCGCCGCGTGCGTCGCCACGGCCCGGCAGTTTCCGGTGGAGCGGAATGCCCGCGAAGTCGCCGCGGTGCTGGAGGAGGCGTACCGTGACAAGCTTTCGGCTTGAAACGTGGGACGCCGGCCGGCTGACGATCAACGGCGACTACGCCGCGCTCTTCCGGCACGCCCAGATCACCACGTTTGAGGCAATCTGGCAACATACGGCCCAGGCGGCGGTCGCCAAGAATCTCAGAGCTGATCGTGTGACGCTGCGGTTCGAATTGACGGATGCCGAGGGTCAACCGCGGGCGTTCTACATTAAGCGGCATCAGAATGTGCCTTGGAAGGATTACCTCAAACCGCTGCTGCAACTGAGCTGGCCGAGCGTGGGCGCCCGCCCGGAATGGAAGGCACTGCTGGCGTTTCATGCCGTCGGCTTGGCGACGATGACGCCGGTCGCGCTCGGGCAGACATCACAAGCGTCGTTCCTCATCACGGCGGCGTTGGAGCAATGTCACAAGCTGTCCGAGTACGAAGCCGATCAGCCCCCGGACCAGCGCCGCGAAGTAGTCACCGATGTTGCCGACATCGCCCGGCGGATGCATCAGTCGGGACTACATCATCAGGACTTCTATCTCGGCCATCTGATGCGGCCCGATGACGACCGCGGCCGGATTCACGTCATCGACCTCGGCCGCGTGCAAACGCATCGCCCGTGGACCGCCCGGCGATGGATCGTCAAAGACCTCGCCCAGCTCAACTACTCGGCGAAAACCGCGACCCCGACGGAACGGTTGCGGTTTCTGCGGACGTATCTGGGCCGGCGGTTATCGGCGACGGATCGCACGCTGGTGGCGAGCATTCTCCGCAAGACTCAGCGGATCGCCCGACATTCGCAGAAGAACGGGTTATGATTCGGCCCCGGGTGCCATGCAACGCCGTTCAGGAATCCGATCAGCAGGCTAAGATTTCATCCACAGATTTCGCAGATGACGCAGATTCAAGACATTCGTCTCTGACGAGGCTTAATTCCTTGAGTGCTGTCCTATATCTGACTTCAATCTGCAGAATCTGTGAAATCTGCGGACAAACGCTTTTGGCCTTCCATCAAATTCGTGAACGGCGTTGGGTGCCATGCTTGCAGCTTTGGGCAAGCCTGTCTTGGATTGCAATCTCAAACAGGCACATGCTCCCCCAAAGCTGGGAGCATGGCACCCGGCGTGGAATCGCATCGTGACGTGGGCTTTGATTGCCGTCGGCAGCTACTTCATCGGTTCGATTCCGTTCGGCTTGCTCATCGCCCGATGGGTCGCCGGGGTGGATCTGCGGGCCGTTGGCAGCGGCAACATCGGGGCGACGAATGCCAGCCGCGTCGTCGGCAAGACGTGGGGCATCATCGTCCTGCTGCTCGATGCGCTGAAGGGGTTGCTGCCGACGGCGTTCGTGCCGCTCGTGTTCGCCGTTGAGCCAACGCAGGCGCTGCATGCCAGCGTTCTGGCCGGAATGTGCGCGATCCTGGGGCACACGTTTCCCGTCTGGCTGAAGTTCCGCGGCGGTAAGGGGGTCGCGACGGCGCTCGGCGTCGCGGTCGTGCTGTCGCCCCTCGGCACGTTGACGGCGTTCGGCGCCTTCGTCATCGTGATGCTGACCGCGCGGATCGTGTCGCTGGGGTCAATCGTCGCAGCGGTCGCGTTTGCAACTTATCAGCACTTTGCGATGCAGCCCGATCCGTGGTCGGCGTCGAAATGGAGTCTCGCCACCTTCAGCGTTGCGATTCCGGCGCTCATTATCATTCGGCACCGCGAGAACATCCGCCGGCTGCTGCGCGGGGAAGAAGCGCGCTGGAAACCGCGTTCAAAAGACGCCCCAAAAGACGCCCAGGGATAGCAATCCCTGGGCTTGCTACGGGTTGAACTCGATGTACCCTTCCTGGTACAGCGTGCGATCCGTCCGGTTTCCGCTGCGGATGACGTAGTTGTTGACGCGGTACGCGCTGCGGACGGAGAACCCGAACGCTTCGCGATAGTACGCCGGGCGGTAAGCCGAGCGCTGTGCGGGGAGCGGATACACCGGCTCGCTGCCGGGCGGCAACGCATGGCTGAAGTACGACCGGCGGTACATCCAATCGTCATCGGCGAAGGCGACGCCCGTACCAACGGACCAGATGGCCGACGTCGCCGCAACGGCCCCACAGGCCCGGAAAAACTGGCGGCACATCGGACAGATCTCCTGCCGCGAACCAACCTTGTTGCCGTTTTGCCACGCGAACCGTCGAAAATGTTGACGGTTCGCAACAAACGGGAGCCTTGGTCGCGTGCAGAAGCAGTTACGCAGTTTCCGCGCCGAAAGTCGCGCCGCCAAAACATCGACGCCCCGGTTGCAGGGCAACCGGGGCATCGGAAAATTCGATTTGTGATCGGCGTCGGCTACCGCGACATCAACACCACGACGGCACCGATCTGGACCGGCAGGCTGACGTCGCGGGGGGTCGGCAGGGCCACCACCCGGGCTTCCAGCTCTTTCCCGTCGAATTGAATCCAGTCCACCGGCTGGCGGGACGATCCCTCGACAATTTCCTGATACATCTTCCGCAGGTTCGGACGCTTGCGGAGTGTGATCACGTCGCCCGGCTTGACGAACATCGACGGCTTGTCGACGGTGCGTCCGTTCAGTTGGAAGTGCCGATGCACGATCCCCTGCCGCGATTGCAACCGGGTGACGGTGAAGCCCGCGCGGCGGACAACGTTGTCGAGCCGGGACTCGCACATCACCATCAGCAGCTCGCCGGTGTTCCCCCGGCGGGCCTTGGCTTTCTCGAAGTATTTCCGCAGTTGGGCTTCGCGCAACCCATAGTAATACTTGATCTTCTGCTTTTCCGCGAGCGCCAGTCCGTACGTCGACTGCTTGCGGCGGCGCTCGGCCATCCCCGGCGGCTTGTCCCGACGTTCGAGAGCTTTGACAGCACCGGCATTCTCGAACACCATCGCTCCCAGGCGACGGTTCACACGGCCCTTGGGACCAGTGTAACGACCCATACCCTCGACTCCCGCGCGGCGATCCCCGCGCCACGGCCACGTGACGGACGAAAACTGAGCCCGGCATCATGGCAACTCCCGTGCGTGGCGTCAACCGAGCGGGTGGAGTTGATCAGGGCCATCGCTTTGATTGGCCTGGGAAGTGCTGAGGAGCTGCGTGGGAGTTTTCCGACCCGTAGTCGTGATGCATGGAGGACAAGTTATGTCGACG
>JAWXBB010000589.1:0-5338 GCA_034439795.1 Planctomycetaceae bacterium | reverse complement strand
CCCTGACCGGCCGGTCCCTCCGGGCCTCGGCCGCCCTCCCGCAGCTGGCGCTCGCGAGCTGACGCGAAGAATCGGACTACATCAACGGGCTGCTAGAGGGACCACTACGCTACTCAATCGACCGCAAAAAATCCGCGCAACATTTCCCCTCGGGTAAGGGACACGATGGCCGCAGCGGAGACAGGCTTCGCGGCGGTCGTCGTCCCCCCGAGGGGAGACTGCCATGAGCGCCGCGGACGATTTGCTCGCCGAATTGCGGGATTTGACTCGCCGATATGGACCCCGGATCACGCAGGCCCGGTTCTGCCGCGAGGTCGGCGTCGCGCCGGGGACGGTGGCCCGGTACTGCGGATCGTGGGCGAAACTGCGGGTCGCGGCCGGGTTGCCGGCGCGGGTTCCGTCGCCGCGGAACCTGGCCGATTTGCGGCGGTTGCGATATCGCCGCCGGATCAGGCAGATGGCATCGGCGTGCGAGGTGTTGATGTTCGGGCTGGTCGTCTGGGCGTGGAGCGGCCCGCTGGGGGCGTGGCAGTACGGCGCTCCCGCGGAAAGTAGAGTGGGACGAGTCTTCGAGTCCCACCACGACGGCTCATCGAGGTGGCGGGACTCGCAGACTCAACCCACGCAACAAGCCCGTGTGGTCGAAAGCTCCGGCCCAGCCGCACAATTCGAACCAACCATCCCGACGTGGTGGGACTCGAAGACTCGGCCCACCCTACAAGGCGAGGCGCACTCAGGCGCGTCCGACCATCCGGCCGAGGATCTTCACCGTCTCATCCGCCCCCGCGGTCGGCAACTGCGCCGTCGTGGCGATGCCGGCGATCACGCGGGTGAGGTTGTGGTCGACCTGGTTCGGCGTGCCCCAGACTTCGCCGGTGGGCGTGGTGAGGTAGACCGAGAACGTGTGGTGGCCGCTGCCGGGGCGTTCGCCGATGACGTGCAGAATGGCCCTGGGGCCGGGAAGATTGCCGAACAGCAGTTCGCCGAGGCGGTAGCCGGCCCGCACGCGGCCGGCGGTGAGGACGAGGTGTTCGGGGGCCGGGCGGTAGCCGTCGCGGACGAGATTCTGCCGGACTCGTTCGAGGAACGGCCGCAGATGGCCGGGGTCGGTGATCGCGAGCGCGTTGAGGCCGTCCGAGATGACGATCTGCACGTCGTACTTGCCGGCGTGACGTTCGCGCAGTTTCCGGACGGCCTCGACTGCGGCGTCGCTCAACTGCTCGCCCGACGTGGGGTGCAGGATGTAATCGACTCGGTCGACCGACTGCGTCGGCAGCACGGTCGCGGTCGGAATCGTCGCGAGAAACTTCGGCTCGAACTCGGCCCAGATGCACTCCTTCGCATCGGTGTAGATGCGGCGGATGTCGCGGTCGAGTTGCGGTTCCAGATCGTAGCTGCGCGAACCGTGTCCCGACGCGACGAACAGTCCGCGGCTGCGGACGGCGGCGAGTTCCGCGCGGCCTTCGGCGAGGATCGCGTCGTCGGGGCGGTCATCTCCCTTGCGGCGGCGGTATTGGAGATGCACCCACAGCGGGTCGCCGAAGTGTTCCGTCGGCCGGCCGTTCGCGTCGATCACGCCGAGCTGCTGGAAGAACCGCCACATCGCATCGTTCACGCGGCAGCCGAACTTCTCGCGCAGCCGGACGTGATCCTGATACCCGGTGGTGAGGTAGCCGAGCATCGGGTCGATCTTCGTGGGCAACGCCATCAGATACGCCGGACACGCCGGGACGAGCTGTTCGAGACACCAGTCGAGGTCGTCCAGCGTGACGTCCATGTGCAGCGTCGAGCAGACATCGAGGCCGATGCACAGCCCGTGCAGCTTCCCCATCACGATGTCTTCCAGGCAGCAGCGGATGAGTTGCTCGCGCGTGCGGAACACCTCGGGGCCGATGAACCCGGCGACGTCGTTGACGTGGACCCACGGCGGCCGGCCCGCGCGGGCGGCGGCGACCTTCTGCGTGAGCAGCCGCGCGAAGCCGTACTTGCGGCTCTCGTGCAGCACCATGTCAAAGCCGTGACCGTGGCCGTTGGTGAAGTCGGCCCCCTGACCGGTCTCGAAATACAGCCCGTACGGGCCGGTCCGCGCGGCGGCGTAGTCGAGCATCTTTTTCAGCGTGACGTCGAACGTGCCGTTGGCGGTGACGCTCCCCGCGATGCTCTGGAACCAGAGGGCGGTGCTGCCGGGTTCGAGCCGTTCAACTTCGGCCTGCACGTCAATGTGCGACAGCACGCAATGCGGCAGAACTTCCGCGAGGCCGAAGGTGTCGAGCAAATCCTTCAGCGTCCGTTCGATCGCCGCGACGGACGCCGGGTCGCTGGAGACCGGGTTGTTGCCGAGGACGACGTCGCCGACGGCGTACGCCCAGCCGTCGAGCACTTGCCAGCGGATGTCGTCGACGTTGTCGGTCGGCGAGTTCGGCTGGATGCGGGCGCCGAGATAGCCCTTCGCCCCAATCCGGCTGCCGGGAAGCGGATTGAAGATCTTCGCGCCGACGGCGATCAGTTCGGCATCGGTCAGAAGCTTGACGACACAGCCGATGACGTCGCTCGACAGGCCGGGCATGATCGCCTGGATCGCCGGCTCGTCGCGGGTGAGCAGGAAGTTTTTCAGTTCGCCGAACGTGAACCGCGACACCTGCGACTGCACGGCGGCATCGAGGCTGCCTTGCAGTGCGCGATACAGTTCATCGTCGAGCAGCGGATGGGCATCGAGGTCGCCGAGCGTGGTCGCAGACAACAGCGACCGGGTACGCCGGCGAGCGATATCATCGGCCGCCGCGACGCCGACGATGGCGTCTCCCTCCTTGAAGGCATTCGCCGCGCCGAGGAGTTGCTTGTAAGTCGCGGCGTCGAACTGGCCGTGCAGGCGCTGGATGTGGCGGAAGAGGTCATCGCCAGGCTGCGGTACGTCCGTGGCCCGCAGCGGTCTGCCACGTACGGCGCATGCGGCGGCGGACAGTGCGCCCAGAAACTGTCTGCGGTCCAGCATCGGCGTGATCGCTCCTGTCGAACGAAGACGACCCACTCACGGCGTGGCGTCTTCCGGCTTCGCCGGGGCCGGCGGCGCGGCCGGAGCGGCGGCAGCCCGGCGGGTGGGCGCTATGAACATGAATTTCGGACCGATCAGCTTCTGCCAGGCGGCGCGTTGCTCGTCGTTGAGGACCTGGAAGCCCTCGGTTTCAAACCGTTCGCGCCGCTTTCGCGACTCTTCCATCCGCTTGTCCATCTCCGCCCGGATATCGCGCGGCTGGCCCAGATTGGCGTTGAACACCCCGAACGCGTCGGAGCCGCCCGACTGCATCTCTCTCAGGGCGTCCATCTGGGCGTGCGTCAGCTTGATCTCGTCGGCGACGTCGCTGCGCATCAGGGCGCGCGCCCCGAGTTGCTGCAGAAACAACTGCTCCAGCCGGCCGCGCTGCTCGGCATACAGGATCTCCAGCGCCTTGCCCGCCTGCTCGTATTGCAGTTCGATCTGCTTCCGCAGGGCGTCCGTCGCCTGCTGCCGCTCCTCGGGCGTTTGCGTTTTCCGGTCGCGGTTGGCGGGCAGCAGCGCCTGGAAGGCGTCCGTCGTTTCCTTGGTGTTCGCCCGCAACCGTTCCAACTGTTCGGCGTCAATACTGAGTTCCTGCTGCACTTCCGGCCGACGCAACAGCGAGACCCGCGACGAATTGTCGGCCCCGACGTTGCGGGACGAGTTGGTGATGATCGAGATCCCGAGCGGCGGCAAGGGAAGCGGATCGTTCTGCGCCAGCACTGCGGTGGTCGCCAGGCTTGCGAACACCAGGGCACACGCGAGCAGAGAGGCACGCATCGGCCGCACTCCTCAAACGAAGGGGGACGCCCGGACACAATCGGATGTCCGTTCACGATATCGCCACCCGTCAAGAAATCCAGCACGAACTGGCGAATTGACGCCGTTCGGGCGGGGTTACTTCAACGCACCCACGGCCCGAGTGCGGGCGAGCGTCGCCTGGACTTCCTGCGCCTGGCCCCAGCGGTAGAAGATGAAGCCGGCGATTACGCCCACCGCGGTCGCCGACAAGACCGCTGCCGGGCTTTGCGTGAACGTGCTGTTCTCGGCGGCGGCCTGCGTCGTGAGCACCAGGCCGATCAGGCTGATGACCAGCCCGAGCGTGTCCGACAGAATCTCGGCGGGGCTGAACCCCATCCGGCTCAGGACAACCAGCTTGGCCAGCACGAGTTGCAGCGCGTAGCTGACGACTCCCGTCGCCATCACTGCGAACGCGATCCAGTGGAACATCGGAAACGCCAGTTGCTCGGCCAGCTTGTAGATCGGCTGCAGAATCCCCGCGGTGATCTCTTGGGCCTTGGGCGATTTGTCCACTTCGACGGCCAGTGTCTTGGCCTTCCGCCGGGCGCCTTCGAGGGTTTGCTCCGCCTGGGCCTTCAGGTCCGGGGCCGTGGTTTCAGCGGCGGACGGGGGAGCGGCCTCTTCCTGTGCGATCAGATTCCCAGCCGAAGCACAAATCAAACCGACAGCAGCCATCAACGACCAGAATTTTGCGGACATGATCGCAACTCCTCAGCAAGGGCGGCCCGCACCGATGACAACTCGGATACGTGCCAGCCTAACGGATTGGCCCGGCTGGCGGATCACGAACAGGTGGAAATCCGGCGGATCGCCTCTTGTTGGAGTCCAGCCTTTAGGCTGCTCTTCACTTCGGCTTCGACGAGTGGCAAAGCGAAGGCGCAGCCTAAAGGCTCGACTCCAACTTCTGGCTCAGATCGCGAAGTCGGTCTCGCGGCCGAAGACGCGGTCGATGACGTCTTGCGGCAGATCGATGCCGACCGACGTGCCGCCGTCCATGTCCGTCGGGTTGATGCCGCAGTAGACCGACCACGGCCCCAGATGCCGCCAGCGGCCGGCCCGCTTGGGCTCGTTCGGCAGCACGGGGGTGGTGCAGCGGTTGCAACTGATGGTCGAGAACCCCTGGTCGTGCAATGGGTTCACGATCACCTGATGCTCGGCGATGTAGGCCGACATCTGCTCGTCGGAGAAGTTGGCGAGGGGGTTGACGCGGATGCAGTTCATCGGCGGATCGACCGAGATGATCGGAATCCGGTTTCGCTTCCCGCCGTCGGCGCGGCGCAGGCTGCCGATGAGGCAATCGTACTGGTCCTTCACCTGCAACAGCGGGGCGGTCTTCCGCATGTCGCAGCACTGCTCCTGGCCTTCGACGGTGAGGTAGAGAACGCCGAATTTGGCGGTCTGCTCGGTCATGGTGAGTTCGGGGTGCAGCGTGATGATCTTCAGGCCATACTCGGCGGCGATGCGGTCGCGGGTTTCGAGCGTTTCCTGAAAGTTGACGCCGGT
>JAWXBB010000588.1:0-2673 GCA_034439795.1 Planctomycetaceae bacterium | reverse complement strand
GATGACACCAACCAGGACGCCTCGGGGGTGGGGCGTCCTCTTTGCTCATCCGAACCGGCAAGAATAGTTGTCGCTGACCGGCAAAAGTAGTTGACGTTGTGCAAGAGGCCCCGCCGCGAACTAAAGTGAGTAGAATCGGGCCACTCGACCCGTGACCCGACCCTTCGATGGCGACAGACGGGAGCAGGCGAGCAGTCAGATCGAGATCGCCGCGCAGCGACAGAGAGCGACCCGAACGATTGACGCGGAGGCGTCAGGGCCGCTAGAAGTAGCCCAATGGCTATTGAACCGGATTTCAAACCGCTTTACTTGCATCCGCATGGCGCGGCCAATCAAGCCGTTGCCCTACACGACGGTCCGGTGACAATTCTCGGTGTCGGGACGGACGTGATGCAGGCCACTGGAACACTCGCTCTACGCTGGCTCCCGACTACTGGGCTGCGGCTGAACGTCGAATTGCCCTCCGCTCATATCGCGACAACGGGCGCTCGCATGAATGTTGAAATCGCCGGCAGCGTCGCCGAGGCAGTGGTCACGAGCACGACTCTCGGAACCGAGGACGGGGTGCCCTTTGCTCGAGTGTCTGGCATCGTCAGCAAGTTTGAGAAGGGTTCGGGCGGAGACTTGGCCGCGCTTGGATTCCAAGTCGTGAATTTTTCGGACTTCCTGACGCCTGGTCCAAGGCCGGCGCCCGTGTTTGGATTCCCACCGCGGGTTGCAGATCTTCTCTATGGCGTCTGGCGTGTCCGACTCACGGCCGTAGAGGATTCCAACGAGATCTTCAAGAGCCTTTCCGAAACTGGCGGGTACGCCTTCACCCATCTTGGCCAACTGGAGCGAAGCGACGGCTCAAGGTTCAACGCTGCAGAGGGCGCGACGGTTCTTGACGCTCTCGGGCGCTTTCTCGGGTTCGCACGGGGCGCACCATGCAGTCTCCCTATTCGCTGGGGCGTTGACGGGGCCGGAGAAGTCGTTTGGGAGCAGTGGACATCGCCTGTTGTCGATCCGTGGAAAGTCCGTAGTGGCTGGTTCGACGAGCACCACGGCAATCTGCTCTCAGAGATCTACCCCGAGTTCGCTAGGACACTCGCCGATCCGGACCTTGGGGAGCCCTTCAGCCTTGCGCTGCACTGGTATCAGCAAAGCAATACGCGGGCCGGCGGCATGGAGGGGGCGATCATTCTGGGACTTACGGCTCTCGATCTTCTTGGCGCGTTGGTCGTTGTTGATCGCGTCGGCGCGATGACCGCCTCAAAGTACGACAAGCTCCCTGCCGCGAGGAAGCTTTCAATGCTGCTGGAGCCGATGAAGGTCTCCGCCAGTATTCCTAGCCGATACTCGAATCTTGAGGCTTTCGCTACCGAAAATGGATCGGCAGACGCCGCTGTGGCTCTCGCTGAGATTCGGCATGGCTACGTGCATCCAAACAAGAGGAGGCGGCAGGTGGTCCTCTCTGCGCCAAACCTGGCGACATTCGAGGCGTGGCAACTCTCGCTGTGGTACCAAGAACTAGCACTGCTGTATCTCCTGAATCATCGCGGAGAGTTCAGCAGCAGGATCGTGTCGAAATGGCGCGGCGAGGTCGAGAAGGTTCCGTGGGCCTAGAGAAAGCGACCCTCGTTCTCAGGCGAGCTTGTGGGCGATCTGTTCGTCCAGTATCTCGCGGACGGTAAGCGGAATAATCACGCGGCCACTCTTGCGAAAGAACGCCCCGATCTCAGTTATGGCATCGCTTGAGTAGTCGAACGACACGAAGAACCCTTTTTTCCGGTCGTTGCGAGTCATCATCGCTTCAAACGAGTCGATATCCGGCCGCCCCGCCTTGGCCGTCTGCTTGACCTGTACGGGATACCAGTCGTCCATGAAGTCCAGGTGCCCGGTGTCCTTCCCTCGCTTCTCTGGCGCGGTGCCAGCCGGGAAGATCCGCCCGTCAATCCCCATGTCTCCAACCTGCGTTTTGTTCGGGATGCCGCCAAGGGCAATCACGGCCCAGTTCTCGAACTCGAACGGCGGCAGTGCCTTGAGTTTCGTCTCCGACCACGGCAAGCCTTCGACGATGAAGCCTTGACCCGCCAGCCAGGCCGATTGGCCCTCTTTGAGCCCTGTCACGTCCCGTAGGCGCTTCGCCATGACGCGGCAGGCCGTGGGACTCACGTCGATGCCGATCCATTGTCTGCCGAGATTCTGAGCGGACACGATGGCCGTCCCGCAACCGCAGAAGGCGTCCAGGACGATATCGCCTTTATTGCTACTCATCTGGACAATGCGGTCGAGCAGCGCCAAGGGCTTTTGTGTAGGGTATCCGAGCCGTTCCTGAGCCTGAGAATTGATCGGCGGGATATCCGTCCAGACCGTATCAATAGGCCGTCCTTCCTGTTCGTCTAGGTACCGCTTCATCTGCGGCACGGTGCCTGGCTTGGTCTGGACGACGATGCCAGCCTCGTACGCTTCCTGCATTCGTTCCTTTGTCCATCGCCAGACTCGCTTCACTCCGAGGAACTCATAAGTAAGGTTAGGGCGATCCGGATTGGGATTCATCAGATCGCTCAGGCGATACACGCGCCCATCTGGATCGGGGATGTCCCAGTAACTGTTGAAATTTGAAGCGGCGGCTCCCGCTGCTCGTGATATCACGAGTGGTGTCTAAGCCCGAGGCCAAGGCCTCACAGAAGG
>JAWXBB010000587.1:0-7962 GCA_034439795.1 Planctomycetaceae bacterium | reverse complement strand
CGGCGAGACAGAGCGCGGCTTCCGAGTTGCCGATGACTTCGAGGCTGTTCCGGCGGACGACGACCGCGGTGGATTCGTCAATGCCGATGCCCACATGGCCGGGCCGTTGCTTGAGGGCGGCCATCAGCCTGGGCAGCCGATTCCGCTTGAGAAAGTGCTGATCGATGATCGTTCCCGGCAGGAAGCCCATGCCGTCGCCGAGATTGGGATCGGCCCGCCCGCCGGTGATCATCACGCGGGACATGATCGCCGCACCGGCCGAGGTGCCTCCGATCACGCCGCCGCGGCGGAGCACGCCGTGCAGGCAGGATTCGGTGTGCGTTCCGCAGTAGGTTCGCGTCAACTGGTTCTGATCGCCGCCGACAAACCAGACGGCCGTCGCCGCTTCGAGCGTCCGGCAAAAGTCTTCGGTGTCGGCCACCTTGCAATCGCGCGTGTGTAGAATCGTCTTCGAGGCCAGCGGCCGGGAGGCCCACAACCGCTGGTGGGGTTGATCGGCTTCCGGCCACTCGGCACACATGCTGGCCGTCGAAATCACGACCAGCTTCGCGTCCGGGCCGCCGCCGAGTTCCAGAAAGCGGTCGATGATGGCGGGGGGCAATTCCCCGCCGCCGGCGATCACCAGCGCTCCGGTGCGAATCGCCGCGGTCGTCCGCGCCACTACGGCATCGTCGGCCGCGAACGCGTTGAGCGTGGATGCAGCGAATCCGGCGAGAAGGAGGAGCCGCCCGGCGACAGTCCGGAGGTTCCTCCTCAACACACGATAGCCGATTTCAGTGACCATTCCCTGTCCTCCTCGGTTCGCCGCTCGGAATCCATTCCACCAACATTGCATCGGCGCACCCATCAACATAGGTTCGTGCGTCGAAGCCTGCAAGCGCAATCGGCTGAATCAGCCGTCGTTGATTCGTCCATTTCTGCCCAAGAACTCAGCAAGTGCGAATTGCCTGGGCGAGATGACATCGCACGGATTGAGCCGATTTCGCGTTTTTCCGCTTGGGATCAGGGATCAAAGAAATCGTATGCAAACGGTCTGCCCAAGTGTTGAAAAACCGGGCGGATTGCAAAATCTCCAGCAAACCTCATCCGCCCGCGGTCAACTTCAACCGGCCGTGCGGTTTCCGCCGATCTAAACAGGGACGCTTTAAGCGTCCGGGTCACTGGGACCGCACTGCCTCGTCAGGGATTTGCCGCCATGTTTCGTTGCATTGTCCGTGTGGGGTTAGTGATGGCGGCCTGCCTGATGACGCCGCTGTGGGCTTCGGCACAGATGGTCGGAGACTATCCGAGCGGAAGCTGGCGGACGTCGCAGCCGCGGTGGGGGTTCTTCAACATCTCCCGGCGGATGCAGGCCCAGCCCTACGAAGACAATTGGATGCCGCGCGATCCGGCAATGGGGGGCGATCCCGCATTCGGTCAACCGTTCGGCGAACCCGACCAATGGAACGCCGGCCCGTGGGCCGCGCCCGGCCTGATGGGCGACTGTTGCCAACCGGCGTGCGATCCGTGCGGCGATTGCTGCCAGGGATCGGTCGAGGGGATGTCCGCTCCATCCGCAGTAGCGCCGGGAACGCCCCGCGCGATTCCCATTCCGAGGCCGCTCGATCGGGGAGCGCCGGGACCGGAATACGTCCCGCGCAACAAGACGCCGATGCCGATCGAAACCCCCGACGATCCAAACTGGCACAAGATTCCCGACGTGCCGAAGGCGTCCCCAAAAACAGTTCCGGAACCGGCGGAGCTCCCGACGGGCATCCTCATCCCCACCGCTCCGATGCCCGAGAAGGAAACGCACCGGCCGATCAAGCCCCGCACCGCCAGCCGCTTTGTCCCCGTCCCCACGCCGACGGCTGCCCGCGTCTGGAGCCTGCGCGCCGATCCCGCGCTGCGCTGACACCCAATGACGGATAAACGTCGTGATCCAGTTTGCACGATCGTCGCCTTTCGCTCCGCGAAAGGACGTTCTTTCGCGGAGCGAAAGGCGACAATGAAGACCCCGACCCCAATGACGATCCCCTCGACTCCCCCGTTGACGACGGTCCCTCAATCTGTTACGGCATAGGTCTGTGTTGATGTGCGGAGGCGGCATTCAGCAGGGGTCGGGCGGATGACGGAGCATCGCTATCGGCTCCTGATTGCGGATGACGACGAGGCGTTCCGGCAGATCGTCTGCGAGGTCTGTGCGCCGTTCTTCGACATCGTCGAGGCCCGCACCGGCGACGAGGCCATCACCCGCGTCCGCCGCGAGCTTCCCGACATCGCCCTCTGCGACCTGCACATGCCCGGCCAGGACGGATTGCACGTCCTCGAAGCCTACAAGGGCCTCGACCTCCGCCGGCCCGGCATCCTGATGTCCGCCCGCTGGTCGTTGGAACTGCGCGACCAGGCCCGGCTCGCCGGCATCGACTCGCTCCTCGACAAGCCATTCACCCGCCGGCAACTGCTGCGAACCGTCGGCACGGCCATCGAAACCGCGTATCACGAACCGGACTTCGGCAGCCGCTTGCTGTCGATGTGACGCGACGCGGGGTACACTCGACGGCGGTTGCGGTTCGTTCGTCCCCTCGTTATCCAGAGGTGCGGCCATGTCTCGTTCGGCGCTGGCGATGGTGGGTGCATTGATCCTGTGTGGGTGCATGAAGCCTCTGGACCAGCAGGTGAAGAAGGGCAACAGCAAGGTCATCGGCAAGACGACGCAGGACATCGGCGAGTTCGACAAGACCGCCGGGGCCCAGGTTAGCGAGTCGACGATCGAGACCAGCGATCCGCTCTCGGCGACCATGAGCACGTATGCTGTGGCGATCGATAAGACGTCGAAATTGAAAATCGAACACGCGCTCAACATCTACAACGCCACCGAAGGGCGTTTTCCGAAAACCTACGACGAGTTCATGGAGCAGATCATCAAGCCCAACGACATCCGGTTGCCCGTATTGCCGGGTGGCAGGAAATATCAGTACGACGTCGAGAAGCATGAACTGGTCATCGTCGCAGCCCCAACCGACGGTCAGCCGGCCCCGTAGTCTCCGCTGATTTCACTGAGCGGCCAAGTGTCCCCTTTCGCTCCGCGAAAGGAACGGTCTTTCGCGGAGCGAAAGACGACCGCCCGATCCCCCTTCCCGACGCTCCATCCGCCGGAGTCGGACGCCCTTGGAATCGGGCTTTCTCTCCCACTTCCGGAATTTTCCCGACAGGCGCAGTTGACATTACAGACGTTTCGTCTTTAATGCAGACGTTATGTCTGTAAACGCCTGCCGGAGGGTTCGATCGTGGGCCTCGCTTCTTCAGGATTTCGAGCCGCGTCGCAGAGATTGTGGACGGGGCTGACGCGGTTTGCCAGCCGAAGCCTATGGCTGTCCTGCGTGGTGGCCGCCTTGGCGTTGTTAGGCGCAGGGTTAGCCGACCCGCGACTTCAACGGGCGCTTGAGCCCATGCCGGAACAGCGCCCGGTGATCGAGACGAGTATTCGCCAGCTCCAGATCGCGGAGGACGGGCGGACGGTGTGGGTCACGCGCCTTCCCAGCCGACTGCAAAACGTCGATCTGGCCACCGGTCGCGTGCTGATCGACCTTCCCGTTCCAGAGTGTCAGTCGCCGGCCCCGCTCGGCATGAACGCCAGCCGCCACATGGTGTTCCTGAACCACAGCGGCCAACCGATGGTTCAACGCATCGGCTATGAAGAAGAACCGGTCGCACTGCACCGGGTGCGCGACGCCAAGATCGGGAGGATCGCCGTCAATCCCCGTGACAACGTGGTCGTGCTGGCGACCAATCATGCTCTGGAGCTCTGCTCGTGGAGCCACCCGGATCGTCGACACGCGATCGTCGCCCAGGACCGGCGGTGCGGCGCGCTGGCCTGGTCGCCCGATGGAACGCAACTCCTGGTCGTCGATCAGGACGGATGGCTGTCGCTGCGCGACGGTCGAACGCTCGCAGAACTTGCACGAACAGCCACGCACATCGAATTCGGCATCCGGGCCGCGTGGTCGCAGAACGGACGGTTCGCCCTGGCCTACGGATCGAACGGTCCGATCGCCGTGTGGGACACGCACACTCCGGCCGCCGGCCCGCGTCATCTGGAGTTTGAGCTTCGCTTTACGGCGGCTTTGTCGCCGGACGGCCGTCAGATCGCCATTTGCGATCCGGAACGGCAAGTCTGGCTGATCAATATCAACGATCCCGGCGACCGCATCTGCCTGGACCACGTGCCGACTTTGGCCAACGCGATTTGCTACACCCCGGATGGCGGCCGGCTGCTGGTCGGAACGCTCAATGGCGAGCTGCTCTGCTGGTCGCTGGTCGAAGAGCGCTGGCTGTGGACGCTGGGCGGATGACAAACGCGAAGAGCCACGGCTGCGGAGGTCGCAGCCGTGGCTCGATGCAATTCGACCGACGCCGTCATCGGGATCAACCGACAGGCGTTAGTATTCGCCGAGCACTTCGTTGCCGGCCCGCGTGCCGAGGCCCTTGGCGATGCCGGCGTCGATGTTATCCGACAGGAACCTGACCGCGCCGTCGCACAGCAGCACGTGAATGCCACCGGTGTGGTAGCTGCTGAAGCTGGCCCGCTGTTGCTGCTGCAGCTGGGCGACGCCGGCGATCTTCTGGAAGTTGAACGGCATCCCCATCGAGCCGTTGGTCCGGCCCGCGGAATCGTTGGCTTCAGGCGTGCCGATCTGGTAGTGCTGATAAGTCCACGCGGTATTCGTGGGACCGGGACCCTGATGCCACTCGGCGATGGCGACGGTGTTGCTGGGGCCGTCGACGATGTCCCTGAAGTTGATCTTGCTCATGAGATACAGGACGCCGTTGTAGCGGGCGTGGCCCGGCGCAGGGCCATCGTCCAGATGCTGCTGCGATTCCGTCGGAGCGCCGCCCGGCGCGGACGAGCCCACGGTGCCGGAAGCGCTGCCGCCGTAGCTGGAGAGCGGATGGTTGATGGTGGTCGCCGTGCCGCCCTGGGGGGTGAAGGTGTAAGTCCGCACGGCAGGATCAGCCGAGGACGGGCAGCGCAGTCCCGGAATCGGCGACGTCACGGCGAGCACATTATTCACGCCCGAGAAGTTGATGGCCAGATTGTAAACGCTGGGGAAGTCGATCTTGTTGTAGAGCGGCGCCTGGTCCATGTAGGGGAGGAGGAAACAGTCCCAGTTCACGCCCGCCACCGGATTCGTACTGTAGGGGGGAGTATTATAGACACCGGTCGGTGACAACGGCCGCAGGTGCCCCGGCGGGAACGTGTTGAAGTTGTCGTGGTAGTTGTGCAGCGCGATGCCGAGCTGCTTCAGGTTGTTGCGGCACTGGGTGCGGCGGGCGGCTTCGCGGGCCTGCTGCACGGCGGGCAGCAGGAGCGCGATCAGAATGGCGATGATCGCAATCACCACCAACAGTTCAATGAGGGTGAACCCCCGAGGCTTGGTCCTTGAGCGCATGAGACAGCTTCCTTCTGGAACGAACGGGAATGACGACAAATCCACCATGAAGCCGCACCTTGCCGCTTCACGTTCTGCCCTTCGCCGGGCTACGAAATCCGACAGACGGGAGAAACACTGGTCTGGTTGCAAAGGGGACAAAGACTGCGAACGGCCACCGATCATCGGTGTCGAACGACGTAACCGCTGGTTCGCAGTGGGGTGAACAAAACCGTCGACCGATTCCTGAGCCGACAATCAAGCCAGCACAACACCCATTGCAATGAATGGAGTTGCGAGACTCAATGGGAAATGGAATCGGGACGGTCGAGCAGTGTACACGGGCGGCTTTATCAAAAATACACAATTTCGCCCAAATTCACGAAATCGTCAGAATAATTGGCCGGCGGACGGATGGGTAAACGCAGAAGCCCCGGAATTTTGTCACGGATTCTGGAGACCCGAACAGATTTGGTGAGGATTCCTGGAAAGGCCCGTGCCCTGGAGTTCAGCAGCCGGTGTTGGAATTCCCAGCAGACTCTGCTCCGCCGACCCTTACCTTTGCCCCCTTGCAACTCAGCCAATTCGAGAAATCCCCTGGCAGGTTACCCGCCCTTCAGAACGTCGGTGTCAGGGGATCTTGCCGTTTTCTGCCGCACGCGATTTGCTCTTTCCTCTGTTTGTCCCGCGAGCGGCCGGTGCGCAGAATCTGCACGCCGACCGTATCATCACGACAGCCAGTCCCCATCGCGTTAGCCCCGAGTGACCATGCCGATCCGCGTCGCGTTGCATCACCGGACGGTCTACAACTACGACCGCCTCGTCCGTCTGGGTCCGCAGGTCATCCGCCTGCGGCCGGCGCCGCATTGTCGGACGCCCGTTCGCAGCTACTCGCTGAAAGTGGAGCCCAGCCAGCACTTCTGCAACTGGCAGCAAGACCCGCATGGCAACTATCTGGCCCGGCTGGTGTTTCAGCAGCCGACCCGAAGGCTGCTGATTGAGGTCGACGTCATCGCCGACCTGACGGTCATCGATCCCTTCGACTTCTTCGTGGAAGACTCCGCCGAACAGTTTCCGTTCGTCTACGAAGAGTGGCTGGCGAAGGAGCTCAAACCGTTTCTGGAGACGGAGTTCCCCGGTCCGCGGTTGCAGGCATATATCAGCGGCATCGACCGATCGCCCAAGCGGACGATTGATTTCCTGGTCGGACTGAATCGACGGCTCAGTCAGGACATTCGCTATGTGATCCGGATGGAGCCGGGGGTGCAGACGCCGGAGGAAACTCTGGCCGTCGCTGCCGGATCGTGCCGCGATACGGCGTGGCTGCTGGTGCAGATTCTGCGGCACCTTGGTCTGGCGTCGCGGTTCGTGTCGGGATATCTGATTCAATTGACGCCCGATGTGACGGCGCTCGACGGGCCGTCGGGGACCGATCGCGATTTCACCGATCTGCATGCCTGGTGCGAGGTGTACCTCCCCGGCGCGGGCTGGGTCGGCCTCGACCCGACGTCCGGCCTGTTCTGCGGCGAAGGGCATCTCCCCGTGGCCTGCACGCCCGACCCAGCGAGCGCGGCGCCGATCACCGGGGCGGTCGACGAGGCCGAGTGCGAATTCGACTTCGCGATGACTGTCACGCGGATTCACGAAGACCCGCGGGTGACGAAGCCGTACACCGACGAGCAATGGCGGACCATTGACCGATTGGGCCGCGACATCGATCGCAAGCTGCAACAGTCCGACGTCCGCCTGACGATGGGGGGCGAGCCGACGTTCGTCTCCATCGACGACATGCAGGGGGACGAGTGGAACACGTCGGCGCTCGGTCCGACGAAACGGCAACGGGCCGACGTGCTGATCCGCCGGCTGCGCGACCGGTTCGGTGCGGGGGCGTTGCTGCATTACGGCCAGGGGAAGTGGTATCCGGGGGAATCGCTGCCGCGGTGGTCGTTCTCGTGCCTCTGGCGGCGCGACGGCGTGCCGCTGTGGCAGAACGCCGGCCTGTTGGCCGACGAAGAGACCCAATACGCGTTCAACTACGCCGACGCCGAACGGTTCTCGGCGGCGCTCGCCGTTCGGCTGGAGGTCGATGCGCGGTGGGTGCAACCGGCGTACGAAGACATCACGCATTACGTGATGCAGGAGCGCAAGCTTCCGATCGACGCCATCCTCAAGGACGGCGATCTCAAAGACGAAGAAGACCGGACGCGGCTGGCCAAGGTGCTGGAACAGGGGATCGGCAAGCCGGTGGGCTGTCTGATGCCGTTGCGCAGGCAATGGTGGCAGGCGCAACCGCGGTGGGTGAGCGGCCCGTGGCCCGTGCGCCGGGAGATGATGTATCTGCTGCCGGGCGATTCGCCGATGGGGCTGCGATTGCCGCTGGACGATCTGCCGACGTATTCGACCACCGCTCCGTGGGGGCAACTGTACGAAGCCGATCCGGTGGCGCAGCGTCCGCCGCTGGTAAAACTCGCCGGTGGCGCGCCCGCTTCCGAGCGTTGCTTCACTCGCCGCACGGGGACCGGCAGCGGCGGCCGCTGCGCCACCGGATCGG
>JAWXBB010000586.1:0-20330 GCA_034439795.1 Planctomycetaceae bacterium | reverse complement strand
GTGTGCGCGATCATCGCCGGTGTGTCGTTCAAGGGAGCCGGAGTGAGGACCGACATGCCGACGCTCGAAGGCCGCTGCGTGCAGGATGCCGACCGCCTGGACGCGATCGGCGCGATCGGCATCGGCCGGGCCTTCGCGTTCGGCGGGCACTTCGGCCGGCTGATGTACGACCCCGACCATCCGCCGCAAAGCCACGCCACATTCGCCGAGTACAAATCGAAGTCCGGCCCGACGATCAACCACTTCTACGAAAAACTGCTGCTGCTCAAGGACCGGATGCAGACGGCGACCGGCCGCAGTATGGCCGCCGAGCGGCACGCCTTCATGGAGGAGTTTCTGGCCCGGTTCTTGAACGAATGGAATGGAGCAGAGGCCGGCGTCATTCCGTGAGGCGATCATCCCGAACGGCATTGCAGCCGCTGCTCAGCATCGGACTATTGAGGCGGCGCACTCAGGCTGCGGAACAGCTCGAAGTGGCGACGCGCATCCGTCGGTTGGCGCAGCTGCATCAAGGCGTCCGCCAGATAGGCGTGAGGCCTGGGACGTCCCGGATCCAGTGCCAGGGATTTGGTGGCCGCTTCCACCGCGTTGGCCAATCGGCCTTGCCGCATCCGCAGATAGGCGGCCAGTTCCCAGCTTTCCGCATCATCCGGCACGAGTTTCAGGGACGCAGCCACCGCCCGATCGGCCGTTTCCCAATTCTGGGCCGCGATCGCCGCCGCGGCCAGCACGCGCCACGTGGCGTCGTCATCGGGCCATCGCTCGACGGCCCGCAGACCCGCCGACAGCGCCACCGACGGTTGGTTCGCGCGCGTGGCGGCACGCGCCAAGGCTTCCCACGCACGTCCGTCACCGGGGTTCGCCGCAACCGTCTTTCTCAGGGAGTTGCAGGCGTCCTGCAGTTGGTCTGAATTCGGCACGACATGTTCGGCATTCGCGACCAGGATTTGGCGAGCACGCTCGATTTGCGCAGCATCGAGTGGAGGCTGACCCTCATCCCACAGCAGGGACTCGACCGGCTTTCTCGACTGACTGAGGGAGGCCTCAGACGGCCGGCGAAGAATCCGATGATCCGTCTGCGCCGTGTGCGGGAGGTTCGACGTCGGATGCCGCGGCATGTGGCATTCCGTGCAAGCGTCGCGAAGCTGGGCGCGTTGCAAGGCCGGGGCCGAGCAATCCCGTCCTTCCGCAACATGGCAGGTGACGCACTTGGCCCGGTAGTAGTCGAGCCGTTCCGCTTCCGCGGGAACTTCATGGGCATCGTGGCAAGAGATGCATCCGAGACGCCCTTCGCTCGACCGATAACACGCGCTCGAACGCATCTGCTGGACCTGGCTGATTCCCGGGCCGTCTCCGCGGGATCCCACATCGTCGATGAAAATCGTCCAGACATCGCAGAGACGCTGTCCGGGCTGGAAGTCCGCGTCCGACTTGCCCGCGTGCAGAACGCGATGTCCGCCGCTGAGATGGCAGCGATTGCAGACGGCCTCGCGGCGTACGGGGTCCAGGCGGCTAGGGTTCACGATGGGGTCGGGACCGGCCGGGGCGAACGCCTGTTCGTGCCGTGCAACGTGCGCCGCGCCCGGTCCGTGACAGCGCTCGCAGCCGATACCGGACTCCACGAAGGGGGCTGAGGGGTCGAACCGATTGGGGCCCGGCGCAGACACCTGTCCGGCATGGCACAACAGACAGGCGGTGGTGACGCGACGCTGAAAGTGCGGTTGATCGGCGGTGTTGTAGCCCGGCGACAGATCCCAATGCGGGCCGTTGGCATACCAGGTGATGGGCGACTCGCGCAGCACCCCGTCCGCAGACGTGGCGAACGTGCGTCCGCGTTTCCCCGAGCCGATGATCCACGACACCGGCAGCGCTTGCTGCGTCAGAACGGCGTCCCCGGCCCCCAATCGCACTTCTTCGTGAAGCAGGCGATCGTCGTCCTGGAAAACGCGATAGCGATAGGGTCCTGCCGGGTCGAATTCCACCTCGGACGCAAGGGGCGTCGCGGCGATCCAATCCTCGACCGGGGAAATGGAATGAGACATCGGATGCCGGGCGTAGCGCTCCGAGATCGCAGCATGACAACTCGCGCAACGTTCACTTCCCACAAACCCAGCGGATGGGTCGACTTTCGCCGGGGGTGAACTGTTCTGCGCGGTCTCGGGTGGCACGGCCAGTCGCGGCCAGGAGATTACAACGACACCCGCAACGGCCACGACCAAAACCGCCAAACTGATTTGATAGGCGAGGTATCGGTTCTTGTAGTCTCCCATGCCGACGCAATCCCAACCGGCTGACTTTGCCTTCCCGCTCTCACCCTGACTGTAAGCTCTCCGCCTCACAAAGCCAACCACCTCAGCTTTGTAAACACGCGACGTGCAACACGGGGTCTAATCTTCGACCTTACCCCAGCTCCGCGTATTCGCGGGCCGACAGCACGCCGGCGCCGAGGACCAGCAGCCCGACCAGTGCGCTCGCCAGCGCGATGAGCGCCGTGTCGCCCGTGACGGCGAGAAACGTCTCTTGAGACACACGACCCATGGGACGCAGCCGCAGGTCTTCGCCCGCCTCGTAGATCAGGCATTTGACGTAGAACGACACCGTCACCCGCTTCACAATCCCCGGCATCGCGCCGAACAGCACTTCCAGAAAGAACCAGTACGCCAGCGAAATGATCGTGCCGTGCCGGAACGACGCGCCCAGAAACAGGAACAGCGCGGCATACACCGTCGTCCCCAACAGGCTGGCGGGAAGGAACACGAAAAAGACTTCGCGGCCGTGCTCGCCGGCGAGCAGACACATCACGCCGAGCGAGCCTCCGGCCCACAGCGCGACGAGCAGCATCGTCGCGAATGCTTTGACGAGGTACAGCACTGCCCGCGGAATCGGCGCGATCAGCAGATAGATCAACGTCCGGTCTTCGCGTTCGCCGCCGATGCCGGACGCGCCGTAACTGACGGCGAAGATGGGCATCAGGAAACCGACGAACGTCGGGATCAGCACCTGCTCGGCGAGCTTCTTGGCCGTCGGCGACCGTTGCTGCGCCCACGCGAGAACAATTAGTGCGCACAATGTGGTCAGCGCCAGGCAAACGAGCGTCTGCCGCGACCGCAGTTGCCGCCGCAGTGTGAGCCAGAACAATTCGCTGCACGCGGAGGCGAGGCGGCCGGACGGAGCGGTGGTTGATGTGGACGTGGTCGCGTTCAATCGACGCTCTCCCAATGATGCCTGCCACATACGACGTCGAATGGCCTCGTCGTTTTAGCCCCAAAGGGGCGGCAGATCGTAGCCCCAGGCGTGAGCCTGGGGATTACGGGTGCGCCAGTTCTCCAGCCCCGGAGGGGCGACAGAAATCTTCTGCCGCCCCTCCGGGGCTGCGAATTCGTCTCGGCCCCAGTCCCCAGGCTCACGCCTGGGGCTACGATCTGCCGCCACTCCGTGGCTGAAAAAACCACGTTTGCCGTGATTGGTATCGACAACATTGTTCACCTTAAAACTCCGCCGCGGCGGACATCACGTAGCCGAACGTGGCTTCCGCCGTCACGTCGGTGGTTTCCAACCGGGCGATGTCGAACCCCCGCTCGGCGACCAATGCGGCTAGCTGCCGAAAAAAACTGTCCGCCCGGATGATCCGCAGCGCGAGCTCCTCCGGCCCGGTGAGTTCCAGTCCCTGCACCTGAGTCCAGCGGATCAGCTCCGAGGCCAGCTCGCGCGCGGCGGCGCAGACCAGCCGGACCTGCAACGGGAGATCGGCGAACATGTCTCGAATCTCAGCCACGCTCCCCACGGCCAGCACCCGACCGCGGCCCATGAAGATGATTCGCTCGACGAGATCGTCCATCTCTTCGAGAATGTGACTCGACAGCAGCACCGCCGTCCCGTGGTCGGCCAGCATGCGGAACAGGCCCATCAGTTCGCGACGACCAACGGGGTCCACGCCGTTGAGCGGTTCGTCCACCACCAGCAGATCGGGTTGGTGAACCAGCGCCTGTGCGAGCCGGATGCGCTGCCGCATCCCCTTGGAATAGCCGCGCAATGTGCGGTCGGCCCGCTCGCTCATGCCGACTTCGTGGAGCGCGCGTTCGGTCTGTTCGCGGGCGTCCGCTTGCGACATGCCGTGCAACCGGGCCATCGTGCGGACGAACTTCCGGCCGGACATCTCTTCGTAGAAGACGTCGACCTCGGGGCAATAGCCGATGTGCCGCTTCGCCGCCGCCGAAAACGCCGTGGCGCCACGGACCAGCACTTTCCCGATGGTGGGCCGGAGCTGACCGGTCAGCAACTTGATCAGCGTCGTTTTGCCGGCCCCGTTCGGACCGAGCAGCCCCGTAATGCCCGGCTGCAATTCCAGGGAAACGTCATTGACGCCGATGATCGGCCCGTACCACTTCGTGACGTCGAAGAACTCGGCGACGGGGGTGGAGACGTAGCCCTGTCGCTCCGCGGGAGGAGAGCCTCTTTCGCTCATCAATCCTGTCTCCCACCAAACGGCGAAGAGGCTGACCCGCACACTAACCCGAAGCGTGAGCGAGGACGAGCGCTCCGAAACGCGCCGGATGTCACGGCCACGGAGTCTTCGACGTGGCCGTGCGTGCGCTTATTCGGCACGGCGACGTCGCAAAGCCTCCGTCTCCGTGACATCCGCTCCGGCTGCAAGCGCTCGTCCTCGCTTACGCTTCGGGTTAGTATGGCGACGGTTCGGCTGGTGGTCATCGGACGACCTCCACCGCCCGCACGCGGCGGACGATGAGCAGCAGCCCCAGCACGCACACGACCCCCAGCACGGCCGCACATTCCCAAGCCGCCGGCGGCCGGTTCTCGGGCAGCGCGCCGAAGCACCACTGGCCGAGGCGGTGCATGTCCTCCCACAACGCCAGCAGCAACCCGTGGCGATTGTCGCGAATGTCCTCCAGCATATGGGCCAGCACGCTCAACAGCACGAACAGCCCCAGCCACGTCATCACCAGCGGAACCGTCCGCGGCACCCACGCCGCGACGGCGAACAGCATCACGCTCTGCACCGCGGCGAGCACCGCCCCGTAACCGAGAATGCCGACGAGAATCCGCCAATTCTCGGTGATATACGCGAACGAATTACTGAGCACGCCGTATTCGACGTACAGAATGAGCGTGGGCACTGTGGTAATGACCCCCACAACCGCGGCAATCGCCAGCAGCTTCCCGATGATGTAGTGCCGCTTGCCGATCGCCCGCGACAGATAGAACACCATCCCGCCCTGACGGTAGTCGCTGCCGATCAGCGTCGAGCCGGCGAACGCCAGCAGCAGCGTGGTAATCGCCGCCTGGGCGTTCATGAAGTCGGCGTAGGCGTCCCCGGTGCCGGTCACGCGGTAGCTGTCGAGGAACTGGGCCATGTCGCCGCTCTGCACGACCAGCGTCGCCTTGAGATAGATGAACGCAAAGTTGAACAGGAAGTTCAACAGGCCCAGGCCGATCAATACCCAGAACACCCAGCGACGGAAAATCAAACCGAGCCCGACCCGCACGAGCGTGGCGACGCCCCACCACGGCGACCGCCGTCGCCCATCCCATTCGCGGTATCCGGCCTGTTCGAGAGGCATCGTTGAATCCTGAAGCAGTGGTCTTCGGCCTCTTGTCCCCTCTCCCGCCGCTTCGGTGGGAGAGGGTTAGGGTGAGGGGGCTTCTGTCTTTTCTTGGCGTTGAAAGCAAAAAGGCAAAGGCACCCTCACCCCCGGCCCCTCTCCCGGCGAAGCGCCAGGCGAGGGGAGAAATCGTCACAGCGCCGCCGCGGGCATCACCAACCGCTGATACACCTGCTTCAGATCCTCTTCCTCGGGAATCACCTCCCGCAACACCAGATCGTGCTGCGTGGACCGCTCGAAGAACCGTCGCGTCGTCCAATCGGCGGGGACGTCGACAATCACCTGGTCGGTCCGCGGCAGCTTCGTCACGGTGACGCCATCCATTCGCAGTTGCGTTAGAAACGCCGTCGCATCGCCGCGCCACCGCAGACGATACCGCCCGCGTTGCGAGCGGCACAGATCGCGAATCGGGCCGACGCCGAGCACCTGGCCGCGATCGACGATGATCACCTGCTGGCAGACGCGCTCGATGTCCCCCAGCAAATGCGTCGACAGAATCAGCGATTTCCCATGCCGATCCGCGATCGCCTTGAGCAGCCGCAGCATTGAATCGCGGCCGTCGGGATCGAGGCCGGCCGTCGGCTCGTCCAACAGCAACAGTTGCGGATCGTGGACCAACGCCGCGGCGAGCTTCAGCCGCTGCTTCATGCCGACCGAGTATTCCTCGCACCGCCGGTAGCGGACTTCGTCCAGCCCCAGATACGACAGCACCTCGTGGGCGCGGCGCCGCGCCTGCAGCCGCGGCATCCCCGACAGCTCCCCGGCGAGCGACACCAGATCGACCCCCTTCACGCCGGGCAGAAATGATTCCGCCTCGGGCATGAACCCCAACCGCAGCCGCAGTTCATGCGTCTGCCGATGCAAGTCGCATCCCAGGACCGTCCCGCCGCCGCTGGTGGGGCGAATCAGGCCGAGCAGAATCTTGAGCAGCGTCGACTTGCCGGCCCCGTTCTGCCCGATGAGTCCGATCGCGCCGGGCTCAATGCTCAGCGTGACGTCCGTGAGCGCCCGCAGCGCTCCGTAGTTGTGAGTGATGTGTGCCAGTTCGAGCAAAGCCATCGCGGCGGAACCGTGCCGTGGTTGGGTCGGTGGTGTGAGATCAATAACGTATCGCACGGTGGGGCGATGTGCCAGCAGACTGTTGGAGGATCGCGAGTGGCGTTGACATCCTACAAACGGCGACGCCGGTGATTTGCAGGAAAGTCATTGCCTCCGGGTTTGGACCTCGAAGAGGTCGCAGAACGTAGCCGGGGGTCGAAGGCTCTGCGGAGACCCCCGGAACATCGCAGAACGCCTACGAGCATCCCGGAGGGATGCCAGACCCGTGAACTTCTGGCATCCCTCCGGGATGCGTGTCATACTCTCGACGCCATCCGGGGGTCTCCGCGAAGCGCTTCGACCCCCGGCTACGTTCTGCGAACCCTCCGGGTTCAAGCCGCGAATCATCATCACCAATCTGTGGATGCCCATCGGGAAAGGATTCTCCATGCCCACCGAACGGCGACACGCGCTCGTGCATCCCCGCGATGAACTGCTCGCCACGATGGAGCGGATTTACCGCTATCGGATGACGACCACCTCCGGCGGCAACCTGTCGATCCGGGACGACGAGGGCCAGATCTGGATCACGCCGGCCCGCGTCGACAAAGGCTCGCTCCGCCGCGATGACATCGTCTGCGTGAAGCCCGACGGCACGGTCGAAGGCCGGCACAAGCCGTCGTCCGAGTTCCCGTTTCATCGCGCGATCTATGAGGCCCGGCCCGATCTGAAGGCGATCGTGCATGCCCATCCGGTCGCGCTGGTCGCGTTCAGCATCTGCCGCCGCGCGCCCGAGACGCGGCTGATCCATCAGGCACGGCACGTCTGCGGCGACGTCGGCTTCGCCCCGTATGCCCTGCCCGGCAGTCAGCAACTGGCGGACAACATCGCCGCCACGTTTCGACAGGGATACCACTGCGTCATTCTGGAAAATCACGGCGTCGTGGTCGGCGGCGACGATCTGACGGAGGCGTTTCAGCGGTTCGAGACGCTCGAATTCGCCGGGCAGACTACAATCCGCGCCGCAATGATCGGCGAAGTCCGGTTGCTGACCGACCGGCAACTCGAACTGTCGAAGCGGCAGGCCCAATCTTTCCCGGAGTTCGCGCCGGCCGCGCCGCACAGCCTCGAAAAGGAACTACGGACGCAACTCCGCGACTTCCTCAAGCGCGGCTATCAGCAGCGGCTGTTCATCAGCACGGCGGGGAGTTTTTCCGCGCGCATCAGCGACGACGCGTTCCTCATCACGCCGTATCAGCGCGACCGGCAACGGATCGAGCTGGACGATCTGGTGCTCATCGACGCAGGCCGCCGGGAAGCGGGCAAGACACCGAGCCGGTCCGCGGCGATGCACCGCGCGATCTACCGTCGGCATGCGGACATCGCGGCGGTCGTCACGGCGTACCCGGTGCATGCCACGGCGTTCTGCGCGACGAACGCCGAACTGCCGACGCGCACGATCCCCGAAAGCTATCTCTTCCTCCGCGACGTCCCCCGGCTGCCGTTCGAGTTGCCGTTCGGCGACGGGACGGAGCTGGCGAATCGGATCTCGATGCAGCAGCCGATCGCGCTCCTCGACAACGACGGCGTGCTGGTCTGCGGCCACAGCGTGCTGGACGCCTTCGACCGACTGGAAGTGCTGGAGACAACGGCCGAGGCGTTCATCAACAGCCGCCCATTGGGCCCGCTGGTGCCGATGTCGGACGCGGTGATTGACGAGTTGTGTACGGCGTTCGGCGTGGTGCGGAAGAAGTGATGAATGATGAGTGGTGAATATACGAGTGAAGCGGAGACACGGCTCTTGCATTCATCGTTCGTTACTCATCATTCATCACTTCCTCACGCCCGCTCCCACGGGAACGGGATCACCTGCTCGATGCGGTCCGCGCCCATCGCGAGCATCGCCAGACGGTCGAAGCCGAATGCGACGCCGCTGCACGGTGGCAGGCCGCGTTCCATCGCCGCGAGCAGGCGGCTCTCTTCGGGGAGCGGTCGCAACCCAGCGGCTTGCCGCTTGGCATTTTCTTGCCGATTCCGTTCGCAGAGCACGTCGGCGTCGGTGAGTTCGTCGTACCCGTTGCAGTATTCGACGCCAGCGATGTACAGCTCGAACCGTTTCGCGACGAGTTGCCCATCAGCCCGCGGCTCGGTGCGGGCCAGCGCGGCTTGCGTTGGCGGATAGTCGCACAGCAAGACCGGCCGCTCGTGGCCCAACTTCGGTTCGACCAACTCGGCGAGCAACCAGTTCAACCAGCCGTCGCGGTCGTTCGCGTCCAACCCCGGCGGCGGCGTGAGTTGATGCTGCCTCGCGAGATCGTGCAACGTCGTCACGGGTACGGTCAACACAGCGCGACCCGCGTGCCGCAGGAAGGCGTCGTCGTATGGCAAGCGTTCAAAGGGTCGGGGGATGGATCGAACAGTGAGTTGCTCTTCGTTTGGTCCCCTCTCCCCCGTCTTCGGGGGAGAGGGATAGGGTGTGGGGGCCGTGCGCTCCTTGCCGGCTTCAATGGCGGAAGCAGCTTGGTCGGGTGGCGGCGCGAGCGCTTGCCCCCTCACCCCGACCCTCTCCCCCGAAGACGGGGGCGAGGGGGCCGGAAAAGCCACCTCGGCAGCCTCTGTGGAGGAGACTGCCGCATCGAGGACATGACACACCAGCTCCTCGACGACAGCCATCTGATCGTCGAGGCTATCGCCGACGCGATACCACTCGACCATCGTGAATTCGGGATTATGCCGGCGGCCGGTTTCGCCGTTGCGGAACACCTTGCCCAGTTGATAAATCGCCGTGCAACCTCCCGCGAGCAACCGTTTCATCGCGAACTCGGGGGACGTTTGCAGATACCGCAATTCCGTCGGCGGCGACTGCCACGACAGCGCGTCGCGACGGTAATCCGCGATGATCGGTTCCAGCCAGGCATCCACGACGATGTCCGCCGACAAGAGCGGTGTGTCCACCTCAATGTACCCGCGCTCGTCGAAAAACTGCCGCACGGTCCGCAGCAACTTCGCACGCAACGCGAGCGCCTGCGGCGACATCGTTGGGAGGTCATCCATCGTCATGCCGGCGATCTTATCCGGCGCGCCAGCCGACGGCGATGCAGCGCGGTTCCGTGGCTTCCGTAGGGTGCAGTCGAGGCTTTGCGAGGCTCACCACGACGTGGAGCAACCGGGGAGAGCCTCGCAAAGCCTCGACTGCACCCTACAAAGCCTCTTGCCATGCTCACGCGGCCAGCGGTTCGCGTTCGTCGCGGGCGGCGGGGAATTGCAGAATGCTGCGGCCGGGCATCGATTCGGCGTCGTCCGCCGGTTGCTGCGGCCGGACGCGGTTGGTGTAAACCAGCCGCAGGAATTTGGGAAAGTCGGCCCAGAGACCGGGTGACCGGTTCCACAGGTTCGCGACCTGCTGGAAGAATCGCAGTTCGAATTGCAGCACGATGAGGTCCTGCACCGCCGCGACGGGGTCCACTTCGCCGACTTCCCACGGTCGCGGGCAGAGCTTGAAGGCCGGCGACGGATCGCTCGGTCGGCCGTGAGGCGGCACGTCGTGCAGTACGGCAAGCGAGCCGGAGTCGCTGAGCCTGGTCGGAAACACCCGGCAGGACGAAGGCCGCGCGTCGTAGATGCCGCAGGTCGCGCGGCCCAGCGGCGACTCGGCGGTTGGGGGCTGCTCGACGAGAAACCGGCACTTCGTCGTCTGCGGGAAAGTTTCGCTCGGTTCGTGCAACAGACAGATGACGTACGGCACTTCGGCGTCGTCATCGAAGCGGAACTGAGGCGCCACTCCCGCGGAGATCGCGCCGTCGCGATCCTCCCAGCGGCAGATGAACTGCCAGAAGTCGAGTTGCAGCGCTCGCTCCATCCGGTTGATGTCCGCGCCCGTCACCGGGACCGCGAAGGCCCGACAACAACCAGCGTGACAACCATGACAGGGGCTCATGGCCACCTTTCAAACGGACAATTCTCGACGGGCAAGAAGCGCGCAGGCTCATCGGCAGAATCGGAATCCTCGGCTGAGTCGGATCACGCGATGAGGGAATTCACTGACGCAGACGGGCGGCTCAACCGAGACCGTCCGGCGGCTTCGGCAGCATCCGCCGCTGGGGCCACTGCTGGACCGTCCGAAACGCCAGCCAGGCATCGCGGCAGGCGGCGACATCGTGAACGCGCACGATGTCCGCCCCCAACGCGGCGACGGCGAGCGTCACCCCCACCGTGCCGGACTGCCGTTCATCAACCGGCCGTCCCAGAATCCGCTGCAGGAACCGCTTGCGGGAATGCCCGATCAACATCGGCCGGTTGGCGACACGAATCGTCTCAATGCCGGACAAGAGCTCCAGATTGTGTTCCGCCGTCTTGCCGAAGCCGATGCCGGGATCCCACACGATCTGCTCCGCGGTCAACCCGGCAGCCTGCAGCGCCGCCAACCGCTCCGTGAAGTAGTCGCGAACTTCGCGTGTGACCGAGTCGTATTGCGGCGCGAGTTGCATCGTTTGCGGCGTCCCCTGGATGTGCATGCAGACCACGCCGGCAGCCAGTTCCGCACAAACGCCGGGCATATCCGGGTCAAACCGCAGTCCGGAGATGTCGTTGACGATGGCAGCGCCGGCCTCGAGAGCGGCACGGGCCACCGCGGATTTGTAGGTGTCGATGGAGATCGGAATCCGTAACCAGCCGGCGAGCCGTTCGATCACCGGCACCACGCGACGAAGCTCCTCGACTTCGGTCACCGGTTCGGCACCCGGGCGGGTCGATTCCCCGCCGATGTCGATGATGTCCGCCCCCTCGCTCTCCAGTTGGACTGCCTGGTCGACGGCCGCGGCCAAGTCGGTATACTGCCCACCGTCCGAGAAGCTGTCCGGGGTGACATTGAGGATGCCCATCAGCCGGAGATCGTGGCCCAACTCAAGCGTACCGCCGCGGATCGCCCAGACCCGCACAGGTCGTTCGGAAGGATTGGGCATGAAGTCACTCCCGAGACGGTGGCGGTCCGGCGGATAAAACCGTGTCGACGGTGGATTGTAATCTATTTCCGAATCAATGGTTACAGCATTTTTTGCAGGCTTGGGCAGGTTCCCAATGGGAGCAGACCCAGATTTGGGAATCGTCGGAAAACCTTTCCGGCGCGTTTGACTTCCCATCCCGCCCGGTTATCTTGGTCGGAGTTTTCGGCAAAGTCGGTCGGAACTGCGCAGTAACCGCAGTTCTCCGGCATCAACGGTTCGGCAGTGTTTGTCGGACTGTCTCAGCCGGCCCTCTCGGTGGTACCGAGCCGGATCTGGAGTGCCGAATTGGGTGACCCATTGAGGAGAAGACAATGTTGCGTTCCATGCTGACGGCCGCGGTGGCTGTCGTTGCGGTGGCCCTGTCGGGCCTGTCCGCTGATGCCGGCCTGTTGTTCAATCGCGGCGGAAACTGCGGTGACTGCAACGCTTATGCGGCCCCGGCTTGCGGTGGTTGCGAAACCTCCTGCCGCACGAGGCGCGTGAAGTGCAAGCGCTCTCGGAACAACAGCTGCAACGTCGGTCCGTCGTGCGGGGTTCCGATGGCGGCTCCGTCGTGCTGCGCCCCGATGGCGGCTCCGGTCTGCGCCGCTCCGGCACCGACCTGCTGTGCTCCGGCAGCTCCGGCCTGCTACGCTGCGGCTCCGAGCTGTGCCGCTCCGGCCATGGCCGCCCCGTACGCGGCTCCCGCCGAGGCTCTGCGGGCCGCTCCGAAGCCGCCCGTTGAAGAAGCGCCGAAGCCCCAGTAATGTGGCTGCGTCGTTGATCTTCAGCGAGAGACCTGGAAACCCGGCTTCCCCCTCGAAGCCGGGTTTTCGTTTTGACGGGGCGACGCCAGCCCTTGACCGGACCGCGGGTGATCGCGAAGACTGTTGGTCGAGCATCAGCCCGTCCTGTTCAGGAGCCAAAGAATGACGCAGCGGCCATTGTCGATTATGGGGCTGGCGGCCTCGCTGCTGATCGTGTTATCCAGCACTCTGCCCTTGTCCGCCGGCAAATTCAACGCACAACTTAGCGTCGGCGACAAAGCCCCGGTCTGGACTCAATTACAGGGCGTGGACGGCAAGCGTCACTCCCTCGGCGATTTCGAGCGGTCCCCCGTGATTGTCGTCGCTTTCCTCTGCAATCACTGCCCGATTGCGTCGGGTTACGAAGCCCGGTTCAAGCAGTTCGCGGACGAGTATCGCGAACGCGGCGTGACGTTCGTCGGCATCAGCGTCAGTCGCTTTCCCACCGACAGCTTCGAGAAAATGCAGCAGCGGGCCACCGAGCGGAAATTCAACTTCGCCTATCTGCATGATCCCACGCAGGACATCGGCCGCCGGTACGGTGCGACCTGCACGCCGCATCTGTTCGTGCTCGACCGCGAGCGGAAGATCGCCTACATGGGGGCCTTCGATGACAGTCCGGCCGCTGCGGACAAAGTCCAGGAGCCGTACGTCCGGGCCGCCGTCGACGCGTTGCTGGCCGGAAAGCCGATCGACATCCGCGAGACGCGCCAGCGCGGCTGCGACATCGAGTACGAAACGGACCTGACCAAACCGTGAGAAAACTGGCTACCGTGCGGGCCCGATCTGTGGCGGACTCATGTCCAGCGACTGATACGTCCGCGGCATTCCGGCGGCGTTCGGCTGATAGGGCGTCCACGGCGTGGGGGCGGCGGTGATCGTCCCGGTCTGCCCGCGCTGCAGATGGCGGTAGTACGAACTGCTGAAGCCGTGGGGAATGTGGTAGTCGGGAATCGCGCAGCCTGTCGCGGCGAGTGCCAATAGGCCCCACATTCCGCAGCGATGCCAGCCTGGTGTTCCCACGGTTCGCGGCTTTCACACCGATTATCTATCACAACACAGAGATTATCGGCTGAGGGGTAACTCCAGAAAAACGCAAACACCGGGCGGCAGCGCTCGTGACGTTGTCCGCCCGGTGTGAATCTGCGTCGTAATGTCTGACCGCGATTACTTTTTCGCTGCGGCGAGCCGCTTGTTGACTTCCGCCCAATTGATGACGTTCCAGAAGGCGGCGATGTAGTCGGGCCGGCGATTCTGGTAGTTCAGGTAGTATGCGTGTTCCCAGACATCCAGCCCGAGGACGGGGGTCTTCCCTTCCATCAGCGGGCTGTCCTGGTTCGGCGTGCTGATGACTTCCACGCCCGAGCCGCCGGCCACCAGCCAAGCCCAGCCGCTGCCGAACCGCGTCGTGGCGGCGGCGGCAAACTTTTCCTTGAACGTCGCGAAGCTGCCGAACGCAGTGTTGATCGCGGCGGCGACGTCGCCGGTCGGCTCGCCACCGGCATTGGGGGCCATGACCGTCCAGAACAGCGAGTGATTCGCGTGCCCGCCGGCGTTGTTGCGGAGCACCGTGCGGATGTTCTCGGGCACCTGCGACAGGTCGGCGATGAGCGCCTCGACCGACTTCGCTTCCAGGGCCGGCTGATCCTTCAGCGCGTTGTTGGCATTGTTGATGTACGCCTGATGGTGCTTGGTGTGATGGATTTCCATCGTCTTGGCATCGATATGCGGTTCCAAGGCGTTGTAGGCATACGGCAACGCCGGCAGTGTGTAGGCCATCGTTCAGAACTCCCTAGGGGGACAGCGGTGATGCATTGCGGCCGGAAATCGAGCCGTTCCCGCATTTTACGCGGCTCGATGCCGATCACAACCCAACACGACCCGCCTGCGGGCATCGAATCGCAGCCGAACTGATGTCCTGACAACGGGATACCGATCTACAACGACAGCGCTGCCTGACTCCCGGCGGCAGGCGAACAGTTAGGCTGGCTGCGTCGACTCTGCCGACGGTTGCACGCGCCGAGCGATTCAGGCACTGTACCGCAGTCTGGCACAGCAGTTTGAGGGATGACGATGGGCTGGGAAGCGTGGTTAGTGGTCGCGGTCGTGGTGCTGCTGGTGGGAGCGCTGGCGCGCGAACTCGCCGGGGCCGACGTCTTGTGCATTGGTGCGCTGGCGATCTTCGTGTTAGCCAGCGAGATGACGGGCACCAAATTGCTGCCCGACGCCGCGGAAGCGGTCAAAGGCTTCGGCAATCCGGGGTTGGTCTCGGTCGGCATCCTCTTTGTCGTGGTCGCGGGACTGGTGCAAACTGGCGCGATGAACTTGATTACCGAGCCAGTCCTCGGACGCCCCAAGACCGTGTTCAGCGCTCAACTGCGATTGCTGATTCCCGTCACGATCTCCAGCGCGTTCCTCAACAACACGCCGATTGTCGCGATGTTCATGCCGGTCTGCGGCGACATCAGCAAGAAGGCGAACATCAGCCCGTCGAAGTTGTTTATGCCGATGGCGTTCGCCGCCACGTTCGGCGGGGTCTGCACGATGATCGGCACCAGCACCAATCTGGTGGTGAACGATCTGATCCGCACGCAGTCGGAGTATCCGGCGTTGGAGATGTGGGACATTTCGTGGATCGGCATCCCGTGCGCTGTCGCCGGTTGCCTCTACATGCTGGCGTTCAGCCGCTGGCTGCTTCCCGACCGCCGGCCGGCGATCAGCCTCAGCGACGACCCGCGGCAATACACCGTCGAGATGGAAGTCGAAGCCGCCGGTCCGCTCGTCAACCGCACCGTGGAAGAGGCCGGATTGCGACATCTGCCGGGGCTGTTTCTCGCGGAGATCGAACGCGAAGGCAACATCGTCCCCGCGGTCGGCCCGCACGAACGGTTGCAGGCCAACGACCGGCTGGTGTTCGTGGGGATCATCGAATCGGTCGTCGACCTGCGGAAGATGCGCGGCTTGCGGCCCGCGACCAATCAGGTGTTCAAGCTCGGCACGCCCGACACGCAGCGCACGCTGATTGAAGCCGTGGTGTCGTCGCGTTGCCCGCTGGTGGGTAAGACCATCCGCGACGGCCGGTTCCGCACGAAGTACAACGCCGCGGTGATCGCCGTGGCCCGCAGCGGCGAACGGATTCAGGGCAAGATCGGCGACATCGTGCTGCAACCCGGCGACACGCTGCTCCTCGAAGCCCACAGCGATTTCGCCCGCCTGCAACGGAACAGCAACGATTTCTTCCTCGTCAGCAACGTCGAAAACTCCGCGGCGCCGCGCCACGGCAAAGCGTGGCTCGCGTTGGGACTGCTCGCGGCGATGGTTGCCGCCAACACGTTCCTGGGGCTCGACATTCTGGTGACAGCGCTCGTCGCGGGGCTGTTGATGATCGTCACCCGCTGCGTCACCGCCGGCGAGGCGCGGCAGAGCATCGACTGGTCGGTGCTGGTCACGATCGGGGCGGCGCTCGGCATCGGCAAGGCGCTGCAATCGAGCGGACTGGCGGAGTACGCCGCTCACCAACTGGTGAGTCTCGCCGGTCCCAATCCGTGGGTGCAACTGGCGGTGATCTATTTCCTGGCGATGCTGCTCACCGAACTGGTGACGAACAATGCAGCGGCCGTGCTGATGTTCCCGATCGCGATGGAGACCGTGAAGACGCTGGAGGTCAACCATCTGCCGTTCGTGATGGCGATCATGGTCGCCGCGTCGATGGGCTTCGCGACGCCGTTCGGCTACCAGACCAACCTGATGGTCTACGGTCCCGGCGGTTACAAGTTCGTCGACTACCTGCGCGTCGGCATCCCGCTCGACCTGCTGATGATGGCCGTGACGGTGCTGCTGTCGCCGTTCATCTGGCCGTTCTGAGTTCAGAAGAACCAAGCAAGAGATTAGAAAACCGCGAAGGCGCGAAGGACTCGAAGGCAGACGGGGAACTGTGATTGTTCTCTTGCCAGCCTCGAAACGCACCGGTTATCCTTCGGTCGCATGCACATGCCGAAGCAACGGGAGGCGAGATGACGAGCGGTCCGGTCAATCAGTTGTTCTACGGGGACAATCTGAATGTTCTGCGCGATGACATCGCGTCGGAATCGGTGGACCTCATTTATCTCGATCCGCCGTTCAATTCCAAGCGGGATTATAACCTGCTATTCAAGTCCCCGAAGGGGCAGCAGAGCGAAGCGCAGATCACGGCGTTTAAGGATTCGTGGCACTGGGGCGACCAGGCCGAGCGCGAATTCGATGAACTCCTGCACCAGTCGAACACCGACATGGCGTCGATGATGAAGGCACTGCGGGCCTTCCTTGGTCAGAACGACGTGATGGCTTATCTGACGATGATGGCAAACCGCTTGTTGGAACTGCGCCGCGTACTGAAGCCGACTGGATCGCTTTACCTCCATTGCGACCCGGTCGCATCGCACTATCTCAAGGTCGTTCTGGACGGGGCATTCGGGAAGGACGTGTTCAAAAACGAGATCATCTGGAAGAGAACCGCCGCACACGGGTCCGCTAAGAGGTGGGGGCCAGTGCATGACGTGATCCACTACTACAGCAAGACCGCCGGATATACATGGACGTATCCCACCGTAAAGCACACGGATGGATATGTGGAAAAGCATTTCAAGCAAAAGGACGAGAAGGGGCGACTGTATCAGGCCATCACGCTGACAGGTTCAGGAATCCGCAATGGCGAAAGTGGGCTGCCGTGGCGGAAGATCAACCCAACCACCGTCGGTCGCCATTGGGCAATTCCTGGAGACGTCATGGAGCGATACGGGCTGTCAGGTAACACCGTACAAGAGCGGCTTGATGCCTTGGATTCGGCCGGGTTGGTGTTCTGGCCAAAGGGTGACGATGGAACGCCGCGACTCAAGTGGTATGCCGACGAACTGGGCGGGATGGCGATACCGGATGTGTGGACCGATATCCCGCCAGTGTCTGCCCAAGCTCAGGAGCGACTTGGATATCCCACACAAAAGCCGCTTGCGCTTTTGGAACGAATCATCGCTGCCAGCAGCCATGAAGGCGACGTCGTCCTCGATCCATTCTGCGGCTGCGGCACGGCGGTCCACGCGGCGCAGAAACTCAAGCGGCGGTGGATCGGAATCGACATTACGCATCTCGCCATTTCGCTGATTGAGAAGCGGTTGAAGGACGCCTTCCACAACGATTGCAAGTTTGAGGTTCATGGAACGCCGAAGGACGCCGACGCCGCGGCCGATCTCGCAGCCCGCGACAAGTATCAGTTCCAATGGTGGGCCGTCTCCCTGATCGACGCGCAGCCGTTTCAGGGGAAAAAGAAAGGCGCGGACGGCGGCATCGACGGCGTGAAGTTCTTCTACGACTTGAAGGACGACGAGGCCCGGAAACTGATCGTCAGCGTGAAGGGCGGGAACCTGAAAGCCGACGATGTGCGGGCGCTGAACCACGTCCGCGAGCGCGAATCGGCGGAGTTCGGCGTTCTGCTTTCCCTCCACGAACCGACCGCCAAGATGAAGGCGGACGCGGCGTCGGCGGGGGTCTACACCAGCGATGCCGGCAAAAAGTTCCCCCGCCTGCAACTGCTGACCGTCGCCGGGCTGCTGTCCGGCAAGCAGCGAGTCGAACACCCCGATTACGTCAAAAACGTCAACTTCAAGAAGGCCAAGCGGGAGGAGAAGGGCCAGGAGGCGAAACCCCTGTTCGACGACGCCGAGTGAGCCGAGCGGCGCAGTATTGGCAAAGACATCTTTCCGTTTCCCTTCGCGTCCTTTGCGTCTTCGTGGTTTTCCTGTCTTCTTCTACCGCGTGAAAACAAGAAAACCGCGGGAGTGGAACCCCGCGGCTTCTGCACTTTCTGGCTCTAGACCCTCAACTCTTAGCCCTCAACCACTTCAGAACTGTTGCCCCGGGTGCGGGCCGCGTATCGGTTGCGTCAGAATTTCCGGGCCGGATTCTGTGATCAGGACGGTGTGTTCGAACTGGGCGGAGAGCGCGAGGTCCAGTGTCCGCACGGTCCAGTTGTCGCGGGTGTCGACGAACGTCCGCCACGTCCCTGCATTGACCATCGGCTCGACCGTGAAGCACATCCCCGGTTCGAGGATGTCCTGACACGCGCCGACCTTGGGCAGATAGTGCGGCACGCCCGGCTCCTGGTGGAACTCGCGGCCGATGCCGTGGCCCTGATACTCGCGGACGACTTCGTAACCGCGGGCCTTGGCGTAGCGCTCGATAGTCCGGCCGATGTCGCAGACCCGCGCGAACGGCTGACAGGCCTGAATGCCCGCATGGAGCGAGTCGAACGCCACCTGCACCAGCCGGCGGACGTCGTCCTGGGCGCGGCCGATGATGAACGTCTCCGACGAGTCGCCGTACCAGCCGTCGACGACGGTCGTCAGATCGACGTTGACGATGTCGCCGTCCTGCAACCGAGTGGTGTCGGGAATGCCGTGACAGACGACCTCGTTCACGCTGGTGCAGGTGCTGCGGGGATAGCCTTTGTAGCCGAGCGTCGCCGGGGCGTGACCGTGGTCGGTGGTGTATTCGTAGATCAGCCGGTCGAGGTCCAGCGTGTTTGCGCCGGGGACGACGTGCTGCCGGACGAAATCCATCAATTGGGCGTTGAACCGTCCCGCCTCGCGGAGACCATCGCGTTCTTCCTCGAAATACAGCGGGATTTTCCGCTTCGCCTTCTTGTTCTTGACCGCCACAATCGACACCTTCCAAAGACCACCCGGTCCGCAACGTCAGCGCGAACGCGACCGGACGGCTGAGACCCTCCGCGCAATGCCGCCAGTTTGCGACCCGCGTCACCATTTGGCAAGCCTGACGCGCCAGGCGGACTGCGGTCGATTACAGTACAGCGAGAACTCGTTCCTAGGCTCCCTTATCGGAATGAGCGACGAATCGAGAAAGAGATTAGAAAACCGCGAAGGCGCAAAGAAAGACAGAGGCACGGAGAATGAGGTTCTTCGCAACCTCCATCCCTCTTGGATTTCCTTCGCGTCCTTTGCGCCTTCGCGGTTTTCTGGACTGCTTTTTAACACTGCACTGAGAGTTCCAACAGGTCCGCCGTCGTGTCGTCCTCCCCTCCTGCACCGAAGCCGCTTGGCAACCATAACCGGTGCTGGATCTGGGGCCGTCATGCCGTCTGGACCACGCTCGCCGCGGGGCGGTGGACGCCGCTCGAAGTCGCGATCACGCCCCGCTGTCCGGACGAGTTGCGAACGGATGTCCGCCGGATCGCGCGGTCGGGTCAAATCCCGTTGGTGGAGATCACCGATGCGGAACTCACGAAACGGACCCGGGCGGACGATCATCAAGGACTCGCGGCCCGGATGCCCGAATTTCCGTATGCGACGCTGACCGAGCTGCTGTCGCGGACGCCGTCGCCGACTGCGTGGCTGGTGCTCGACGGCCTTCAGGATTCGTTCAACTTCGGCGCGATCATCCGCTCGGCTGTCGAGTTGGGGATCGACGCCATACTGATCGGGACCGCGGGGCAATCCGGCGTGAACAGCCAGGTGGTGCGCAGCTCCGCCGGCGCGGTGAATTATCTCCCCATCGTCCGCGTGCGATCGCTGTCCGCCGCGCTGGATGATTTGTGTAGCGCCGGCGTCGTCCCGTTGGCGGCGTCGGAGAAATCGGCGATGTTGTTGGAGACCGTCGATCTCACGCGGCCCGTTGCTCTCGTCATCGGCAACGAAGGCCAGGGCGTTTCGCACGACGTCATGTCACGGTGTCTCGAACAGGTCCGCATTCCGATTGAAAACCGTGTCGGTTCACTCAACGCCGCAGTCGCCGCGGGGATTCTATGTTACGAACTCGTCCGGCAACGCAACCAGAAGCAGAGAAGGTCATGACGCCTTGCAACACCAACCCGAAGCGTGAGCGAGGACGAGCGC
>JAWXBB010000585.1:0-4847 GCA_034439795.1 Planctomycetaceae bacterium | reverse complement strand
TGACCGACCCCGCCGCATTGCAGGACGAAGCCAAGCGCTTCCAGCACGACTTCCATCAGGTTCGCAACGCCATCGGCAAGGTGATCGTCGGCCAGCAGCGGACCGTCGAGGCCGCGCTCGTCGCCATCTTCGCCGGCGGCAACGTCCTGCTGGAGGGGGTGCCCGGCCTCGGCAAGACGGAGCTGGTCAAGGCCCTGTCGCGGGTGCTGGACCTCGAGTTCCGACGCATCCAGTTCACGCCCGACCTGATGCCCGCCGACATCATCGGCACCAGCATCATGACCAGCGACGAGGCGGGCCGATACCGTTTCGAGTTCCGCAAGGGGCCGATCTTCACGCAACTGCTGCTCGCCGACGAAATCAACCGCGCGTCCCCCAAAACGCAGTCGGCCCTGCTGGAAACGATGCAGGAGCAGTCGGTGACCACCGGCGGCGTCATCCACCAGTTGACGCCGCCGTTCTTCGTGCTGGCGACGCAGAACCCCATCGAGCAGGAGGGGACGTACCCGCTGCCGGAGGCGCAGCTCGACCGGTTCCTGTTCAAGGTGCAGGTGCCGTTCCTGTCGCGCGAGGAGTTGAACGAAGTCGTCAGCCGGACGATTCTGAAGACGCCGGTCGATCTGCCGAAGCTCTTGAGCGGCGAGCGGATTCTGGAGCTGCGGCGCGTGCTCGACAAGGTGGTGGTGACCGACGTGCTCCGCGACTACGCCTGCCGGCTGGTCCTGGCGACGCATCCCGCTTCCGAGTTCGCCACGCCGAAGGTCAAGCAGTTCATCCGCTGGGGGGCCAGCCCGCGCGCCGCCCAGGGGCTGATCCGCGCGGCCCGCGTCCGCGCGCTGGCGGAAGGCCGGGCCCACGTCGCGTTCGAGGACATCCGCCACTTCGCCGCCGAGGTCTTGCAGCACCGCATGCTGCTGAACTACGACGGCCAGGCGGAGAACCTCGTCGTCGCCGACCTCGTCACCGAATGCGTGCGGTCGCTGCAGGAGGCGGGGTGAGGCCGGGATCAGTACACGACGTCGTGCGAGCCGATCGTTTCGAGCACGATCAACTCGACGCCGTTCTGCCGATCGAAGTGGAAGATGATCCGCAGATCGTAGCCGGCGGAAGCGGCCCAACTGCCTGCGAATTCGCCCTTCAGCTTGTGGGTCTGTAACGAGGGCTGGAATGCGTCGGCGGCGAGCATGTCCAACACCGCACGGATTGAGGCGGCCGCCGATGGACGCGTCTTGAGATATCGCTGGAGCGCTCGCGCGAAACGCTTGGTAGATTGCAGCGTCCGGCTCATGATTGCGCGGCGGCCATGATCTCATCAACTGTCATGGGACGTGATTCTCCGCGCGCGTGCTCCGCTCGGGCCTCCCGGACATCCTCGAGTAACTGCTGCCGCCGCCGTTCGGCGAGGCGTCGCTTGACGACTTCCATCACCGCTTCCTGATCGTCCGGCGAAAGCTGTTCAATCGCGTCCAGGACGCCATCGAAGGTGACGACTGCTGACATGGAATGCCCCTTCCTGATCGTTCGTAATTCCCGTCCATTGCACCGCAGATCGCCGGTCGTTGCAATCGCAGTTTTCTCGTACCCCTCTCGCGGAGCGAGATGGCTACATTGGCTTCCGCAGAGCCACCAGCGACAAGAACTCAAACGCCAGATTCGCCGCGAGAATCGCCGTAATCGCCGCGTGGTCGTACGGCGGCGAGACTTCGACCAGGTCGAAGCCGATGCAGTCGAGTCCCTTGAGGCCGCGGACGAGTTGCAGGATCTCGTAGCTGGTCAGCCCGCCGACTTCGGGGGTGCCGGTGCCTGGGGCGAACGCGGGGTCGACGCAGTCGATGTCCAGCGTGACGTACACGGGCCGCGAACCGATCCGTGTGCGGACTTCGTCGATCACGTCGGCCGCGGTGCGCGTGCGGAATTCGTCGAGCGTGATCATGCGGGCGCCGAGCTGCAGCGCGTCGGCGTAATCCTGCGAGCCGCCGGTCGGGCCGCGGATGCCGACCTGCATGTAGGCGTCGCGCTGAATCAGGTTCTCTTCGATGGCCCGGATGAACGGCGTGCCGTGGCTGTATGGGTGGCCGGGGTATTCGCTGTCCCACGTGTCGGGATGCGCGTCGAAATGCACGACGGCGACCGGCCCGTGCTTCCGCGCATGTTCGCGCAGCAAGGGAAGCGTGATCGAGTGATCGCCTCCGAGTGTGATGAGTGTCGCCCCGGCGTCGAGGATCTTCCCGGCCGCCGCCTGGATGCCCCGGTGCGTGGCGAGGATGTCCACGGGAACGACGTCGGCGTCCCCCGCATCGACCACCTTCAGATCGCGAAACGGCGCGACCCCCTGCGCGTTGTTGTACCCCCACAACAGCAGCGACTGCTCCCGAATCGCCCGCGGACCGAACCGCGTGCCGCTGCGGTACGACGTCGAGCTGTCATACGGCACGCCAAGAACGGCGACATCGGCCCCGCCGGCGTCGGCGACGAGCGGCGCACGGCCGAACGTCGCGATGCCGGCAAACGGCGGCGGGGACGAAAACGAACTCGCGGGGCTGGTCACGTCGGCAGGCTCCGTCACTGCGTGGGTGCCATGCTTGCAGCTTTGGGCAAGCATGTCTTCGGGTCAGAAAGGCACATGCTTGCCCAAAGCTGCAAGCATGGCACCCGGTAGAAGATCATCCTACACGATCGATGCGCTCATTCGCGGGCGATTCCGCTGTCTTCAGTAGGGTGCAGTCGAGTCTTCGAGGCTCACCCTGTTGGAGTCCAGCCTTTAGGCTGTGCCTTTCGGAACGAAGACGGAAGACAGCCTAAAGGCTGAACTCCAACGAAGAGGGCGAGCCTCGAAGACTCGACTGCACCCTACAAAACTACGGAGACTCCGGCAATTCGCGCGGCCGCCAAAGGTGCCGCAATGTTGCGGGGGCGTTTGACGCGAACTCGGTCCACGCGGCGATGTCGAGCTCCAGCACCGCCAGCGTGGCCGTCGGGGCTTGATGGTCCTCGCCCGTCAGTTGCGCCAGCAATTCTTCGAGGCCGGGGTTATGACCGATCAGCAGCAAAGTCCGGGCGGTGTCGGGGGCGCTGCCGATGATCGGCGCGAACTGTTCGAGTTCGCAGTGATACAGTTCGGCGACGAACGACGCCGACGGGGGCGTGCGGCCGAGTTCGCTCATTGATTCGCGGACGTGGTTCCACGTCTCCCGCGCCCGCACCGCCGTCGAACAGAGGACGGCGTCGAGCGCAATCGCGTCATCGACGATCAGCCGCCCCATCCGCCGGGCCGCTTTGATGCCGCGCTTGGTCAGCGGCCGATCGTGATCGGCGAGCTGCGGTTGATCCCAGCCCGATTTGGCATGTCGCAGGAGGAGGAGCGTTTTCATGCGTCCGGCTCGAGGGGGGGTGGAGTTGGTCGTTGGTCGTGAGTCGTTGGTAGAAGCGGTTTCCTAACCGGATGGTTTTTACGCCGAAGGCGTTGCACAACAAAGCCCAGGGTCGCGAGTCTGCGAGCGCACCCTGGGTGGCGGTCAATGATGAACTCCATACCCTGAAAGGGTTTCATAACGGTTTGAGGCCGCCGGTGATGCGACCCTTTCAGGGTCGATACACCTCCGATGCCAATTCCCCAGAGTGCGCTCGCAGACTCGCGACCCTGGGCTGAGTGATCGAACGCCTGCGGCGTACTTGACCTCCGATCAACGGTCTGCCAACGACCAACTCTCTTCACGACGGAATCGCCCGCGGCTTGTGCCAGGCGGCCCAGTCCTGCTGAAGGTGTCGCAGGAGGTGGGCCGGCTTCTCGTCGTAAATCCCCCCACAGCGGCGGAGGATCTTGCGGACCAAGGTCGCTTGCCGCGAGCGCAGTGCGCTTAGGATTCGCCGCCGGGAGGGCGTCTCGGGGAGTTCGGCGGTCAACCGGTCCGCCAGCACTTCCAGATCGTGGTGCCGACCCAACTTGTCCGTCAGTTTCTTCAAGTCGTCATGCAGTTCACTCCACCGGTCCGGCTGCATTGGTTGCAGGAATTCGGTTTGGTATTGCAGCAGTTTGGCCCGTTTTCGCAACTCGTGAAATGCGAGGGCGGTCGACTCCGATGACAAACGACCGAACTGCTTGCGGCCGCGGCGATAGGTCTCGACCACGTGGGCTGCCAAGGCGGTCCAGCCGTCGGCCGCGAAGGGCAACTGGTTCCAGGCCTGCCTGGCCTCCGCCAGTTCGCGGGCCAGCGTTTCCAGCGGAATGAACGCGCGCGCGGACTGCCGGACGATGTCGTCAAGCCGCGGTCGAGCCGCGGTGAAATCGGCGAAGGTTCGCACGGCCGCGTGTTCGGCGAGATCGCGGAAGGTGTCGAGCAGCACGCCGGCATCGCGGCGCGCGGAGAGCGCCCGGTTCGCATCCCGCAGCCGGTGATCGAGCGGTTGCGTCGCGGCGTCCTCCTCGTCGGCGATCAGAATGAGCAGCGCCCGCACGCGCTTGACCGCCACGCGGGTCCGATGGATCTCCGCCGCCGAAGGGCGATCGGCCGACAACCGGCCCTCAGCGCGACCGAGAAGATCATCGCCCGCCGCGCGAACGGTGTCGGCAATCGGCCGACGGCGGCTCAGGCGATAGGGCATGGGTTACTGGTCCGTCGATGTGAAAGAGTCGCACTCAACAGATTCGGCGTCAGCCGTATTGTCCCTCGCCCGCCGCTTCGGTGGGAGAGGGTTAATTCTGTTCTGCACAAGGATTGCGTCGCAGTGCATCCAGAGGGAAGCTCTTTTTGACCTCGAAGAGGTCGCATAAAGTAGCCGGGGGTCGGAGTCCTGTCATTTATACATAACCATTTCCGTTCGCGGCGTCCGGTCCGAAGGCGAGCCAG
>JAWXBB010000584.1:0-5467 GCA_034439795.1 Planctomycetaceae bacterium | reverse complement strand
GCGGAGACGCATCAGACGCTGGTGCTCAACGATCTCCGCAGTCGCGTGCGGTTGCAGACCGACGGCCAATTGAAGACCGGCCGCGACGTCGTCATCGCCACAATGCTGGGGGCCGAGGAGTACGGCTTCTCAACCGCGCCGTTGATCGCGCTCGGCTGCATCATGATGCGGAAGTGCCATCTCAACACCTGCCCGGTCGGCGTCGCCACGCAGGACCCGGAACTGCGGGCCATGTTCTCCGGCCTGCCCGAGCACCTCATCAACTATTTCTTCATGGTCGCCGAGGAGGCCCGCACGCTGATGGCGCAGCTCGGTTTCCGGACCATCAACGACATGGTCGGCCGCTGCGATCTGCTGGAGCTCGATCCCGGCATCACCCACTGGAAGACGAAGAACATCGACCTCTCGAAGGTGCTGATGGTCGCCACCAAGCCGCACCCCAACGTCGGCACGTACTGCCAGGTCGTGCAGCAGCACGGCATGGAATACCAGCTCGACAACGACCTGATCCGCGAGTGCCAGCCCGCAATTCAGGACGGCAAGCCCGTGCATCTCGACATCGAGGTGCAGAACATCGACCGCGCGCTCGGCACCACGCTGAGCCACGAAGTCTCCAAGAAATGGGGCGCGAAAGGACTGCCCGACAAGACGATTCACATCCGCTGCAAAGGCTCCGCCGGGCAAAGCCTCGGGGCGTGGCTCGCGCACGGCATCACCTTCGAGGTCGAAGGGGACTGCAACGACTTCGTCGGCAAGGGGTTGTCGGGCGGCCGGATCATCGCCTATCCGCCCCGGAACGCCAGCTTCACGCCCGAGGACAACATCCTCATCGGCAACGTCTGCCTGTACGGCGCGATTGAAGGGGAGGCGTTCTTCCGCGGCCGGGCCGCCGAGCGGTTCTGCGTGCGGAACTCCGGCGCGTGGACGGTGGTGGAAGGGGTGGGCGACCACGGCTGCGAATACATGACCGGCGGCCGGGCCGTCATCCTCGGCCCCACCGGCCGCAACTTCGCCGCCGGCATGTCGGGCGGCATCGCCTACATCTGGGACACCGAAGACAAGCTGCTCGGCAACTGCAATCTGGAGATGGTGGCGTTGGAAGAGGTGGAGGAAGGCTCCGACATCGCCGAGTTAAAGGAACTGATCCAGAAGCACGAGCGCTACACCGGCTCGACGGTCGCCGCCAAAATCCTCAAGCACTGGGACCGCGAGCTGCCGCGGTTCAAGAAGGTGATGCCCATCGACTACAAGCGGGCCTTGGCTGAACGGATGAAAGAGGCCGAGAAGGAAGCCATGCTAAGCCCCGCGATGGCGGGCGTGGGCGGGCAAAGCTGAAGAGGTTTAACCACGAAACACACGAACGGCACGAAAGGGATCAGATGGCAGACATCCTTTATCCCGACGAGTCGTACAAGATCATGGGAGCATGTTTCGAGGTCTATCGGGAGATGGGACCCGGATTCTTGGAAGCGGTCTATCAAGAATGCCTCGAGATCGAGTTTGAGATTCAACAGATTCCGGCCGTACCACAATCGGAATTGCAGCTAACCTACAAGCAGCGTCCGTTGAAGAAGGCTTACACGCCCGACTTTATGTGTTATGGCTCAATCATTGTCGAGATCAAAGCCGTGTCAGCCCTGAATGACGTGTTCCGTGCGCAAATCCTGAACTACCTCAAGGCAACAAACCTGCGACTCGGCATCCTCGTCAACTTCAATCACTACCCGAAAGTTCAATACGAACGAATCGTGAAATAGCCAACGCCAATTTTTTCGTGTCGTTCGTGTGTTTCGTGGTTAAGCCTCCCTTCTCTGATTTAACAGGCATCATGGGCAAGCCCACCGGATTCAAGGAATACACCCGCCAGACTCCGGCCGAACGGTCGCTGGAGCTGCGCGTGCTCGACTGGCGCGAGTTCCACGAGCACATGCCCGAAGCCGACCTGAAGCGGCAGGGGGCGCGGTGCATGGACTGCGGCGTGCCGTTCTGCCACACGGGGACGCTGCTGAACGGCATGGCGGCCGGTTGCCCGGTGAACAACCTCATCCCGGAATGGAACGACCTGGTCTACCGTGGCCATTGGCGGGAAGCGCTCGACCGGCTGCACAAGACGAACAACTTCCCGGAGTTCACCGGCCGGGTGTGTCCCGCCCCGTGCGAGGGGTCGTGCGTGCTGGGAATCACCAGCCCGCCGGTGACAATCAAGAACATCGAATGCACGATCATCGACAAGGGCTTTGAAGAAGGCTGGGTCACGCCCCAGCCGCCGCCGGTTCGCACGGGCCAGACGGTGGCCGTCGTCGGCTCCGGACCCGCCGGTCTCGCCGCCGCGGCACAACTGAACAGCGTCGGTCACACGGTCACAGTGTTCGAGCGGTCCGACCGCATCGGGGGATTGCTGATGTACGGCATCCCCAACATGAAGCTCGACAAGCAGGCCGTCGTGCAGCGCCGCGTCGATCTGATGGCCGCCGAGGGGATCGTCTTCAAGACCAACGTCGAGATCGGCAGGGACGTCACCGCCGACCAGTTGAAGAAGGACTTCGACGCTGTCGTTCTCTGCACCGGGGCGACAGTCCCGAACGACTTCTTCGCCAGGACGCCGGGCCGGCCGCTCAACGGCATCCACTTTGCGATGGAGTTCCTGCACAAGAACACAAAGAGTCTTCTCGATTCCGGCCTCGCCGACGGACAGTACATCTCCGCGAAGGGGAAGGACGTCATCGTCATCGGCGGCGGCGACACGGGGACCGACTGCTGCGGCACGTCGCTCAGGCACGACTGCAAGTCGCTCGTCAACTTCGAGGTCGTTCCGCAGTCTCCGAACCAGCGCGCCACGAACAACCCCTGGCCGCAATGGCCCCGCGTCTACAAGAAAGACTACGGCCACGAAGAAGCCGCCGCGCAGTTCGACTACGCCCACATGCCGGGCAAGACGCTGGCCCACGATCCGCGCGAGTATGCGATTCAGACCGTCGAGTTCCTCGGCGACGAGCGCGGCCACCTGCGGGCGCTCAAGACACAGCGGCTCGACTGGTCGAAGCCCGATCCCGAAAAGAAGACCCCGTTCTCGCCCATCCCCGGCAGCGAACAGGAGTGGCCCGCCCAGTTGTGTTTCCTGGCCCTCGGCTTCAAGGGGCCGGAATCCCCCGTCGCGACGCAGCTCGGCGTGCAGCTCGACCCGCGCACCAACTACGCCGCCGACCACGGCAAATACACAACCAACGTCCCCGGCGTGTTCGCCGCCGGCGATTGCCGCCGCGGCCAGAGCCTCATCGTGTGGGCCATCAACGAAGGCCGCGGCGCGGCCCGCGAATGCGACCGGTATTTGATGGGGCAGACGGATTTGCCATAATCGGCGTGACGCTGGTGTTTGTCGGCTCATTGATGGGAGTGCTTCATGACTGTCAAAGACATGGTGCTGGAAACCGTGCAGCAGTTGCCGGCGGATGTGACGCTTGACCAGGTCATCGATGAACTCGCCACTCTGGCCGCGATCGAGCGGGGACAGACCGCTGCCGCTGAGGGACGCGTCACTCCGCATGCCGACTTCAAGCAGCAGGCCATGCAATGGACTTCCAAGTAGAGTGGACCGAGCCGGCGCAGTGGGATCTGCACGAAATCTGGGCGTATATCGCCGCTGACTATCCGCAGGCTGCTGATCGATTTCGTGCGGCAGTCTTTCAGCAAAGTTGAACTCCTGACTACAACTCCGCGATTAGGGCCGATGTTTGCCGGCAGGACGCAGGGGGAAATTCGGCATCTCGTCGTCGGTAACTACCGCATCTTCTATGAAGTCATTGATAGCCAGAATCGGATTAATATTCTCACCGTCCGGCACGCTGCCCGACGCGAACCATTCTTCAACGGATGATCGATGCGCATCGCCCTCGGTTGTGATCACGCCGGCTATCCGCTCAAGACCCGCGTGCGGGCGGTGATCGAGGCGCTCGGCGCCAGCGTCGTCGATTGCGGCACCGATTCCGATGGCAGCAGCGTCGATTACCCCGATTACGCCGTGAAAGTCGCCAAGATCATGCTCGCCGGTGAGGCAGACCGCGGCGTGCTGCTGTGCGGCAGCGGGGTCGGCATCAGCGTCGCGGCAAACAAGATCCCCGGCATCCGGGCGGGTGTGTGTCACGACACGTACTCGGCCCATCAGGGGGTCGAGCACGACGACATGAACGTGCTGTGCATCGGCGCACGCATCGTGGGCGAAGAGCTCGCCGTCGAGATCGTGCAGGCGTTCATCACGGCCCGGTTTACGAACGAGGAGCGCCATGTCCGCCGGTTGAACAAGGTGCTGGAGATCGAGCGGGCGGCGCTGGCGGGCGAGTTCACCCCGAGCCGGAGGGAGTAAGCCGTGTTCACGGGACTCGTGGAGGGGCTGGGGACAGTCGCCGCGGTGATACCGGAGCCGGCGGGCATCCGGCTCGAAATCGCTCCGCCGGCGTCGATGCTGTCCGGTCCCGATCACGACCGCTGCCGATTGGGGGACAGCGTCGCGATCAACGGCTGCTGCCTCACGGTCATCGCCATTGAGTCCGTAGTCTGGTCCTTCCAGGCGGGCACGGAAACGCTCTCCAAGACGAACCTGTCACGCTTGCGGCTTCGCGACCCGGTCAACCTCGAACGCTCGCTTCCCGTCACGGCGCGGCTGGGCGGCCACTTTGTGCAGGGACACGTGGACGGCCTCGGCACGGTCGAGGCCATCGTCCGCGACGCCGACTGGGTGACGATGGGTTTCCGCGTTCCGGAATCGCTCGCCGCGCTGATGGTCCCCAAGGGGTCCGTCGCGGTGGACGGCGTCAGCCTCACGCTGGTGACGGTCGAACGGGACCGGTTCACGATCGCGCTGATTCCACACACGCTGGAAGTCACGACGCTCGGCCGTCGGCAGGTCGGCGACGCGGTGAACATCGAAACGGATATTCTGGGGAAGTACGTGCAGAAGTTTCTGCGATCATAGGAAAGAAGCCAGGCAGGTCCGCCGAAACCTCAACCGCGGCGGGCCGCCTCGATGGCAGCGACGTCGATCTTTTTCATCGTCATCATCGCCTCGAACGCGCGTTTGGCGGCAGCGGGATCGGGGCCGGTGACGGCTTTCGTCAGGGCGATCGGCGTGATCTGCCAGGACAATCCCCATTTGTCCTGGCACCAGCCGCACGCGCTCTCCTGTCCGCCGTTGTCGACGATCGCGTTCCAGTAGCGGTCCGTTTCGGCTTGGTCAGCGGTTGCGACCTGAAACGAGAATGCCCAGTTGTGCTTGACCGAAGGCCCCCCGTTGAGTCCGAGGCAGGGAATGCCCATCACAGTGAACTCGACGGTGAGCACGTCCCCTTTCTTCCCCGACGGAAAGTCGCCCGGTGCGCGGTGCACCGCGCCGACGGACGAATCGGGAAAGGTCCTGGCGTAAAACCGCGCCGCGTCCTCGGCGTCGCTATCGTACCAAAGGCAAACCGTGTTC
>JAWXBB010000583.1:0-8065 GCA_034439795.1 Planctomycetaceae bacterium | reverse complement strand
TCGCCCCCGTCTTCGGGGGAGAGGGTTAGGGTGAGGGGGCCGAGCGCTTCGCCGGGCGATGACCGCCAGCAGCACTAACCCGAAGCGTGAGCGAGGGCGAGCGCTCGTCCTCGCTCACGCTTCGGGTTGGTGTTGGACACGGCAGGACGCATTCGCCCCCTCACCCCGACCCTCTCCCCCGAAGACGGGGGCGAGGGGGCCAGAGTGCGCATGGTCCGCATTGCAGTTTCTCATCCCCTTCGTCCCTCTGTTTTCCCTTCTGTCTTTCTTCGCGTCCTTCGCGGTAAAAACTCTTCTCTTACGCCACTTTGAGATTCGGCTCGCCCTTCAACGCCGCGAGTTCCGCGGTCAGTGTGGCCAGTTTGACTTCCATCGCCTTCATCTGGTCGCGCATTTCGGGGACGCGCTTCAGCGAGAAGACCAGCCGTTTCTGTTCGGCTTCGGGGGTCGCGGGGTAGCCGATCCACGTCTCGCCGGCGGGGATGTCCTTGTGGACACCACCCTTCGCGCCGATCGAGCAGCCGCTGTTCATGCGGACGTGGTCTTTGACCCCCACCTGGCCGGCGATGCGGACGTAGTCGCCCGTGCTGCACGAACCGGCGAGGCCGACCTGCGACGCGAACACGTTGTGCTTGCCGATCTCGCAGTTGTGCGCGATCTGCACCATGTTGTCGAGCTTGGTTCCCTCGCCGATGATCGTCGCGCCGATCGCGCCGCGGTCGACCATCGTGCAGGCGCCGATCTCCACGTCGGCGTGAATGTGGACCCAGCCGAGTTGCGGGATCTTCTCGAAGCGGTTGTTGCGGAACCGGTAGCCGAAGCCGTCGGCTCCGATCACCGCCCCGGCGTGCAGAATGGACCGGTCGTCGATGAAGACGTCGGCGTACAGCACGACGTTGGGATACAGCGTCACGTCGCAGCCGATGCGGCAGCCGTCGCCGATCACCACGCCGGGATGAATGTCGCAACCGCGGCCGATGACAACGTCCGCGCCGATCGTGACGTGCGGGCCGATCCAGCAATCCGGGTCGATGTTCGCCGTCGGGCTGATGACCGCTGTCGGTGCAATGCCCCGAGCGGGCCGCGACCGCAGCGGACGGAACTTGGGAACGATCTTCAAGAAGGCGGAAAGCGGGTCGTCGACGACGATCCGCGCGAACCGGGCGGCGGCCGGATGGTCGGCGACCTTCGCGCCGATCACCAACGCCGCGGCCTGACAGTGTTCGAGGCGGCGGAGTTGGCCGTCATCGAGCAGGAACGTGATGTCCGCGGTGCCGGCGGATTCGATGGCCGCAGCGCCGGCGATGGGTTGGTTGCCGTCGCCCGTCAACGTGCCGGAGACCAGTTCGGCGAGCGCAGCAAGCGTGTGCGTCATGCGGGCATCCCTTCCCCAAGTCGGCCGAGCGCGAACCAGCAGCCGGGGACAATCCCTGTCCCGGCACCCCGGAAGTTGTACCGGAGAACGGTCCGTAACTGCAAGACGGGCTTCAAGAAGCGGCGAAGCCGGAAGTAACGTGCCACTGCTTCGGAGTCTTCGGAGAAGCAGTGACGTTGGTCGTCAACGTCGCGCAGAAGCACTGCTTCTGCGAAGACTCCGAAGCAGTGGCACCCACGCCATCACTTCTGACCTCCGACTTTCCGGATGCGTTGGCCCGCACCGCAGACAATTAGGGCGTCAGTTTCGGCTTCAGCCGGAAGTTCTGCACCAGAAACTGCAGCGTTCCGTTCCCAGGCGAACCGACGACGTACACGAAGTACGCATTCGACGGTGCGATGGTCAGCTGCCTCGACGGAATGAGATCGTTCGGCTGTCCGGCCGCTTTGAGTCGGGCGACGTAGGTGCCGCTTTTCAGACTGACCGGAGACGATTGCTGCGGGTTGGCCAGCCCGGTCGCCGTGACGCCGGGGCCCGGATTGACGGGCATGAGCGAGACGTCGACGGGCCCGGCCGCGGCGGTGTGCCGGACCGTGGCGCGACCGTTGACCAGCAGCACCCGGGCGACGTCGTTCTCGAACTCAGTGCCGATCGGTGCGCCGAACTGCGTGAGATGGGCGACGAACGTCTTGCTCTGCCGCGCCTGGATGGTGACGATGCCGCTGATGATCGGCGGCTGCGACCCCGGATTGACCGGATCGGCCGGACCGACGGTCACCTGATACACGCCCTCGGCGAGTTCGATCGGTCCGCGGAATGTGCCGAATTCCACGCCGAGATAGAAGCAGTTCAGGGTGCCGCTGCCCGGAATGCCGATGCAGACGTCGACCGGCAGGGAATTCGGCTGACCGATGTCCGTCCCCGGCAACCCATGGACGAAATAGAACTCGCCGTTGGTGTTCCTTTGAGCCCAGGCGGACGCCGGCAGCAGACCGCAGACGAGCGTTGCCGCCAGTGCACACACGGCCCGACGCGACCAGTTGCGCAACATCAAGATGTTCCCTCATGAAACGGCCGACCGCGCGCGGTCAACCAGCCAGCGACAGGCCCGACAACGCATCCCCAGGCCGAATACATCGAGTGTGACAGCCCCGGGGAACCGGCGTCAAATGGAATCCGACCTGTTAATGTGCCACCGCTGTGAGTCTGCACACTGTACGGGTTGTGACTGCTGCAACGGTCGTAACGCGCGGTTCATGGACCCCAATACCCGCCGCGGGCGTGATCGAACAGCAGTTCCTCGCCGCGAATGCGGTCGTCCAGCTTGCCGTCGGCAAACACCGTCCGGCCAAGCACCCACGTGCGGACGGGCCAGCCGGTGAGCGTCACGCCGTCCCACGGACTCCAGCCGCATTTCGTCACCTGGTCACGATTGCGGATCGTGGCGGACTTCGCGAGATCGACCAGCACGAGGTCGGCGTCATAACCGGGAACGATGCGGCCCTTGTTGACGAGATCCCACACCCGGGCCGGGGCGTCGCACATCCACTGCACGACCTGCTCGATGGTGCCTTCGCCGCGATGCACGGCGTCGAGCATGAGTGCCAGCGAGTTCTCGACCGCCGGCAACCCCGACGGGGACTTCGGATACGGCTGGTCCTTTTCCTCCAGCGTGTGCGGCGCGTGATCGGTGGCGACGACCTGAATCCGGCCGTCGCGCAGCGCAGCCCACAGCCCGGCGTTGTCGGCGGCGGTTTTGATCGACGGATTCATCTGCACCAGCGATTTCAACCGGGCGTAATCGTCCACGTTGAACAAGAGATGATGCGGGCACGCTTCGGCAGTGATCAGATTGTGATGATCGCGCAGCAACTCCGTCTCCGCGGCGGTCGAGACGTGCAGCACATGGAACCGGTGGTGATGCCGCACGGCGAGATCCATCGACCGCTTCGTCGCGATGACCGCGGCCCGTTCGTCGCGGATGCGGGAGTGATCGGCGTAATCGTGTCCGCCGCCGATCGCCGCCGCGTTGGCCCGCACCGTCGCCTCGTCTTCGCAGTGGGCACAGATCGGCAGTGTGGTCTCCGCGAAGATCCGTTCCAAGGCGGCTTGCTGATCCACCAGCAGATCGCCCGTGCTGGACCCGATGAAGATCTTGATCCCCGGCGTCCGCGTGGCCCGCTGCAATTCGGCGACGTTGTCCGGCGTCGCTCCGATGTAGAACCCGAAATTGACGAGGCACTTCTCCGACGCCAGCGCCAACTTCTCGGCCAGCCGGTCGCACGTGGTCGTCGTCGGTTTCGTGTTCGGCATCTCCAGAAAACTGGTGACGCCCCCCTTGGCGCACGCCCGGCTCGCCGTCCGCAAGTCCTCCTTGTGCGTCAGCCCCGGCTCGCGGAAGTGGACCTGATCGTCGATCATCCCCGGCATCAGATGCAGCCCCGTCGCATCGACGACCTCATCCGCCGCCGCAGTGACCGGCGGGTTGATGTCGAGAATCGTGCGGCCGTCGATCAGCACATCCGCCCGGACCGAACCGGTGGGCAGAACACACGTCGCATGGCGGATAAGGGTGCGCATGAAGCATTCTTTTGTAGGGTGCAGTCGAGGCTTTGCGAGGCTCACCCCGTTGGAGTCCAGCCTTTAGGCTGTCTTCGATCATCGCACGACATCCGAAGAGCAGCCTAAAGGCTGGACTCCAACGAAGAGGGTGAGCCTCGCAAAGCCTCGACGTCACCCTACGCAAACAACGGAATGGCATCGGGCCACATCGAACCCTTGTGGCTGCGCGGCGGCTGTGCCATCCTGACGGTTTCGGTGCAGAATCGTCAACCAACGGAACGCGCTGCGGCCATGCAGGTTCTTTCCACGCCCCTATCGGGACTGCTCGTCATCGAGCCGAAGGTGTTCGGCGATGTACGCGGCTGCTTTCTGGAGACATTCCACGCCGGCCGTTACCGCGACGCCGGCCTCGACGCCGATTTCGTGCAGGACAACCTGTCCCGCAGCACGCGCGGCACGCTGCGGGGGCTGCATTATCAGCGAAAGCATCCACAGGGGAAGCTGGTGTATGTCACACTTGGCGCGGTGTTCGACGTGGCGGTCGATCTGCGTCGCAACTCCCCCACGTTCGGCCGCTGGCATGGCGTCGAACTGAGCGACGCGAATCGCCGACAATTGTACATTCCGCCCGGTTTCGCCCACGGCTTCTGCGTGCTGAGCGAGACCGCCGACTTCGCCTACAAATGCACCGACTACTACCGCCCCGATGACGAACGGACGCTGCTCTGGAACGACCCGGCCGTTGGCGTCGCCTGGCCCGAGGTCGAGCCGCGCATCCTCAGCGACAAGGACCGCCGCGGCGTGCCGTTGTCGCAGGCGGACGTCTATGAGTGACCCCCGTCCGCGACTGGCGATCACGCTGGGGGATGTCGCCGGCATCGGCCCCGAGATCGTCGTCCGCGCGGTGACACAACCCGACGTGATGACGTGGTGCCGCCCGGTGATCATCGGTCATCCGGAACTGGTGCGGCGGACGGCGCGGGGGTTTGGGGATCGCGCTGGAGTTGGAAGAGCGCGAAACCGAAAGCGTGGACCGCATCGTGTGCTGCAATCCGGGGACCGATGATGTGTTGAACATCGTTCCCGGCCGCATTCAAGCGGCGGCGGGCCGCGCGGCGTACGATTACCTCGTCGCTGCGACACGCGCGACCTTGCGGGGCGAGTTCGACGCCATCGTCACCGCCCCGCTGCACAAGGAAGCATTGCGCGCGGCCGGGGTGCCGTTTCCGGGGCACACGGAAATCCTCGCGGCCGAATGCGGCATCGGCGAGGTCGCGATGATGCTGTACCTGCCCGCGGATGATTCACAGATCGACGCCGTCTCTTCTCCGGCCCCCTCGCCCCCGCAGACGGGGGCGAGGGGGCCGAACCAAATGCCGGCACTCGCCAACTCGCTCAGCGTCGCCCACGTCACGCTGCACACGTCGATCCGCAGCGTCCCCGGTCTGCTCAGCGAAGACCGCGTCGCCGACACTGTCCGCCTCCTCGACCGCTTCCTCCGCGATCTCGGCGGGGAACCGCGAATCGGCGTCTGTGCGCTCAACCCGCACGCCGGCGAGCACGGCCTGTTCGGTGACGAAGAGGGCACGATCATCGCCCCCGCGGTCGAGCAGTGCCGCCGCGAAGGCATCAACGCGACCGGCCCGATTCCCGCCGACGCGCTGATCCGCCGGGCCGTCGCCGGTGAATTCGACGGCGTCGCGGCGATGTATCACGACCAGGGGCACATCCCCCTCAAGCTGATCGGCCGCGACCGCGCGGTGAACGTCACGCTCGGCCTCCCCATCCTCCGCACCAGCCCCAGCCACGGCACGGCGTTCGACATCGTCGGCCAGGGAAAGGCGAACCCGGAAGGATTGCTGGCGGCGATGCGTGTGGCGTGCCGGTTAGTGAAGCAAAAGATGTCGTCACGATTCCAAAGGGTGCCACACGGGTGATGCTGCCAGTTTGATAACCCCCCCCTTTTTTTTGAGATTCCCCTTGAACATGTCGCTCGACAGGTAAAGATGCTCTGTAGAAATCACGCAGCGCTGGTTTCATTGGCCGATTCCAGAATGATGAGAGGAGACAAACATGACATGGGCAGAGTGGGCGAATCGCATGTATCCCGTCCTGACAGAACTGGCAAGCGACCACAATACGATTCGATATCCCGAGTTGCGGGACATCATTCAATTTGGGGGAATCCCATATTGGCTCGGTAAGCCATTGGGGCGCGTCGCGACGTATTGCCATCGAAACGGACTTCCAATTCTTAATGTCATCGCCATCAACAAGTCTGGTGCGCCGGGGTCAGGTATCCCCTTTGTGGAAAATCATCTCTTGGAACGCGAGCGTGTCTTCGCTTTTGATTGGCACAGCGTGCGTTCGGTTAGTTCCGATGATTTTCTTGAACCAGGGTGTCTGTCCGCCTAGAGCCGAACCCGAACCGTCGTTCGGAGCGTCCGCACGGCTGACACAGCCGTGGCACACGAAGACGGCGTGCGGCCGCGCGTGCTGGTGTGCCACGGCCGTGTCGGCCGTGTCTTCGGACGCTCGTCCGATTCGCGACTCCCTCCGTCCGGCGTTCGGCATCGACGCGGCTGGGCGATACGCCGTAGAATCAGCATGAATCAGGGCGTTACTGACGCGCTGTTATCGTATGGGAATGGTTCAGCGAAGGAGCGGGTGACATGCAGATCGAGCGAATCACCCATGATCCGGCCGTGATGGGGGGCAAACCCTGTATTCGGGGGCTGCGCGTGACGGTCGGAACCATCCTCGGTCTCCTGGCCAGCGGCAAGTCGCGCGAGCGGATTCTGCAGGCGTATCCCTACCTCGAACCCGAAGACATTGATGCGGCGTTGGCCTACGCCGCCTGGCGGCTCGAAGAGCGGGAAGAGCCGCTGGTCCTGAATCTCGCGGGCAGTCTTTGAGGGAATATCCGTGACCTACACCGCCATCATCGAAGGATTCGCGGCATCAGTGCCGGGGCTGCCGGGCTGTCACTCGCAAGGCTCTACTGAGGCAGAGGCCATTGCCAATGTGAAAGAGGCCATTCGCGAGTATCTCGACGTGGCCAAGGCGCTCGCGCAGTCGGCGGGCAAGAAGCTGGTCGCCGTCGAGGTGTAACCGTGCCGAAACTCGCGGGCGTGAACCACCTCGACGCTGTTCGGGCACTGGAAAAGGCGGGCTTTCGGATCGAACGAAGGCAAGCCTATCGTCATGACCGACGGCTCGCGGATTCTGACGGTCCCGCGGCACAATCCGGTGAACGCGATCACGATGGGCAACATCGTCCGCGATGCGGGTCTGACGAACGACGAGTTCCGTCGGTTGCTGTGACGGGCAATGCCGTCGCTCGCGCTCCGGGCTGCGAGAGTCCGGTAGGGCCGGTCCCACCGGCCTCTTCGATGCGTGCCAGCGGTTGGAGACCGGTCGACGTTCCCGGCCGGTGGGACCGGCTCTACTCGACTGGAGAGCGAAGCCCCTCGCCAGTGGCGCCCGGCGGCATCCCGCCCGTGTCAGTTGATCTTGCTGCCCCGAATCTGATAGGTGCCCAGGGTGTCGAACCAGAACATATTCATGATCGTGCCGTTGTTGGTCACGGTTCCAATGACAAACCCCGCGGAATTCCGGGGATTGCCGGTGATTTCCGATCCCACGAGGAGGGTGCTCACCTGCACGCCGAGCATGGTGCAGAGCGGCTGTCCCGGAGGCGGCGAGTTCTGCGCCTGAAAGTTCGTGCCCGCTTGAGTGAACGCGAACACCGAGTTCGTAAAGGGGGCGGCCGCTCCCGAGATCGTGGAACAACTCAGATTCCAGTTCCCCTGCAGCGGCCCCGCGGCGTTCGCGGACTCCTGAGCACCCAGCAGGCAGAAAGCGGTGACACCAATCATGAGGGACCGCAGCAACATGGCAATCGCCTTCACATCGAGAGGTCGTGACAGAAACCACCCTGCGATGGTAGTGCTTCCCCGGACCCGCTGTCAATAACCTGCGCGGGGTGGCCCAGACGCTGCTTTGAGCGTCTGGGTTTACGAGAGGTTCTTGAGAAGCTGTTTTCAAATGGCGAGAAGTTGAGACATACGCTACGACTCCGCGGTTGACCTGCCACAGTCAAAACCGGCGGAGCCGTAGCGATGTCAG
>JAWXBB010000582.1:0-15691 GCA_034439795.1 Planctomycetaceae bacterium | reverse complement strand
GCAGCGTGTGATTGCCGGCACAAATGTAGATCGACTTGCGATCGGGCGAGAGCCGCACCGCATGCGGACCGTGCTCGCCGCCGCCGCGGATTTCTTTCAGCTTGACGACGTCATCGAACTGATCGTCGCTATCAGTATCGCGGAGTCGGTACAGCCCGCTGCCGATGCCGCCGTTGACCGATACGTACAAACTGTCGAACGCCCACAACAGCCCCTGGGCGGAGCTGATCTTCACGTCGAGCCGCTCGACTTTCGTCGGTTCCTGGCTGCCGATCGGCGGCGGCGTGATGCGGCACAGCCCCTTGTCTCCCTGGTCGCTGACGATGAGCCGGCCTTTGGGATCGAACGTCATCGCGACCCAACTGCCGAGTTCGTCCTTCGGCACGGTGAACAGTTTTTCGACCTGAAAACCGGGCCGCAGGACGAACACATCGCGCGGAGTGCTGGGGACGTCCGACTGATTGAACGGATCGCCCCACGGCTTGATGCCGAGCTTGCCGATGGTCCGCACGGCGACGGCGTCCTTTGAGTTCCGCTTGACGCCGGCGAGCCATGTCCCATCGGTCACAACGTAGCGGACGGCGCCATCGGCGGCTTTGATCACCAGCTTGGCGATGCAGCCCGCATTGCCGCCCTCATTCTCGACTCGAATCGTCAGCGTATTGCCGCCGGGCTGAATCGCGGCAGTGACGTTCGCCAGATCGGCGGCTTGCCAGCGATCGTTCTGCAACACCTTCTGGTTGTTGATCCAGACCGTGGCCTTGTTGTCGCACGCCACCTGCAGCCACGCCGTAGCGGCCGGTCCCTCGAACTCGGTCCGCAGGAAGTACGCCTTGTTGTTGTCGGCCCCCCAGATCCATTCGGGCGTCGGCCCGGCGGTGAAGAGCGCGGGCAGATCCTCGGGCGGCTTCGCCGCGGCGGGCGTTTCGCCGAGGACCGGCGCGATTTTCGGTGTCTGCGTGTAGAGTTTCTTCGCTTCGGATTCCTGGGCGCTGATCGCGGCAGACAACATCAGAACCGCGACAATCGACAAAACCATCCGCAAGATCGCGAGGGACATCAACGGTCTCCAAGGGGCAAGTTCAACGGTGGGAGTTCTGGCGAGCCGCTGCATTCTGACGGCGCGATTCGCCGACCGCCAAGGGGCCCACGCCCTCCGGGTTGGCGCTCGAAAGTCGTTTCAACAGCCTGACTGCGAGAGGGGGGACTCGAACCCCCACGCCTTGCGGCACCAGATCCTAAGTCTGGCGCGTCTGCCAATTCCGCCACTCTCGCGGGACTCTGTCGCGGGTCACATCCCGGCATCGTCGGTCCGGTCGTCGTCGCAAGTTTACCAGCGAGACGTGATGTCACGAAAGTCCCGGTTTGGGTTCGGAGTCCGGCGGAGCACGGCTGGGAGCACGACGGCGGACCGAACAGGCGTCACCGCTCGATCCTGACGGCCGGAATCAGCCGCCAAGCCGCGATCTGGGCACGGCGTCACTGGAAAAGCGAGCTCAAGCGATCAATCCAAGCGTAAAAGCAACTTCTTCCTCCGCCATCGGCTCCTCAACTTTGCTCTCTCACCATCAGGGGAGTGCCGGGCGCTGCGGGTTGCGAGCCGGATCAGACCAGGCGGTGTCGTGACGAAAATCGCCAACACGACTTTCAGTTGACAATCCGCCACCCAGTGAACAATCATATCGATCACGCACAATGGCTCGAATTGATTGAAATAGGCTCACCATCCAATACGCGGGTGCATTGAGATGAATACCGGTGCGGGTCTGGCTGTGGACTTCATTGATGTCATCCGTTCCCTTTCGGAGGCTGACATCAGATTTGTGTTGTGGAACGGGCTGTCCGTTGAACCCCGCTCCGGCGCAGATTCCAGGTGCACGATCCTGTTGACCGAACCGGATAGCGCACTGCGGTTGCTGGCCGCACGAACGACGCGGGATTTGGCCGAGGCCTATTTGGACGGCCTGATTGACGTGCAAGGGTCGATCGAAGACGCAGTGACGGCCGTCGATTCGCTGCGGGAACAGCTCGATCGTTGGCGAATGCATTTGCGCGACCCGTCGCCGCTGATTCCCTCCCGGCCGCGATTGGTCGGAGAGGTCGCAGGCTTGGCGGGGTTCGTCCCGTCCGAGGTTGGAGATTCGTCGCGCGAACAAATTGCCTTTCACTACGACAAGCCGGCGGCGTATTGGAAACTGCTCCTCGATCCGCACCTTCAGTACACCTGCGGGTATTATTCTGCTGCCGATGAGACGCTGGCGGTCGCGCAAGAGAGCAAGTTGCGACTGATCGGGCGCAAGCTCTCGTTGTCATCGACCGACAAGCTGCTGGATCTCGGCTGTGGCTGGGGCGGGTGGCTGGGATTCGCCATGCGCCAATAGGACTTGCACGGCCACGGGATTACGCTGAGCGCTCAGCAGCATGCCTATGCAGTCCAAGAGTTGCGTTCTGAGATCGCGTCGGGCCAGTGTCGGATTGACTGCTGCGATTTCCGCGAGGCGCGGGGATGGCGCGGATTCACGAAGGCGACCGGCATCGGCATCCTTGAGCACGCCGGGCCCGGCTTGGCCGCCGCCTATTTTGAGGTCGCCTATTCGGCGCTCGTCGAAGGAGGTCTGTTCCTCAACCAGGCGATTACGTGGTGCGGGCAGGCGCACGAGGACCGGATCGATCCCTTTGTCGACGGTTACGTCTTTCCGGGAGGACAACTGCTGACAATCGACGAAACGATCCGGTACGCCCACGTGGCCGGCTTCGAGGTCTTGGATGTGGAGTCGCTGCGCGACAGCTACATTCACACTTCCCGCGCCTGGCTGCGCCGGTTGGAGGAGCATCGGGAAGAGATCGTTGCTCTGACCGACGCGCGCACATACAAGACGTTTCGCATGTACCTGGCAGGATTCCTGGATCAATTCTCGAAGGGCAGAATCGGCGTTTGTCAGACCCTGCTGCGAAAGCCGGGGCCCTCGACCGTCGCGCCGCATCTCGATCGCGCCCGCTGGTACTGCGATTTGTAAGAGCGAGCGCCGAATCTCCACCGGGAAACGCTTCTTCGACAAGGGATGCGAGAGATGCCGCTCGATCCAGCCTTGCTCAGCCGACTCGACCAGGACGATTGGCAAAAGGGGGCGGTCCATTGCGCGACGCAGTCGCCATGCGCAAAGGATCTGCTGCTGGTCTTCGTGCATGGGATTTTTGCGGACTTCCGGTCCACGTGGGCGGACACGCCGGCACGCATTTTGGAGGGCTGCGGATTCGACGCGGACTATCTGATGTTCGCTCATCCGGCGAAGCTGTGGCATCAGGCCAGCGTACAAGCGTCTGCCACGAAGCTCCATGAGCGAATTGCCTCTGCTCTCAACGGCCGGAGGCATCGCAATATCGTCTTCATTGCCCACAGCCTCGGCGGGCTGGTGGTCAAAGAGTTGCTGTGCCGCGAAGCGCGCATCGTTCTGAACGCGATGGATCCCGATCGGGTCCGCGGCGAGGAGTTACGGTCGATCTGGACGCGGACTCGGCTGGTCATGGCGATCGACGTGCCGGACCAGGGGGGGCATTGGTTCCTGTCGACCGTCGGTTACCCAGCTTACACGGCGATTGTCGGTCCAGCGGTGTGGCTGATCGGACTGCCTGCGAATCTCCTCCTGCGCAATCGCGTCTGGCCGTGGGGCTGGGACGAACAACTGGGGCAACTGCGCACGGGAAACCGGTTTGTGGGGGACCTCGAACAGTCGTTTCAGGACCAGACGGAGCAGTTTCGCGCCGCGGCGCTGCCGTCGTCCTACCGCCATCGGTTCAGCGCGCAACTGGTCACGATCGTCAAGCCGCCGCGAATTGACAGCGTCGAGCTTGACGAGACGACGTATTCGGTCGACCTGCGCTTGCCGGCTGGCGGGACCGTTCGGCAGGTGGCGGGGGATCATTCGGCGGCGATCGTCGAATCGATCCCGTCTCTCGTTGAGACGCTGAAGCGGCACTATGCCGGCTATCCGGATTACCAAGTGGCGGAGCGAACGCTGGGATTGCTTCTGTTCGATCCGGCAATCCGCGTCGATTCCCTGATTGGACGAAGGGACGACCCGGTTTCGCAAGCGGGCATCCTGCGGCATCTTCAAAACTGGGTGGCGACGCCGCGTCCGGCAGGCGTTCCGGCGATCAAAATGCTGGTGGCGGATGCCGCGCTCGGGAAGTCAACAGTCGTCCGCTGCCTGGTTCGACTCATGTCGCTGGAGAAACTCCGCCGGGGCGTCCCCAAGTATGCGCTGCTGTTTCCGCTTCACCGGATCAAGCTGGAGCGGAAGGATCGGGCTCACAACAGCGCGGCGCTTTGGCAGAGCATTCTGAAGGGATTCTGCGGAATCGCCGCTGTGACCTCCGTTCCAGACGCGGACGTGACGCCCGAATGGGTCGACGCCCAACTGCATCAGGCCGAAGTGCTGTTGGTGCTGGATGGCATCGAAGAACTGCTGATGAACAATCCGCTGGTGGAACGGGCTGCGGCCGTCCAGCTCGCAAATCATTTGAACCAGCAATACGGATCTAACCCAGGCTTCCGAGCCTTGCTGACGGTGCGAAAAACCTACTTCAATGCGTCCGAGCGGTCGCAGATCGCGCCCCACAGCGAAATCCCCGAGTTGCAGGCCCCCTCGCACGACGACCTGAGCGCAGCATTTCCGTGGATGAGCAACATTTTTGGCGAGCTCCATGAGCTGTCCCCGGAAGTCGATCGGCTCCTGCGCAGCCCGCTGATTGCCAAGCTCTTGAAGCCGCGCGACCAGGGGCCAGGGCCCGCGTCGGGCAACGCCGCAGCCGTTACCGACCAGGTTCCCCAGGCGCACATCCGGTTTCGCACCGAGAGCGACGTATTCGACTACTGTCTGCGGGCGATGCTCAAATGGAGCCGGCAGACGCTCGACCCGAGCGACCCTTGCGCCACTCTGATCTCGGACGACGTCGGCTTCGAGGTTTTGAGCGCAACCGGCTGGTGCGTCTTCTCCAAGTACGGCGCCGTCATCTCTGCAGACGCCCTGAAAGCCGAGGTGAAAGCCAAAGCGGAGGCGTGGCAGGCGCACCTGGAGTCGTTGAAGGCGCGAGGCGGCAGCCCCGGCGGCGATGAAGCGGCGACGCTGCTGGAGCGGCGGTGCCTGGCCCGCATGCGCCCCGAGGTCATCGATCGCTATGTGGAATTCCTGCTGCGTCGAACCGTGTTTACTTCGATCGACGGCGCCCTGGTGAAGGTGGTGCATCGCGAAATCGCCGACTACCTCGCGGCCGGATACCTCGCGCGGTGTCTCGAGTTCCGCAAGCTCGACGACTTGGCGGAACGTGGCGGAACGGTGCGCGTCTTCGAACTCGCCGCTCAAATCATCGACGGCATGTGGTCCAAGGACGCCCATCGAGTGTTTACGTCGTCGCTTGTCGGAGAACTGCAAGCGGCGACGGTCAAGACCGGAAACCGAATGCTTTTCGGCAACGCGGGAGCCGTCGCAGCACAAGGGCTGGCGAACGTCGCCGACCGGTACTTCACGGTTCTGTGGGACGAGCTGTTTGGCGGCGGCATGGATCCGATGATCCGACATATCATTCTCTCCGGACTCGGATACCGCGCGATCCGCTGGGATCCTGACGATGGTGCCGCCGAGGGGTTGCGAGACATGTTGATCCAAAGGCTGCCCACCCTTTGCCGGGACGCGACGATCGACGTTGTGACGCGCAGCATGGCGTGGTGCTATTACCGCGGCATTAAGGGGCAATCTCCGGACGGGATTTCGTGGGCCGACTTGGACGTCTCGGCGAAGGGTTTGGTGGATGGCAAACGCACCTTCTTCGATCCGCCGCCACCGCCGTTTGAGAAGGACACGCTCAATCTGGCTTGGCAGATCGCACTGGAGGAGCTTCTGCAGACGTTTCACCGCTTTCCAGCGCGGCCGGTCTCCGTGGCCCATTACATCCTTGCGGCATGCGCCGCTTATGGCCAACTTCGGGACGGCCTGCAGGTCGTGATTCGCAACCTCCTGAACCGTTCCGATGAGAACAGCCGGCTGCTGTTCGACGATCCGACAGCGCCGGAACTCAAAGACGTTATGCAGGCGGCGAAAGCTCTTGCGAATCTTCATTACTGAGAGTGTGCGCGACGTGCGGGAAGCCCGCGAATGCCGCACCTGAAGGCGTGCGGACGGACCGAAGTGAACGGCTGGCACGCATCTTGGCGCGGTATCGCTGGCAAAGCGTGCCAAAACTTCGTAAAACATGGGCATCCGACGCGGGCTGGAGGATCCCATTTCTTGCCCTAAAGCATTGCCCTGACAATCTTTGTTCCCGTAGCTCAACTGGATAGAGCGTCGGCCTCCGAAGCCGAAGGTTGGAGGTTCGAACCCTCCCGGGAATACTCTCTGGCCCCGCAACGACTGGCGTGCGGCGGCAGGCTCTCGCAATCCGCGGGAATGACCGCGGTTCCCAAAGTGGGTCAGTTTGCTGAAATGTCGCCTTTCGCTCCGCGAAAGGAACGGTCTTTCGCGGAGCGAAAGACGACGAGCGGTCCGGTTCAGCGCCCTGCACCAACGAAAACTTCTTGATTCCCGCTCGTTGGCGATAAGATGTCGGCGGACCGAAATGGATAGCGACCGTCGGGTACTCGCCTGAGATCATGCCGACGGGTGGCCAACTCGCGGCATTGAGGAGCAGTGCCTGCCTCGGAGTGCAACACCTTGCCCCAGGAGGAGACGGGATGATGAGCCGGCGGTTTCATCGGGCACTCGTGGGGCTGGTGAGCCTCATCGCAGTGTCGGGTTCTGCCTGGTGCGAGGACGCGCCGGTCTCCGCGGTGTGGGATTCCGCAAACGGCGCCGCCGTTGCCGTCGAACGGAACACCTGGCTGGTGGACGAAGTCATCGAGGCGCTGGCGCAACATCACGTCGACGGCCTCAACCGGGCGGAGTTGACCGAACGCTGGTTGCAGGTCACTCAGAGGAATGACGAGGTCCCGGTCAGTCCCACTGCCACGCTGTCGCGAGTGTTCCAAGGGCTGGCCAACGCCGTGCTGCGGCCATCGGTCAATGACGGGCCGCGCTCGGCCCTCGAAACCGACAATCCGCCGACGGTCCGGTTGAGCCTCGAACGATTGCTCCAACGGACGGAGCCTAGCTCGATTGACGGTGCCTGGATGCAGTTTTTCGACCGGGTTCCGGGAACGCCCCGGTTGATCCCAGCGGCCGAGGCGCGGGTCCAGGCGCAGTTCGCGGCGAATGCGTATGTCGGGTTGGGCGTGACGGCCGGCAACAAGGACGATGTCCTGGTGTTTCCCAGCATCCTGCCGGGCGGGTCGGCCGAGCGTGCGGGATTGCCGGCGGGGGTCAAGGTGCTGGCCATCGATGGCTGGAGCACGCTTCATCAGCCGGTCAACGAAGGGGTGAACCGCATCCGGGGGCCGGTCGGCAGTTGGATCACGCTCCGCATTCAGGATGAGAAAGGCGAACGCGATCTGGCGATTCAACGGGACTTCGTCCGGTTCGTTACTGTGCATGGCTGGAATGAGCAGCCGCCCGGACCGCGCCGCGACAATCCCTCAGAAGCCCCGGCTCCGTCGTTGCCGGACGGAATCGCTTATCTGCGGTGCGGCCAGTTGGGCGGCTCCACCGTTCACGAACTCCGGCAGGCGGAACTCCAGGTTCGTCGCGCCGGCCAACAGGCGGTCATCCTCGACCTGCGGTCACCCGAGCGCGCGGGCGATGTGAAGTATGCCCAGTTGGTCGCCGATGCGCTGCTCGATGAGGGCGTTCTGTGGCGTGAAGTCGACCGACAGGGCCGCGCGACGGAAATCCGCTCCGATCGCGAGTGCCTGTTTCGGGGGCTGCCCCTGGCGGTGCTGATCTCGTCGTACAGCCAGCCTTCGGACCTGTTGCTGGCCGCCGCGCTGCGGGACGCGGGACGGGCCGTTGTGATCCAAGAACACCGGCATGTTCTCGCCAATCTGGGCCTGCCGGTGGTGTCGAATCCTTTGTCCAATCAATCGGGTCAGGGGATCTATCGCTACCAGGAAGTGGCGGTGGCGGAAGGCCGATGGATGTTGCGTATTCCTACAGTGCGGATTGATCGAAAGGAGGCCCGCTGGCCGGTGACGGGCGATAGCGTCTGGCACACCGTCCATTGGCAGGCGCCGACAACGGGGTTGCCGAACGCGATCGCTCCCCAGCAAGCTGCGCTGGCGAAAGAATCCAAGCGGCTGCTGGCACAGAATCCCGCGCTGCCGGTTGCCTTGCAGCGCTTGGGCCCGGTCGGCGTCGCCGTTCAACACCTGCAACAGGCGTTGTCGCAAAAGGCCGCATCATGAGTCGTTGGCCGCTGCTGATGGCAGCCGTCGTAGTTGCCGACGCCGTCGCCGCCGAACCGGTTGCGCTGCCTGCCGGGACACAACTCCAGCGCCCGATCGCGATCGTCGTCTGGCCCGAGCGCGAAACCGCGATCGTTGCCCTCGAGCGCGCCGGCACGCTCGTCGAAGTGGACTACGAACGGGGTGCCGTCAACCGGACGTTCGGCCCCTTCGGTGTTGTAGCGGACATGGACCGGCTGTCCCCGCAACAGGCCATCGTGGCGGTCTCCGATCCGCCGAGCTTGGTCGTGGTGGATGTCCAAGCCAACGCTTCCGGCGCTCACAGCACACTGCGTTGGCCGACCCGTCCAACCGGCCTCCGCGTCTCCGGCGACGGTCAGCGAGTGGCCGTCGTTTCCCGCGGCGCTCGGCTGGTCCGCTGCCTGCAAGCCGCGGACCTGAAGTTGCCGGACGCCGGTTCATCAATCGCACTCCCTTTTCAACCCGGGCGGTGTCTTTGGCTGCCGGATCATCGGCACCTGCTGGTCGCCGATGCCTACGGCGGCCGACTGGCGATCATCGACGCCGCGGCGGGGGAACTCGCCTCGGTGCGATCGATCCCCGCCCACAACATCGCCGGGCTGGCCCTCGGACGCAACGGCGAACGGGTTTATCTGACGCACCAGGCGATCCACGGCGGAGCACAAACGTCGCGTGAGGACGTGCATTGGGGCGGCATTCTGACCAACGTGCTGCGCAGCGTGGCCGTCCGCGATCTGCTCGATCCCTTGGCCGATGTGCTGGCGCACAACGTGACGGTCCATCTGGGGGACATCGGCCGGGCGGCGGGCGATCCGGCCGGCGTGACGATCCGGAGCGACGGCGTCGCCGTCGCGACCTTCGCCGGGGTCAACGAGCTGGCGTTTGATCGCGGGCTGGGCTTCGAATGGAAGCGGGTGACCGTCGGCGCCCGTCCGACGGCGGTCGCCCTCACGCCGGATGGCCAGCAGGCGCTCGTCGTCAACACGCTGGACGATTCCCTGTCGGTCGTCCGACTCGCCGGCGAGGGAACGGTGCAGCAAACGATTCCGCTCGGCGTTCCCCGCGAGTTGTCGGCCGGCGAGCGCGGCGAACGGTTCTTCTTCGATGCCCGGCTGTCGCACGACGGCTGGATGAGCTGCCACAGTTGCCATACCGACGGCCACACCAACGGGCAACTGGTTGACAACTTCACCGACGGAACCGAATACACCCCCAAGCGCGTGCTGTCGCTGCGGGGGGTCAGGGACACCGCTCCGTATGCCTGGGACGGCCATCTCGCGACGCTGTCCGATCAGGTCCGGCATTCGGTGACCAGCACGATGCAGGGCGAACCGCTGGCTGATTCTCAAGTCAGCGACCTGGTCGCGTATCTGAGCACGCTCGCTGTCGAAACCGAAGACCGCCCGAACACCGACCAGACGCTGATCGCCCGCGGCCGCCGCATCTTTGACCGGCTGGAATGCGGCCGCTGCCACACCAGCCCCAGCTACACGTCGGCCGAAACCTACGATGTCGGCCTGAAGGATGAACGCGGTCTCGACCGGTTCAACCCGCCGTCGCTGCGCGGACTCCGGGCGGGCGATGCGTTTCTCCACGACGGGCGAGCGCAGCGGCTGGAAGAGGTCTTCCAAGACCAGCGGCATCGGCTGTCCGCGCCGCTGGACGAAGACGAACTCCCAGCGCTGACGGCGTTCCTGAAGTCGCTATAGTCGCTTTCCGGTGGTGTAACGGATTCCTCGTAGGGTGCAGTCGAGGCTTTGCGAGGCTCACCCCGACGTGACACAACGGGGTGAGCCTCGCAAAGCCTCGACTGCACCCGACAAAGCACCAATCGAGAGCGGAATCGGCCGGGTCCGGCTCGCTCCATTGTACGAACGCGGTGCTTCGCAGACACTGAAGGGAACCTCTGCGGCGAGTCTCCGAAACGAAAGCGCTGCGGCCGGGGTAGTCCCTCGCGTCGGCCCGGTCGGTGTCTATACTTGCCGATGAGGGTCGTTGGCCCCTTCACGTTCTTGTTCGGTGGCTGCCCCATGCGGACGTTTCTGGCGTTGTTAGTCGGCGTTGCGGTCCTGGCGGGGCTGGGGACGACCGCCTATGGTCCCGCCATGGAGTATTGGGCCAAGCGAAACCAGCCCGCCTGGCGGACCGCCCGCGTGGAGCAGGGCGACCTCGTCGCCGTGGTCAACTCCACCGGGACGGTGAAGCCGAAGCTGCAGGTCGTCATCGGCTCGTTCGTCTCCGGCCCGATTCAGGAATTGTTTTGCGAGTTCAACCAGGAGGTCAAGAAGGGGGACCTGCTGGCCAGGATCGATCCCCGCATCTACGAATCCAACGTGGCCCGCGACCGGGCGGCGCTGGCGAATCGCGAAGCCGACGTCGGCCGGATGCGGGTGCTCGTCGAGCAGGCCGTCAACGATGAGCAGCGGACGCAGTCGCTCCGCAAGAAGGACGCGGGCTTCATCACCCAGTCCGAAATCGACAAGGTCAAGTTCGACCGCCTGTCGCTGGAAGCGCAGTTGAAAGTGTCGCAGACCGCGGTCGATCAGGCCCAGGCCATTCTGGAAAACTCGCTGGCCAACCTGAACTACACCGAAATCCGCGCGCCGGTCGACGGCATGATCATCAATCGCAAGATCGATCCCGGCCAGACGCTCGCCGCCCAGTTCCAGACGCCGGAGCTGTTCATCATGGCACCCGACATGCGGACCGAGATGCACATCCACGCCTCGGTCGACGAGGCCGACATCGGCCTGATTCAGGACGCACAGGAGCGCAAATACCCCGTCACGTTCACCGTGGACGCGCATCCCGACGAACTGTTCGACGGGGTCATCAACGAGATCCGCCTCAGCTCCGCGACCACGCAGAACGTGGTGACGTATCCCGTGGTGGTGTCGGCCCCCAATCCGGACCTCAAGCTGCTACCCGGCATGACGGCCAGCCTGTCGTTTCAAGTCGATCACCGCGACGACGTCGTGAAAATCCCCAATGCGGCCCTGCGGTTCTACCCGGCGGCCAAACACGTTCGTCCCGCGGACTTGCCGATTCTGGAAGGCAACCTGCTAGCGAGCGACGACCAGGACGGCGCTCAGCAAACCGAAAGTTCGCTGTCCGCGATGGACCGGACAGAGCGGCGGACGCAGCGCAACCGCCGGCACGTCTGGGTGACCGACGGACACCTGTTGCGCGCCGTCGAGGTGACCACCGGCCTGAGCGACAGCCAGTTCACCGAAATGACCGCCGGGACCCTGAAGAAGGACGACATGCTCGTCGTCGGCATTCGTCCCGCGCAGTTTGCCGCGATCAAATGACAGGATTCCGGTCCCCTCTCCCCCGTCTTCGGGGGAGAGGGTTAGGGTGAGGGGGCCGAACGCTTCGCAGGGCGATGACGCCAGCCACATCCATCCGAAGCGTGAGCAAGGGCTCGTCCTCGCTTACGCTTCGGGTTAGCGTTGGACACGGCAGGGAGCGCTCGCCCCCTCACCCCGACCCTCTCCCTCGAAGACGGGGGCGAGGGGGCTGGACAAGACGACATCGCTTCAGTTTCGCTCACTTCTTTCGCGTCGACGGTTTCGCACATGAACTTCTCGATCATCCTCCGCATCGCCGGCCGCGCGCTCGGGAAGCACAAGATGCGCGCCGGCCTGACCATCTTCGGAATGGCGATCGGCATCGCCGCCGTCACGACCATGGTGTCGATCGGCATGAGCGCCAATTCGCTGGTGCAAAGTCAGTTCGAGGGGCTCGGCACCAACGTCATCATCGTCTTTCCGGGCAACAGTCAGCACCAGGGGGTGGTGGAGGCCAATATCTCTCTGACTTGGCGCGACTCCGACGCCATCGCGCGGGAATGCCCGTCGGTCCTGGCGTCGTCGCCGCTGATCGGCACCCGCGGGCAGGTGATTTACGGCGGCGCCAATTTCAGCCCGGAGGAAATGCACGGCGTCAGTTCCGACTATCTGACGGTCCGCAACTGGTCCCTGAGTCGCGGACAGTTCTTCACCGAGCGCGACGTCATCAGCGCCAACAAAGTGTGCGTCATCGGCCACACACTCGTGGCCCGATTATTCCAGACGACGAACCCCGTCGGCGCGATGATTCGCATCAAAAACATCCCCTTTCGCGTTGTCGGCGTGCTGGAAAAGAAGGGGGCCAACATGGTGGGACAGGATCAGGACAACATCGTCCTCATGCCGTTCACCACCGTTCGCAAACGCCTGCAAAGCACCGGCTTCGACAACGTCCACGCGATCATGGCGTCCGCCCGCTCGATGCAGCTCATGGCCGACGCCCAGAACGAGATGGAACAGCTGCTCGCCGAGCGGCACCAGATCTATCCCGGCGAGCCGCGCGATTATCTGGTGCAGAACACCACCGAAATCGCGAACGTGTTCGGCATCGTCACCGGGACGTTGACCTTGATGCTGGCCAGCATCGCCGGCATCTCGCTGGTGGTCGGCGGCGTCGGCGTCATGAACGTCATGTTGATGTCGGTCACCGAGCGGACCCGCGAAATCGGCCTCCGGATGGCGGTCGGCGCGCGGTCGCGCGACATCCTGCGCCAGTTCCTGGTCGAGGCCGTCATGCTGTCGATGCTGGGCGGGATGATCGGCTTCGGGCTGGGCATCGCCGCGTCCATCGCCGGGGTGGCCCTAATCAATGCCTTCACCACCGGGGCCAAGTGGCAGAGCGAAGTCTCTCTGACGGCAGCCGTCGTGGCGATCGTGTTCGCGGCCACGGTTGGGGTGTTCTTCGGCTACTACCCCGCCCGCCGCGCCAGCCAGCTCGATCCGATTGAAGCCCTGCGGTACGAGTAGGTAGAGGGTGTGCGTCTTGTCTGGATGGCTTTCCCTCCGGCCCCCTCGCCCCCGTCTTCGGGGGAGAGGGATGGGGTGAGGGGGCGAGTGCTCACTGCGTGTTCAACACTAACCCGAAGCGTCAGCGAGGGCGAGCGCTCGCCCTCGCTGACGCTTCGGGTTGGTGTTTCTGGCGATCATCGCCCTGCGAAGCGCTCGGCCCCCTCACCCTAACCCTCTCCCCCGAAGCGGGGGCGAGGGGACCGGGCATCACCAGTGACCCGGACGCTGGGAGCGTCCGGGTCACTTCACGGGTCAATCGTCCGCCTGGTCCCCGTCCTTGATCACGAACCGCGCCCGCAGCCGCGCGACTTCGGTGGCGAGTCCGGCGGATTTCACCGATCGCAGCACCTCCTCGAAGTCCTTGTACGCGGCCGGGGCTTCGTCCTTGGGATAGATGCGGCAGTTGGTCAGGATGTCGGCGGCTTCGAACGAGCGGTCCACCGTCTGCTGGTCCAGCTCGCGGATCGCCCGCTTGCGACCGAGCGCCCGGCCCGCGCCGTGGTTCACGCTGTAGCAACTCACCGCCGCGCCGGGGTCGGCGACCATCACGCACGAGCCCGCCTGCGGGTTGCCCGGCAGCAGAATCGGATGGCCGGTGTTCTGGTAGATCGTGCCCGCGAGCGCGTGGTGGCCCGCCGGAAACGCACGGGTGGCCCCCTTGCGATGCACCCACGCCGGGCGGTTCTCGACGATCTCGCGCCGGGCGATGTTGTGGCTGATGAAGTACACAAGGTGCCCCGTCACGCCGGGCAGGATTTCCTGGAACGCCTCCAGCACGAGCGCGTTGATGAGCAGATGGTTCACCGTGGCGAAATTCGCGCCGAGGGCCATGTCGTCGAGGTACGCATCCGCTTCCGGCGTGCCGAGCGGCGCATAGACGAGTTCCTTGTCCTGTCCGGGGAGCGGAATGTCCCACTGCGCGAACTTGTGCTGCAACGAACGGAACTGATGCGACGCCAGCGCATGGCCGATGCCGCGCGAGCCGCAGTGCGACAGGAACGCGACCTTGCCGTCCTGGAGGCCGAACACGTCGGCGGCCGTACGAGCGCGGTCGTTGTCGGCGACGTGGACGATCTCGCATTCGCCGAAGTGGTTGCCGCCGCCGTACGATCCCAACTGCTGCATCTTCTCGCCGAATTTGCGGAATTCGCCGGCATCGAGGTGGCGTTGCAGCCGCTCGCCGAGCGCATCGCGGGTGTCGTCGTGTCCGACGTGGAAGGCGTCTTCGCAATGAGCAGCCCATTCCGGAGGGATGCCGAGCGCCGTGCAGACGTCGGCCGATGCCCCTTCGATGAGCGCCATCTTGCCGACCGCCTCATCGACTTTTCGGGACTTCTTCGCGTGCCGCTGTCCGCGACCGGCTCCGGTGGGTGTCCGTTCGCAGATGGCGTTGATGAGCGCCCGGCGGACGGGCTTGTCGACGACGGCGTCGGCCGGCAGGTCGAGTTGCAGCAGGCTCATCGAGCACTTGATGTCGACGCCGACGGGGCCGGGATAGACGTGCGTCGGCGAGACCAGCACGCAGCCGACCGGCGCCCCGTACCCGCAATGGCCGTCGGGGTTCAGGACGAGGTCCGTCACGCCCGGCGCGAGCCGCGAGTTGATCGCCTGTTGCAGGCAGATGTCGTCGAACGAATCGCGAATGGCCGCCGTGCCGATGACGGTAATCGGCTTGGTCTTCGCCCCCGTCGGCAGAATCGCCGTGGCCTCCGCGGTGGGAATGAGTTCGTGGGGCATGGGGATCTCGTGAAAAAGCGCGGGCCGGCGGTGACATCCAGCCCAACAACGTGACCTGAGTGAAACCGTAACGCACTCGATGAGGCTGAGCTACGGCCCCAAGACAGATTTCGGGCAGAAGGCTCATCACGATGGGTGGCCGGGGCTGGAGCCGCTTCGGCGAAGCCCCGGTCTTCGTTCGTCGAACAACCGGGGCTTCCCTCCCGTTGGTCGGTCCAGCCCCGGCCACCCCCAAACGGATTGGAATTGCTCTAATCGGGTTCAGGCCGCCCGGCGGAGCGGCAGCCACTGGGCCTGTCGCTCGATGACCAGCGACTCCTGCAACGCTTCCAGCGGACAGCCGGCGCGATACGCGAACCGCACGGCCACCGTATCGTTGGTTCGGACGGCAATGGGGTTCGACAGCGGCAGGATCAGTTGATTCATCGGCCATTGCACCGCGCGATGCTCTTGCAGGACGAACGCCAGGAGATTGTTCGTCAGAAAACTCAGCGCATTGAGCGTGCCGTCACACTGGACGGTGACGCTGCCCTCCCACGGAAAATCTGCGGGACTGGCGGCGTCGTAGGAAATCGTGCTGTAGATCTGGGGATCGGACAGCCAGCGGGTGTCCGGGTGTGGTCCCGGCGGCTTGAACAGCGGAACCGGGGCCGTGTAGCCGGAGAAACAGAAATCCTGTTCGACCAGTTGCACCCCCAGCACCGAGGCATCGGGAATGAACGCCGGCAAGCGGGGTCCAAAGGCG
>JAWXBB010000581.1:0-13926 GCA_034439795.1 Planctomycetaceae bacterium | reverse complement strand
GTCACGGACGACGGCACGCCGGTTCTCAACGACCTCGCCACCGTGACGATCGCGGTCACCAACGCCAACGAGCCGCCGGTGGTCACGGGAGCCACGTATTTCGTGCTGGAACAGCCCCCGCTGGGCATCGCGCTGGGAACGCTTCAGGCCGCCGACCCCGACGCCGGACAGACGCTGACCTGGTCGATCACCGGAGGCAACACGGGCAACGCCTTTGCGATCAACGCCACGACCGGACTGATCACCGTCGCCACGCCGTCGGCGATCGTCGCCGCCACGAACCCGACGTTCTCGCTGGTGGTCCAAGCCTCTGATAACGGCGTACCCGTCGCCAACGGCTCGGCCACGGTGACCATCAATGTCATCGCCAACAATCAGCCGCCCGTCGTCGCCGACCAGGCCTTCACGCTGCCCGAGAACAGCGCCGCGGGAACGGTCGTCGGCACCATCGTCGCCGCCGATCCCGACGCCGGACAGAGCATCGTGTACGCCATTGCCGGCGGCAACGCGGCAGGCGCGTTCGCCATCAACGCGGCGACCGGCGAGTTGACCATCGCCAACCCCGCCGCGCTCGATTTCGAGACCAATCCCACGTTGTCGGTGACTTTCACGGTCAGCGACAACGTGATCCCCGGCGGCAGCGACACCGCCGTCATTACAGTCAATCTCACCAACGTCAACGACCCCCCGGCCATCAGCCCGGCCACGTTCACCGTGATTGAGTTCACGCCCAACGGCTCGCTCGTGGGCACGGTCGGCGCGACCGATCAGGATGCCGGGCAAACCATCACCTACGCCCTTCTCAGCGGCAACGCCGGCAACGTGTTTGCCCTCGATGCAACGACCGGCATGATCACGATCGCCGACACCACGCAGATCGACTTCGCCACGGTCCCCAGCTATTCGCTGATGGTGCAGGCCACCGACAGCGGCAACCCGGCGGCCTCCAGCACCGCGGCCATCACCATCAACGTCTCCGACGTCAACCGGCCTCCGTATCTCCCCGATCAGGCGTTCCGCGTCTTTGAGGGAGGTCCTCCCGGAACGCTGGTGGGAACCGTCTTCACGTCCGATCCCGACGTCGGCCAGCCGCAGATGCTCTCGATCATCGGCGGCAACGTCGGCAATGCGTTCGCCATCCATCCCACGTCGGGCAAGATCACCATTAACAACTCGTTCGCCGTCGATTTCGAGACCATGCCCGTCTTCAACCTCACCGTCGAGGTCCGGGACAACAGCCTGATGCCGCAGATCAAGACGGCCACCATGCTGGTCGAAGTCCTCGACGTCGTCGAGCAGCCGATGATTCAGCCGCAGTCGTTCACCATCGCCGAGAACCGGCCGGTGGGCTACATCGTCGGCACGGTGGTCGCTTCGCACTTCGATCCGATGGCGACGCTGACGTACGCGATCACCGGCGGGAACGCCGACGGCATCTTTGCCATCAACGCCGCCACCGGCCAGTTGAAGGTCGCCAAGGCGACGCTGAACTTCGAAGCCACGCCGGAGATGACGGTGACCGTCACCGTCACCGACGACGGGATGCCGGCCCTCTCGCGGTCGGCCTCCATGACCATCACGGTGCTCGATCTGAACGAGGCCCCGACGTTCCCGCCCGCCACGTTCAACATCTCCGAGAACCGGCCCGTCGGCTACGTCGTGGGGAGCGTCAAGGCGTTCGACCAGGACGTCGGCCAGTCGCTGACGTACGTCATCACCGGCGGCAACACCAACGGCACGTTCGCCATCAACGCCTTCACCGGTGCGATCACCGTCGCCAAAGGGTCGCTCAACCACGAAGCCACGCCGCAGTTCCTGTTGACGGTCTCCGTGACCGACAACGGCACGCCGGCGCAAAACCGCTCCGCGGCCGTCACCATCAACATTCTCAACCTCAACGAGTCGCCGGTCATCAATCCGCAGACCTTCACCGTGTCCGAGAACCGGCCGGTCGGTTTCGTCGTCGGCCAGATCGCCGCGTTCGATCAGGATCTCGGACAGACGCTGACGTATGCCATTCTCGGCGGCGATCCGAACGGCATTTTCGCCGTGAATCCCCTGGGGCAACTGGTGGTTGCCAAGCCGATCCTGAATTTCGAGGCGATGAACGCATTCCCGTTGCAGGTGTCGGTCACCGACAACGGCAGCCCCGTGCAATCGCGGTCGGCGCCCATCACCGTCAACGTCCGCGACCTGAATGAAGCCCCGGTCGTCAACCCGCAGACCTTCACGATCGCCGAGAAACAGCCGCTGGGGGCCAGCGTCGGCACGGTGGCGGCGTTCGATCAGGACTTCAATCAGACGCTGCAGTTCGCCATCACGGCGGGGAACACGTCCGGCGCGTTCGCGATCAACGCCGCGACCGGCCAGATCACGGTCGCCAATTCGGCGGCGCAGTTGTTCGACGTGAACCCCGAGTTCAACCTGACCGTGACGGTTTCCGACAACGGCGTGCCGGTCCAGAGCCGCACCGCTGCGATCAAGGTTAAGCTGCTCAAGGTGAACGCCAAGCCGGTGGTTGCCCCCCAGCGGTTCTCGGTGCCGGAGAACAGCCCCGCGGGGACGAACGTCGGGACGGTGGTCGCAACGGACAGCGACGTCGGACAGACGTTGAAGTACGCGATCACCGGCGGCAACACAGGCGGCGCCTTCGCGATCAACATGACGACCGGCCAGATCACGGTCGCCAACCCCGCCGCCATCAATTTCGAGACCGCGAATCTGTTCCAGTTGACGGTCTCCGCGACGGACAACGGCACGCCGGTCCAGGTCGGCACGGGGATGGTGACCATCGACGTCCTCGATGCGAACGATCCGCCGATCGTGACCAACCAGACGTTCCAGGTCGCTGAAAACGTGCCCGCCAACACGCTGGTGGCCACCGTCCTCGCCCAGGACCCCGAAGGGCTGCCGAACCTCAAGTATGAAATTGTGGGCGGCAATCCGAACGGCGCGTTCGTGATCGACCCGAACACCGGCGCAGTGCGCGTGTCCGCGCCGTTCATGTTCGATTTCGAGACGAATCCGCAGCTCAGCTTCCTGCTCAAGGTCAGCGATTCCGGATCGCCCGTGATGTCGTCGACCGCGACGATCACGTTCCAGCTCACCAACCTGAACGACGCCCCGGTCGTCCCCACTCAGACCTTCAGCGTCAGCCGGTCGGCCAATAACGGCGCCACCGTCGGAACCATCGCGGCCTCCGATCAGGATGCCGGCCAGTCGCTGCGGTACGAGATTGTCGGCGGCAACGCCGGCACGGCGTTCGGCATCAATCTCAACACGGGTGTGCTGTTCGTCGCCAACCGGAACGCGTTCACCGGCCGGGTGTCGATTCCGCTGACGGTGAAGGTCACCGACAACGGCTCGAACAGTCTCTCGGCCACCGCCGGCATCACCGTGAACATCACCAACGGGGCGGCGGTGATCGCCAAGTCCTCGGGGAACAGCGGCGAAACCAAATTCGCACTCCAAGGCACGCTGGCATCGCAGACGGTGACTCCCTCGGGACCAGCCGCTCCGGTGACGAAGCCAAAAGCCGCCGCCGCGGCGACGGTGACGGCCGATGAGGGCGCAAACGCGCTCCTGCAACGGGCCGTCGCCGACAAGGTGGTCTCCAAGCAGGATGCTTAACGGCGCGGCGACGGAATGGAAAGCCAGGGGAACTCGACGGGCGAAAGCCGTTCAGCGTTGGAGTGCTGGGGACTCCGTACTGAGTACCCAGTACTCTGCCCCGACCCGCGGTGTTCATCGCCTGATACCCGCCTCGAGCGCGTCTTTCAAGCCGTCGCTGGCGCTCCGGGCTGGGTTGCTGCCGCCGCGCCCGTTCGGGCTTTTCGGGAGCGAACCTAGCGGCCCCATGTCTGCATTGACGCCTGCATGATGCCTCGTCGGGCGAAGTCATCAATGTTTGTTGGCCGATAGACACGGCCGCTCGGGCTGGAGCCGCATCAAACACCCCGACTGATCGGCGGCCAGCGGGCGCGACGACAGCCACGGTCCCCTTCGCACAAAGGCCCAAAATTGGTGGCATTTGTCGCTGGCATTGCGGATTCCCGCTCATGCCCTGGCTTTGGCCCATGATGTGCAAGCACGTTCATTGATCGCGGCCCTGCTTCAGCGGCGGCGCATCAGACGAGGAGTCAGCATCATGTCGAACGTGTACTCTCACTGGTCACTGTTGGTCGGCGGTCTCGTCGCCTCTTTGTCGCTCAACCTCCCTGCCAGGGCGCAGCTGGGGCCGACATCAGCCCAGAATCCAGGCGCGAACCCCCCCATGCAGGCGGGGGCGACTGGCAACTTCGGTTTCGCCGGTCGCAGCCTGCCTACACTGCGACTGTCGGACCTCATGAACAAAGACCTTCTACTGCAAGGCGGACAGGGAGTGGGCACCGTCTCAGACATCGTTCTGAACCGGAACGGCAGCATTCTGTATCTGGTGGGCGCCAACGCGACGAACGAGCAGATGTTTACGATCCCGGTCCAGGCGGCGAACTTCAGCATCCATGATTTCGCGCTGACGCTGTCGTTGACGCCTGAGCAATTCCGCGGTCTGCCAACCTTTAACAGCACGACCATCCCCAACTTCAACTCGGTGGCCTATCAGCGGTCGGTGTACACGGCGTACGGGCTGGCGAAGATGAATCAAAGCCTGGAACCGACTGATCCGGAACGAGAAGCGGGCACAGGCCGGACGACCCGAAGCACAGGCATTCAAGCGGGGCGCGTGGGCGACACGGTGCTCGATCCGGACGACGATCCGAACGATCGGGGTTCGATCACCGGAACGAATCGGAGCACCGAAGCGCGAAAACCACCCTTGGATCCAGCCCTGAAAGACCTCCCAGAGAAGGAGTTGGGGATTGGGAACGCGGTCAGCAATCCGCTCCGGACTCCGGAGGGGAAACCCCTGCCGAAGACCCTCACTCCCAATGCCAAGTCTGGTACGAACGGGCTGCCCGGCGGACCGAAGCCGAATCCGGTGGGACCGCCGAAGGGGACGAAGCCGAATCCCCCGAGTGCAGCGGGGGGAGCAACCGGGGGAACCGGTGCGGCCCCAGGGCCCATCAAAGGGACCACCAAACCGCTTCGCAATCCGTGATCGCTCTCTGAACCCGCAATTGCCTGATGACCCAAGGCGCCGCTGCCCTGGGTCATTTCTTTTGAGTGTCGTCCAACCGGTGGACACGCAGCGAAAGCGTAGACGCCGGCTGACTGATGATGCACCAAAATCGCTACACCGTTTGCGCTTGTGACACCTCTGGACAAGTCGTACGAGAATTGCTACACCCCCTTTGATCGGCAGCATTCGTCCGCGGGGGGAGACAGCGCGCATGTGCGGCATTGTGGGTTACGTGGGTCCGAAGTCCGCCCTGAACTTTCTGCTGGAGGGGCTGTACCGGCTGGAATACCGCGGCTACGACGCCGCCGGCGTCGCCATTCAGGAAGACGGCTCGATCGCCATCCGCAAGAAGACCGGCCGCGTCGGGCAACTGGCCCAGCTCTGCCAGGAGCAACCGATCACCGGGTCGTACGGCATCGGCCACACCCGCTGGGCCACGCACGGCGAGCCCAGCGACGTCAACTCGCACCCGCACACCGGCGGCAACGGCGAGGTGGTTCTCGTCCACAACGGCGTCATCGAGAACTACAGCACGCTGCGGAATCAGCTCCGCGAAGGGGGCTACGTCTTCCGGACGGCGACCGATACGGAAGTCGTCGCACATCTCGTGGCCCATCATCTCGCCGAAGAGGTGAAGATGGGGGCCGACCCCACCAGCGTGCCAACCTGCGTGAAGGCCGTCGAGGCGGCGCTCAAGCGGCTTAAGGGGACGTACGGGCTGGGCATCCTGTTCCGCGACGTGCCCGGCCTGTTGATTGCGGCCCGGTTGGGGAGCCCGCTGGTGGTGGGCATCGGCCGCGGCGAGCACTTCCTCGCCAGCGACGCCAGTCCGCTGGTCGGCCACACCGAAGAGGTGGTGTACCTCAGCGATCACGAGCTGGCCATCATCACCGCCGACGGCCTGCAACTGCTGCACCGCGACGGCGGCTCGCCGACGCCATCAATCAAGGTGCTCGACCAGTCGTCCCAGGACACCGAACTGGGGGACTTCGAGCACTACATGCTCAAAGAAATCTACGAACAGCCCACAACCATCGAGAACGCGCTCCGCGGCCGGCTGGACGACGACGAGGCCTCCGCCAAGTTCGGCGGCCTCAACATGGACCCCCAGCAACTGCGGCGGATCGACCGCATCATTCTCACCGCCTGCGGCACCAGTTGGCATTCGGGCCTCGTCGGCGAATACCTCATCGAAGAGTTCTCGCGGATTCCGGTCGAGGTCGAATACGCCAGCGAACTGCGCTACCGCAACCCGCCGGTGTCCGACCGGACGATGATCTTCGCGATCACGCAGTCGGGTGAGACGGCGGACACGCTCGCCGCCATGCGCGAATGCAAGCGCAAGGGACACCCCACGCTGGCCATCTGCAACGTGGTCGGCTCGTCCATCGCCCGCGAAGCCGACGGCGGCATCTACCTGCACGCCGGCCCGGAGATCGGCGTCGCCTCGACCAAGGCGTTTACCGCCCAGGTCACCGTGCTGACGTTGCTCGCGCTCTATCTCGGCCGGATGCGGCATCTGTCGTATCCCACAGGCAAGCGGATCATCAGCCATCTGCGCGCGATGCCGGACATGATCCGCAAGGCGCTGCAATGCCACGACACCGTCAAAGAAGTCGCCGAGAAGTATTACGGGGCCGAGAACTTCCTGTACCTCGGCCGGCTGTACAACTTCCCGGTGGCGCTGGAGGGGGCGCTCAAGCTCAAGGAAATCAGCTACATTCACGCCGAGGGCTATCCCGCCGCCGAGATGAAGCACGGGCCGATTGCGCTGGTCGATGAAGACACCCCCAGCATGTTCATCGTGCCGCGGAGCAACATCTACCCCAAAGTCTTCAGCAACATGGAGGAGATCAAGGCCCGCCGCGGCCCGATCATCGCCGTGGCTTGCGAGGGGGACGACAAGGTCGCCGAGGTCGCCGACGACGTGATCTACGTGCCCGAGGTCGACGAGTATTTGCAACCGCTGGTGACGGCGATCCCGCTGCAACTGCTGGCGTACGAAATCGCCCTGCTCCGCGGGTGCAACGTCGACCGGCCGCGCAATCTCGCCAAGAGCGTGACGGTGGAGTAGGGAGTGAAGCGTTAGGAATTAGGTGCTAGGCGTTAGTGAAGACAAGAGGAAGCCCAGGGATAGCAATCCCTGGGCTTCTTGCTTTTCCTCGCTCATCCCACTGTGAAGATTGTGAATTCTCGTGCGGTTCGGATTGACCCGCGGGCGATCCTCAATGAAGATTTGATGAAGAGATGACGAAATCTTCCGGAAGGGATCCGTTCGTCATCCCCAACTGCTGGTTTGCTTCCGTCGTCCGTCTGCGGAGGAGCCGTCGCTGTGAGCAAGAATTCCTGGATGATCTGGCTGGCCCCTGCGGCGGCGTGGGCGATTTACATGTGCTGGCTGTCGGGCTATCGGAGCGGCTACGAGCAGGGTCACACCGAGGCGTGGGATTCCGCCCGCCATGCGCTGGCGAACGTCTCGCAACCCATGCCGCACCATTACCAGTCCGTGGCGTTGGGAGCCGATCCGGCGGACGGCAAGCGCTGATCGCAGCGGCGACTGCGTTGTCGGTCTCCAGACATCGGTCGGGCCTTCGCAGCCCCGCGAGGGGCGACCGGGTTGTAGCCACGGGTGAAGCGGCGTAGCGGCGCTTCGCCGACCGACGCGGAACCCGTGGTGCCGTGTACATGGAGACGTTTGCCCCGTAAGGGGCAAAGGAATCGTGCTTCAATTCGTGAGCTTCCTCCGGCCCTTCGGGACGGGGGCCGATCTCTGGATCCCGTCCACGGGTTGCGCTCCGCTCGAAACGGGCTGCGCTCCATTCGTGGCTACAACCCGCGGCCCCTACCGGGGCCAAGACAGCATTGATTCGACAAACGTGCCCGTCCAATTGGCGGTCACAAGCGCCCCCATTTTCTCCGCTCGCCTCATTCGCCGCCCGGTGTGATACAATGGCGCGGCATTCGTCGGTTGTCAGCTTTCCAGGATCACGCGACATGCCGCTGTACGTTTACGAGGAAATTCGCGCCGACAGCCAACCGGGGGCGACGTTCGAGTGCCTGCAGAGCATCCATGACGCCCCGCTGACAAAGCACCCCGAGACCGGCGTGCCCATTCGCCGCAAGCTCACCGCCGCGTGGACCCCCAAGCCGTTCGGCAAGCACGACAAGAAGGAGCAGATGTCCGACAAGAACCTCGAAAAACTGGGGTTCACGAAGTACATCAAGGGCAAGGGCGGTTACGAAAAGACCGCCGGCGACGGCCCGGAGCTCATCAAGCGTCCATAACCGCACGGTCTTCGCATACTTCGCGTAGGGTGGGACGAGTCTTCGAGTCCCACCTCAAACAACGTTCCGTGTGCAATGACAGTTTGATTCGTCACCGCAGTCATTGAGGATTGAACACTGGCTATTCGGCCGTGGTGGGACTCGAAGACTCGGCCCACCCTACAAGTTCAGGACTTCGCCCATGTCGTTGCTCAAGGTCGCCGACCCGTTGACGACGGAAGACGCCGTGGCCGAGCGGTATGCCGCGGCGGCTCAGGTGCGCGAAGCGGCGTTGTGCTGTCCCGTCAGTTACGCGGGGGATTACCTCGCCGCGATCCCGCAGGAGATCCTCGAACGGGACTACGGCTGCGGCGATCCGTCGCGGCACGTGCAACCGGGCGAGACGGTGCTCGATCTCGGGTCCGGCGGCGGGAAGCTGTGCTACATCTTGTCGCAGGCCGTCGGTCCGCAGGGCCGCGTGATCGGCGTCGACTGCAACCCGGAGATGCTCGCCCTCGCGCGGAAGTATCGCGACGAAGTCGCCCGGCGGATCGGCTATGGCAATGTCGAATTCCGGCACGGCCTCATTCAGGACCTGCAACTGGATCTCGACCGGGTCAATGACGCGCTCGGCCGGCATCCCGTCGGTTCCACGGCCGACTGGATGTCGCTGCGATCGCTGGAAGACCGGTTGCGACAGGAAGCGCCGCTCGTTGCGGACGGCTCCATCGATTGCGTCGTCTCCAACTGCGTGTTGAATCTCGTCCGGCAACAGGACCGGCGGCAACTGTTCGCCGAGATCTTCCGCGTGCTGAAGACCGGCGGCCGGGCGGCGATCAGCGACATCGTCGCCGATGAGGACGTGCCCGAACATCATCAACGAAATCCGCAATTGTGGTCGGGCTGCGTCTCCGGGGCGTTTCGCGAAGAGGCGTTCCTGCGGGCGTTTGAGGACGCAGGCTTTCACGGCATGACCGTCGCCGAACGGCAAGCCACGCCGTGGCGCGTGGTCGACGGCATCGAGTTCCGCTCGGTCACCGTCATCGCCTACAAGGGGAAGCAGGGGCCGTGCCTCGACCGCAACCAGGCGGTGATCTACCGCGGTCCGTTCAAGAAAGTCGAGGACGACGACGGCCACGTCTATTACCGCGGCGAACGGATGGCGGTCTGCGACAAGCTCTACCGGCTGGTGCAACGCGACCCATACGCGGGGCAGTTCGAGCTGGTCGCCCCGCACGACGAGGTGCCGCTGGAAACCGCGCCGACATTCGATTGCCGCCCGGCCGCACGACGGCCGCCGCAGGTCACGAAAGGCCCGAGCGCCGTGCAGAATTCGCCGGCCGAAGACGCGTGTTGCAGCCCGAACGGCACGTGCGGTTGACCTGTTTGGACCTCGAAGAGGTCACAGAAAGTAGCCGGGGGTCGGAGGCTTTGCGGAGACCCCCGGAACAGCGCGGAACAACGACGAGCATCCCGGAGGGATGCCATAACGGGCGGTTCCATAACCCGCGCTTATGGCATCCCTTCGGGATGCAATTGCTCGTGTGATCGCTGTTCCGGGGGTCTTCGCTGCGCTTTGACCCCCGGCGACTTTATGCGGCCTCTTCGAGGTCAAGAATGCGTGAGATCACGATCGACACCGTCGAACACTCCGTTCGCTGGCGCTCTCGGCTGTGACAGGTCGATCACCAACCGGGCGAAATCGTCCAGCCGCCCAGGGGGTTCATTTGCGGGTTGCTGATCGTGACGTTGCTCCAGCGGGCGTTGTCGGCACCCCAATAGCTGTAGGGCGAGATCATCACGTTGGTCTGCGTCAGTGGCGTGGTGGGCGTGATGTTCGCCGGCGTTTGCGACTGCGACACCGGGGCTGAGAGATTGCTCCAGTCCCGGAACTGCGCCCCGAAATAATTGTTCGTTGCGACGTAACCAGGCAGTTCGCGGCTGGTCGGCGAACGGTTCTCGATGCCCGACGGATTCTGCAACTGCCACGCGGTCGGCTTGTTGGCGTCCTGCACGGCCTGCTGCTGTTGCAGCCGTTGCTGTCGGGCCGCGAAGTCGTCCCGAGCTGGAGGTTTCGCCGGGGCTGCAGGAGCGGCGGGCTTGGTGGCAGAGACAGTCTTAACGGCCGCCGCTGGCGCGACACGCGCGGCATACTGTGGTCCCAACGGTTGATCGGCAGAAACTGCCGCTGAAGATGTCGCCACGACGACCAGCGTGTGGAAACCGATCCGCGTCCAATTCATGATCGCCCCCTGCCCTTCTCAGGGGCGCATCGGTCAACCGCCGCCCCTCGGATTACGGAAACCGATCGCACCCGGCCCAGATTGCATCAACTGGACGGTTTCCCGAAGGCAACCCGGTGGCCGGCGGCGTTGTTGACGTAGTGCTGAAACGTCGCGGCCAGCCGTTCCCGTTGTGACTGATTGAGCTCCTTGAGCTGCCGCGCCGGGCAGCCGGCCCACAACGTGTGGGGCGGAACGTGCGTCCCTTCGCGGATCACCGCACCGGCCGCGATGAGCGCCCCCTGCCCGATGACGCACCGCGACAGCACCACCGCCCCGATGCCGATCAGTGCATCGTCCTCCACGACCGATGCGTGCAAAACCACCCGATGGCCGAGCGTCACCCGGTTGCCGAGGAGGCACGGGTAGCCGTTGTCGACGTGCAGGATCGAACCGTCCTGAATGTTGGTCTCTTCGCCGACGTCGATCCATTCGTGATCGCCGCGCAGCACGCAGCCGAACCAGACGGAACTGCGGGCCTGCAACCGCACGCGACCGTAGACGACTGCCCCGGGCGCGACCCAGGCGGTATCATCCACCAGCGGCGTCGTGCGCAGGGCGTCCCAGCCCCACGGCACGTCGGGATACGTCACGGCCGGAGCGGACAGCGGCGGCGGTGCGATCCACGATGGTTGCGGCCGGGCGAACGGCGAAGGCGATTCGGAGTCCATGTGGGCCATCCTGAGATGCGGAGCATGAGCGGCAGCGTGCAAGACATTGTCGGCGGAGGAGGTCGCGGGTTGCAATCGGCCCGACTGGCCGTCGTGGTTTTGTCGCTCGTCATGCCGGGTTGCGGGCGCACGCCCGCGGCAGCCCCGCCGCCGAGGTTGTCGAAAGCCGAGTTGAATGAAAAGCTCGGCAGTCTGGAATCGGCCGTCATCGCGCGGCTCCAGTTGATGCCGGAGGTCGCACGCGCCAAGTTTGCGACGTCGACACCGGTCTTCGATGCCGACCGCGAGGCAGTCGTCCGCACTGAGTTTCTCACGCTGGCGAACCAGCGTGGCGTGCCGGGCTGGCTTTCGGAGCTTGCCGTCACCGGGCAGATGAACGCCGCGCGGGCCTGGCAAGAGGTGCTGATCGACGAGTGGAACCGCTCGCCTCCGCCGATGGACGCGCCGGTTCGGGATTTGGTCACCGAATTGCGGCCGGAGATCGACCGGGCCACGGCCGATCTACTGGCCTGCCTGGCGGAGTTCCCCCACACCGACGCCCGCTGGCAGAGCCTGCTTCGCCGCCGCGTGGAATCCGGCGACGCCCGTCCTGCGGAAATGCCCGAGCGCATCTGGTGGCTGGCGTGGGAGCCGTTCGTCGGCGGCCGCAATCAACGCCGCCGCTTGACGGTGCAGCGCGATGGCACGGCGTCCAACGGCCGACTTGTCTTCTTGTCCGGCCCCCTCGCCCCCGTCTTCGGGGGAGAGGGTCGGGGTGAGGGGGTGATCGCTTCTCAACGTGTCCAACACCAACCCGAAGCGTGAGCGAGGGCGAGCGCTCGCCCTCGCTCACGCTTCGGGTTGGTGTTGATGGAGGTCACATCCTGTAAAGCGCTCGGCCCCCTCACCCTAACCCTCTCCCCCGAAGACGGGGGTGAGGGGACCGAACCGGACGAACGCCATCGACTCAAAGGATCTCGTGATGTCCGCCCTCGATTTCTGGTCGCTGCTGGCGAATGTGGTCACGGTGTTCGGCCTGCCGCTGGCCATTTACACGTTCATCCTCGAACAGCGCAAGGAGCGAGACAACGAGGACGAAGAGGTCTATCAGCTGCTGTCCGACGCCTACAGTGATTTCCTCAAGCTGGTGCTCGCGAACCCCGATCTCAAGCTGCGGACGCAGTCGGCGACGCCGAATCTGACGGAAGAGCAGCAAGAACGCATGCAGGTGCTGCTCGACATTCTGATCGCCCTGTTCGAGCGCGCGTACCTGACCGCGTATGAAGCCGACATGAGCGACAAGCAGCGCCGCCGCTGGCATTCGTGGGACGACTTCATGCGCGAATGGTGCCGCCGCCACGATTTCCGTGCCGCCCTGCCGCGGCTGTTGCAGGGGGAGGACGAAGACTTCGCGGCATACATCCGCAAACTGGCGCAGGAAGAGGCGGCGTAAAAAAGAAACCGCGGGATGGCGATCCCGCGGCTTCTGAAGACACTCTTTTCCGGCCCTTAGCTCTTAGCCTCAAGTTTCACCGCATCTTTTGGCGGAATCTTGCCTTGTCAAAGTTGTCCTGTGTTGTCGTTTCGGATTGTCAGACTTTCAACACGGTGTCTAGGTCGTGTGGACATTCATCCGAGCGTCACCAGCGAGGCGAGGCCGAGGAAGTTGATGGCCGTTTTCTCGTAGCGAGTTGCGATCCGACGAAAATGCTTCACACGATTGAAGAACCGTTCGACCACGTTGCGGCGTTTGTAACGCTCGCGGTCGTAGCGCTGTTGTCGGGTGCCGATCCGGCAAGGAATGACCGGCTTCGCGCCTTGGCGACGGACTTGCTCGCGCAGTTCGTGGCTGTCGTAGCCCTTGTCGGCGATCACGTCGGCCGGCTTCAGGTGGGCCAGCAGCGCCGCGGCCTCGGTCATGTCGTGGCATTCGCCGCCACTGAGCCGGAACCGCAGCGGCTGGGCCGCGCCGGTCACGGCGGCGTGAATCATCGTGGTCAATCCGCCGCGCGAACGGCCGATCGCCTGGTGGCGCGCCCCCCTTTTCCGCCGGCAGCATGCTGGTGCACGCGGATCACCGAGGAATCGAGCAGGACTTCCTCCAAGTCGGGATCGCCCCCCAGGGCCTCGAGCACCTGTTCCCAGACGCCGGCTTTCGACCACCGCGAAAACCGTCGGAAGACCGAGTTCCAGGGACCGAAGCGTTCCGGCAGATCGCGCCAGGGCGCGCCGGTCTTGGCGATCCACAGCACCGCATTCACGAACAGCCGGTTGTCGACCCCCGTCCGGCCAGGATCGCCGGAGCGTCCCGGCAACAGCGGTTCGATCCGTTCCCATTGTTCGTCCGTCAGTTCGTGCCGCCGCCGCATGATTGCGCTCCTCCTTGAGCCTCACGGGACGGCGATTCAATACCATAGTCGCCAGCGTTCCGTAAATCCGAATGTCCACACGACCTAGCGCGGGGATGGCGCGCGTGAGCGTTGGTGATTGTTACAAAAGCGTCGTGGATCGTCGGCGGCAGTTGACTGTCGCGCGAACACTTTCGTGCGCACGGCGGGACTGGCCCGTCGTCGTACGAAAGGGTGAGGGCATGGATGGCGACGGTGCGAGC
>JAWXBB010000580.1:0-16286 GCA_034439795.1 Planctomycetaceae bacterium | reverse complement strand
GCGGCTGTTGGCCGGGCTGCCGTTGTCCTGCGCCTTCACCGACAACAGGAACTGCGGCGTGGCCTCGAAGTTGATGGTCGCCTTGGCGACGGTGATCACGCCGGTGCTGCTGTTGATCGCAAACTGCGCGTTGGGATCGCCCCCCACGATGCTATAGGTGACGGTGTTCCCTTCGGGGTCGGGCGTGTTCACGTCGCCCACGACGTAGCCGATGGACCGGTTCTCGGCGATGGTGAACGTGGTCGGCGCGAGGAACGTCGGCGCCTCGTTGAGGTTGGTAATGTTGATGGTCACCGTCGCCGAACTGGACAGCGCGGGCGTGCCGTTGTCGGTGACCTGCACGGTCAGGTTGTACTGGCTGAGAGCCTCGAAATTGATCGTCGCCGAGGCCACTGTGATCGCGCCGGTGGCGGGGTTGAGGGCGAACACATTGCCCGTGTTCCCGGCGATGATGGCGCCGGTCAGCGTTTGCCCGTCGTTGGGGTCGGTCGCTTCGATCGTGCCGACGAGATAACCGACGGGCCGGTTCTCGGCAATCGCGAACGTCTGGGGGTCGATCACGGGGGGCAAGTTCGAGCTGAACCGCTGGGCGTAAACGCCGTAGTTGCTGCCGTCCTGGCCGTTACTCGACCAGGTGGCGACGAAGTCGCCGTCCGCGTCCATCGCCACGGACGAAAGTCGCTGGCTGTTCGTGGTGTAGGTGTTGACCCGGAACTCGCTCCCCTGGGCCACGCCGGCCGCGTTGTACCGCTGCGCATACACGCCGTAGAGGTTGCCGTCCTGGCCGTAGCTCGACCAGGTAACGACGAAGTCCCCGTCGGCGTCCCGCGCAACGGTCGAATAGCGCTGTTGGTTCGTCGTGTACGTGTTGACGCGGAACTCGCTCCCCTGGGCCACGCCGGCCGCGTTGTACCGCTGCGCGTAAACACCGTAGTCGTTGCCGTCCTGGCCGACGCTCGACCAGGTGACGACGAAGTCGCCATCGGCGTCCAGCGCGACCGTCGAATAGCGCTGGCTGTCCGTCGTGTAGGTGTTGACGCGGAACTCGCTCCCCTGGGCCACGCCAGCCGCGTTATACCGCTGCGCGTAGTTGCCATAGCCGCTGCCGTCCTGGAGATTGCTGGTCCAGGTGACGACGAAGTCGCCGTCGGCGTCCATCGCCACCGTCGAAAGGCGCTGGTTGTTCGTGGTGTACGTGTTGACGCGGAATTCGCTCCCCTGGGCCACGCCGGCCGCATTGTACCGCTGCGCGTAAACGCCGTAGCTGACAGGGGTGTCCTGCCCATAGCTGGTCCAGGTGACGACGAAGTCGCCGCTGTCGTCCATCGCCACTGTCGAATGGCGCTGGTTGGCGTTGATGAACGTGTTGACCTGGAACTCGGTCCCCTGGGCCACTCCGGCCGCGTTGTACCGCTGCGCGTAGATGCCGTAGACGCTGCCGTCCTGGCCGTTGCTCGACCAGGTGATGACGAAGTCGCCGTCGGCGTCCATCGCCACCGTCGAAAGGAGCTGGGCGTCCGTGGTGTAGGTGTTGACCCGGAACTCACTCCCCTGGGCCACCCCGGCCGCGTTGTAGCGCCGCGCGTAAACGCCGTAGTCGCTGCCCTCCTGACCATGACTGGACCAGGTGACGACGAAGTCGCCGTCGGCGTCCCTGGCCACCGACTGCGGAGATTGGGCAAACGTCTGCTGCGAATCGGTCGTGTAGGTGTTGACCTTGAATTCGCCGCCGACGGGCGCCGCGGTCAGCAACACGCGCGGTTCCAGCGATTGCACGTGAGCGGCTACCGGAAAGCGGGCCCGCCGCCGCGTCGGGCGGAGCCGGTTTCCTGGATGACGGACGGACGCTGACCACAGCGACAACCACGGACGCATGAGCATCGGGGCCCGATCTGTGAGGTAGCCGACGAAGGTGGGATGCGCATTCGGCGGGCAGCAGGGGAACACGAAACGGCGGGCATTCAATGACCTTTCGGCAACGGCGTCAAGACAGGTTCTCCCGGGAATCGATGAACACCGCCGCCCGCAATCCTCTCCAGCCGTGTGACGCGACGCACGATTTCCGCGGAAGAGTCGCGCACCGAGCGACGCGCTTCCGAGGCCCTGGAACCTGCCCGGCCGTGCGATCACGGACCGAGCCGGTAAACCTCAAACGGCCGCTCGCACGGATTGCCGCGGGTGATGTGCATCCGGCCGGCTTCGGGTTCGATGATGACCGAGAAAACCGTCTGCCAGAAGCCGAACTGCGGGTCGTCGTTGGCGTGCCTGCAGATCGACTGCGGAGACCCCGTGTGGTCGCGCAGGATCTGTTTCACGGCATCAACGCCGCCGTCAGCGGTTTCGAGCAGCGCGTCGATCCGCGCCTGCCGCGCGTGCGATTGAATCAGTTCGGGAAACTGCCCGTTGATCGCCGCCAAGTCGGGATGCCGGCAGTGGTTCGTGTGCGTCACGCGGACTGGATCGGTCAGCACGTGGACGTCGTCGAGCGTGACTTCGAGATCGGCCGGTCCCTGCGGTGTGGTCAGCATGATGTTTGCGGGAATCGCCCGCTCGCCGCGTCGCACGGCGGCGACCGCTTGGTCCAGCGACCGGGCTTCGTAGATCCCGCGGACCAGGAAGTAATGCGGCACGCCCAGCTTCCGGCTCGGCGCGGGGAGCGTGTTGAGACACAAGCCGATTCCGGCGTCGTTGAAGCCGATGTACGCGATCAGCCCGGCCTGCGTGAGCGTCGTGAACGCCGGCCGGCCCGTCGGCCTTCGCGTGAGGACGATCGTGAACGGGTCCAACGCCGGATCGTTGTCCCAGTTCTGCGCGACGATCCGTCCCGCGCGCAACGTTTTCGCCAGCGAGAACGACGTGCAGCCGCCGGCCATGTCGGGCTTGAGTTGATTGCGGACTTGCAGCAGCATCAGCTCTTCGAGCGACACGCCGGCGGCGTCGGCCGTGCCGCGCAGCTCTTCGACCATGTCCGGGGCGTAACCCTCGGCCAATGGAATCGAAGCGGCGGCGATCTCAAAAGCCGACTTTCGCGACACGGCGACGGTGCGGTTGACGCGCTCCAAGGCGATCGCGCAAAACCCGCGGATCTGCTCGCGCGCCCCGTCGCCGATCTGCCGCCCCATATCGCGCGGCGAACCGGCGACCGTCAATTCCGGATAACGCAACGGCGTCGGCATGGGCATCACATCCTGGAGGCAGGTCGAGCGTGCATCGCCCGATGACTCCAGTTTGACAGCGACGCTCGCTATGTCCAACCCAGGACGCTGTAACTTAGAAGCGGTTTCAAGACCCGATCCTGGTTTTGCCATTGATGGCGGATCATTGATCAGTGGTCAAGTACGCCGAAGGCGTTCAATCGCACAGCTCAGGGTCGCGAGTCTGCGAGCGCACCCTGGGGACATGGCGTCCGAGATGTATCGACCCTGAAGGGGTCGCATCACCACCGTCGTCAACCCCGATGAAACCTTTCAGGGTATTGGGTTTGTCATCGATCGCACCCAGGGTGCGCTCGCAGACTCGCGACCCTGGGCTTTGTGAGACAACGCCTTCGGCGTAAAGACCATGCGGTTTGGAATCCGTTTCTTAGCCGCCGCACACGCCCTGGGCCCGGCTTGGTTCCCTTCACGGCAGCCTGCACGGTAATCTGGCGCTGCATTGAATCGCGGTTGGACCTCTCGTTTTCGGAGTCGGCAGCATGGTCCGTAATTGCTGGTGGTGGTGTCTGCTCGGTCTCGTCGCGCTGGTTCATCCGGTCGTCGCCGCCGATCCGCCGGTGTTTCGGGCGGGGGCGGCGACCAGCAACATCACGCCCGAGTTGGGCGGGAGCATCATCGGCGGGTTCGCGCCGTATCCGTCCAAACACATCCACGACGAACTCCACGCCCGCTGTCTCGTGCTGGACGACGGCACCACGCGGGTCGCGTTCGTCGTCTGCGATCTGTTGGGCATTCACCGCCTCGTCAGCGATGAGGCCCGCAAACTCATCACTGACGCCACCGGCATCCCGCGCGACAACGTCATGATCTCGGCGACGCACACGCATTCGGCATCCAGCGCGATGGGGTCCGACCGGTTCAAGCACGAGCAGACGCTCGACGAGTATCAGAAGTTCGTCGCGCGGCGAATTGCCGACGGCGTGCGACGCGCCATCAACACGCTGCGGCCGGCGCACATCGCGGTCGGATCGGCGGACGTCCCGGAACACGTCTTCAACCGCCGCTGGACGATGCGGCCCGGCACGATGCCGCCGAATCCGTTCGGCACGCTCGATCAAGTGAAAATGAACCCGCCGCAGGGGAGTCCGAACCTCGTCGAGCCCGCCGGACCGACCGATCCGCAGGTCACGTTCATCTCCGTCCGCGAGCCGTCGGGCAAGCCGATTTCCGTGTTCGCCCGGTACTCGCTGCATTACGTCGGCGACGTCGGACCGGCGCACGTCTCGGCCGATTATTTTGCGATCTTTTGCGAGCGGCTGAAGGAACTGCTGGACGCCGAGCATCAAGACCCGCCGTTCGTCGGACTGATGGCGAACGGGACCAGCGGCGACATCAACAACATCAACTTCCGCGAGCCGCGCGAACGCAAGCCGACCTACGGGCAGATGACGTACGTCGCCCACGATGTCGCCACGAAAGTCCACGAGGCGATCGGCAAGGTGGACCATGCTCCGTGGGTCCGTCTGGATGCGCGCTACCGCGAACCGGTGCTGACGTGGCGAAAGCCGACGCCCGAGCAGGCGGCGTGGGCCAAAGAGACGCTCGCCAAGCCGGTTGCCGACCCCGCGAAGACCGATCTGTCGCGAATCTACGCCGAGCGAACCATGCGGCTGGCCGAGTACCCCGACACCACACCGGTGCCGGTGCAGGTGTTCGCCATTGGGGACGCCGTCATCGGCACGATGCCCTGTGAAATCTTCTGCGAGATCGGTCTCGAATTCCAGGACCGCAGCCCGCTCAAACCGGCCGCGATGATCTCGCTCAACCACGGCTACTTCGGCTACCTCCCCACGCCGCGGCAACACGACCTCGGCGGCTACGAAACCTGGCTCGGCACCAACCGCCTGGAACGGAACGCCTCGGTGAAGCTGCTGGACGAACTGATTGACATGGTTGCGGAGATCAAATCGGCGCGGCAGAAATGAATGACGCCGTGCCAAGGGAAAGCGTCAGCGAACAACTCTGGCCCCCTCTCCCCCGTCTTCGGGGGAGAGGGTCGGGGTGAGGGGGCGAGCGCTTGTCCGATTGTCCGACGTGAATCTAGCCACATGGATTGCTGTCACGAGCGCTCGGCCCCCTCACCCTATCCCTCTCCCCCGAAGACGGGGGAGAGGGGACCAAGCATGAAACCACCCATTGAAGGCGATCCGCTACGTAGTGTGATGATTTGCTCCGATACCCGTGAGATCGCCATCATGTCTTCCGACATCCTCATCCGGCACTTTCGCGCAGCCGATCTGGATCGCATCAAGGAACTGACCGTCGCGTCGTTTCCCGGCGTCACGCTGGAGCAGAATGTCGAAGAGGCGTTGGGCGCGCTCGCCGGGCACGACTGGAAATGGCGGAAGGCCCGGCACATTGATGACGACGTCGCTGCGGACTCCGCCGGCATCTTCGTCGCCGAGGCGGACGGCGAAGTCGTGGGGTACATCTCCACGCGGACGGATCGCGACGCCGGCAAGGGCCGCATCCCCAACCTTGCGGTCGATGCCGCCCATCGCGGGCACGGTCTGGGCCGCCGGCTGATCGAGCACGCGCTCGATCACTTCCGTCAACAGGGGCTGGCGTACGCGATGATCGAAACGATGGCTCAGAACGACACCGGCCACCATCTGTACGAAGCCTGCGGCTTCGTCGAAGTCGCCCGGCAGATTCACTTCGCCAGACGGCTGTAAAGATCCCAGCGGCGTTCACGAATCAAATGGCAGACAAAGATGTCATCCACAGATTTCGCCGATTACGCAGATTCAAGACACGAGGCTCTGTCGGGGCTTGATTTCTTGAGTGCTGTCCTCGTTCGAACTTCAATCTGCGGAATCTGTGAAATCTGCGGACAAACGCCTTTGACCTGCTCTCACGGCGTTGCATGGCACCTGTCATTTAAGACGTGCCCACAACGCCGGACCCAGCACACATAGTCCGACGACAACCGCCGTGATCGCCAACAGCAGCACCGCACCGGCGGCGACGTCTTTGGCCACTTTCGCCCGCTCGTGATATTCGGGGGACAACAGGTCCACCAACGCCTCCACCGCCGTGTTGATCGTCTCGCCCACCCACACTGCGCCGATCGTGAGGATCAGCACGCTCCAACGGAGGACGTCCAATTGCAGCCACGCAGCGACGGCCATGACCATCACCGCGACGGCCAGGTGAATCCGCGCGTTGCGTTGCGTCCGCAGCACGAAACCCAACCCGTGGGCGGCGTGGACCAGGCTCTGCCACAGATTCGGCTGCTTCATCGCGGCGAACTCTCCGCGGCGGACCGCAGGATCAGCTTCGTCAACTCCGGCCGGCAATTGTAGCGGATCGGTTCGCGGCCCGAGAGACCCCGCGTCACGTGCAACAACGTCGGCGGCTCCCAGAACTCGCCCGACGCATACCGGCAATCGTACACGCTGGGCGCGTACACCGGTCCCAGGATCGGCAACCGAATCTGGCCGCCGTGCGTGTGACCGGCGAGCATCACGTCGATGCCGTGCCGTTGCGCCCAATGGATCTGATCCGGTCCATGACTGAGCAGCAGCTTGAACGACGACGCATCGCATTTTGACAGGTCCGGTGCGACCCCCATCCACGGCCGCTCGGTGCCGCAGAGGTTGAGTGGCACATCGTTCCGGGCGACGCTGACCACGCGGCCCGCGAGATCGGTCCAGCCGTGCCGTTGCAACGCCGCCCGGATGTCCGCGTCGATGCCGAGATACCAGTCGTGATTCCCCAGCACGAAATAGCAACCGAGCGGTGCCGACAGCCGGCCCAGTGTCTGTGGCACCCAATTGAGACATTCCCGTTTGTCGAGCAGATCGCCGGTGAACGCGATCAGATCGCCGTGCAGCGACAGCGCCTCGTCGGCCACGGCCTCGAAGTACCGTCGCGTGACCGGGCCGCGAAAATGCACGTCGGAGAAATGCACGATCGACAGTCCGTCCCACGCCTTCGGCAACCGCGGCAGCACAAACGTCTTTTCGTTGACTTCGACGGTGAACTGCTGATTCCGCGGCAACCGGGCCAGCCATTTGGCTCGACCGTCGCCGATGACTTCGTCGGGATACCGGGCCTCGACGTCAACCACGCGCACCTGCCGATCCACTTCGCAGACCGGCGGTCGATAGAGTTGGTATCGAATCGTCTTCAGGACCAGCACCGCGAAGCCGATCCAACCGACGATGAGGGCCGCCCAACCGAACGGACCGACCGTCGCCCAGGAGTCCTGCCACAACAGTTGCGGGCCAGTCAGTCCAAGGCTGTATCCCAGCCAGATCGGATAGCTGAACAGCAGCACGTTGTGCGCGGTCCGAATCCGTTGCAGGATGGGGCGACGGAGGCCGAAGCCGTGGATGACGTTTTCCGCGATCGCCAGCAGCTTGGCGACGCCCGCGGAGGCCACAAACCAGGCGGCGAGAAAGACTCCATTCATGGAGACGCAAGATACCGTGCAGCGGCGGAGACGAGAAGCACGGATCCGTTGGAGTCCAGCCTTGAGGCTGCTCTTCGGACGTCACGCGACCATCGAAGACAGCCTAAAGGCTGGACTCCAACGAAGAGGGTGAGCCTCGAAGACTCGACGGCACCCGACTTCCAGGCAGCGCCGCTTGACGCTTCCCCACGGGTATGGTGGAGTGGCGGGGGTCGGTCCGCATCTGGCCCCGCCGTCTTGCCTGCCTGCCTTGGGAGTCCCGCCGATGGACAGTCGCCCTCTGATGGCCGTCGGCGCGCTGATGTCGCTGCTCGGCGCGACGATGTCGGCAGCTGAGCCTCCGGTTCGCAAGATCGCCTTCGAGGCCGATGTGCGGCCGATTCTCGTCAAAGCCTGCTGGAGTTGCCACGGCAGCGACGCTCAGGAAGCGGGCCTGCGGCTCGACCGCAAGGACCGCGCTCTCGAGGGGGGGGACAACGGCCGGGTGATCGTTCCCGGCAAGAGCGCTGAGAGCAAACTGATCCATCTCGTCACGGGCACCGATCCCGACAAGATCATGCCGCCCGAAGGCGAGCGGCTGTCCGCGGCCGAGGTGGACGTTCTGCGGGCCTGGATCGATCAGGGGCTCGACTGGCCCGCGTCGGCGCAATCGACGGTGCAGCCCGGCGCGAATCACTGGGCGTTTCAACCGATCCGCCGACCGGCCGTTCCCGTTGTCGAGACGCCTGTACCGAACCCGATTGATGCGTTCCTCATGGCGGAGTTGCAGAAGCACGGCGTCGCTCCTTCAGGCGCGGCCGACCGCGCGACGCTCATCCGGCGGTTGTCGCTCGACTTGCTGGGCTTGTTGCCGACGCCGGACGACGTGGCCTCGTTCGTCGCCGATCCGCGCCCGGACGCTTACGAACAAGTCGTCGACCAGTTGCTCGCCTCGCCGCATTTCGGTGAGCGCTGGGGCCGGCACTGGCTGGACCGGGCCCGCTACGCCGACAGCGACGGTTACGAGAAGGACTTGCCGCGGCCGTTTGCGTGGCGGTATCGCGACTGGGTGATCGAGGCGACGAACGCCGATCTGCCGTTCGACCAGTTCACTGTCGAGCAGTTGGCGGGCGACCTGTTGCCGAACGCGACGACGGAGCAGCGGATGGCCACGGGGTTTCATCGCCAGACGCTGACCAATCGCGAGGGGGGGATCGACAAACGTGAGGACCGCGACAAGCAACTCGTCGACCGGACCAACACCACCGGTGCGGTCTGGATGGGGCTCACGGTCGGTTGCGCCCAATGTCACACACACAAGTACGACCCGATCTCGCAGCGCGAATACTATCAACTGTACGCCTTCTTCAACGCGGCCGATGAAGCAGACATTCCCGCGGCGACGGAGTACGAAACCGTGCGCCATGCCGCGCTGAAAGCAGAGCACGAACGGCGGCGGCAACCGTTCGTCGAAGCCGTTGAGGCGTACCGCGCGTCGGAGTTGCCGCCCCGGCTTGCCGAGTGGGAGCGCCGCATTCGCGAGGAGCCGCTGGCGTGGACGCCGCTGGCGATCACGTCGGCGGTGACGGCCTCGAAGGCCGAACTGAGTCGGCAGGAGGACGGCGCGTATCTCATCGGCGGTGAAACTCCGGAGACGGACACCTACACCTTGACGTGCGATGTCGCCGCCGCGTTGCCGACCGGACTGCGGTTGGAGACGCTGACCGACGCGGCGTTGCCGTCGCAGGGACCGGGCCGCGCACCGAACGGCAACTTCGTGCTGACCGAGGCCCGCGTCACCTGGCAGCCGCGTGATGACAAGAAGGCGAAGCCGCGGCCGGTCGCGCTGGTCGCCGCGCAGGCCGACTACATTCAGAGCCGCGGTCAGAAAGGGAAGGCGTTCGCGCCGGAGAATACGCTGGACGGCTCCGCCAAGACGGGTTGGGCCGTCGGCGGCGGGATCGGTCAGCCGCACCAGATCGTGTGGGAATTCGATTGGGGAACATCGCCGCCGACCGAGGACGGCCGGTTGACGATCGTGCTCGATCAGCAATACGGCGGACAGCATCTGCTGGGGAAGTTCCGGTTGTCGATGACCGATGCGGTGCAACCGCTGTATCTTGCGACGCTGCCGGAATGGTTGAAGGACGCGAAACCGCCGGCGTTGCTCGAAGACTACTTCGCGAATGTGGACCCCGGCATCAGGGCACTGGCAGCGCGTCTCACGGCGCACGATGCGGCTGCGCCGCCCGCGCCGGAGACCAAGGCGATGGTGTTTGCCGAAGCGGCGAAGCCTGAACAGACGCAGATCCACCTCCGCGGCGATTTCCTGCAACCGGGCGATGAAGTCTCCGCGGCCACGTTGGCGGTGCTCAATCCGCTGAAGACCGCGGCGGCGTCACCGAACCGGCTCGACCTGGCCCGCTGGCTCGCGAGTGAGGATCACCCGCTCGTCCGCCGCGTGGCGGTCAATCGGGTCTGGCAACATTTGTTCGGTCGCGGCCTGGTCGATCCGCCCGACGACGTCGGCTTGCGCGGCACGCCACCGTCGCATCCCGAATTGCTCGACTGGCTCGCCGACGAGTTCTCGACGCGCGGGTGGAGCACGAAGTCGCTGATTCGGTTGATCGCGTCCTCGGCGGCGTATCAGCGGTCGTCCGCCGGTCGTCCCGATCTGCGCGACAGCGATCCGAAGAATCTGCTGCTCGCGCGGCAGAACCGCTTCCGACTGGAGGGCGAGGTGTTGCGCGACGTCAGTCTGGCGGTGAGCGGCCTGCTGGACGACCGCGTGGGCGGGCCGAGCGTTCGCCCGCCGCTGCCCGAGGGGGTGGCGTCGCTGGGGTATGCGAACTCGGTGAAGTGGGCGGAGTCGAAGGGGGGCGACCGGTATCGTCGCGGGTGCTACATCTTCTTCCAGCGGACGGTGCCGTACCCGTTGCTGATGACGTTCGACAGCCCGGACTCTAATGTGGCCTGTCAACGTCGCGATCGGTCCAACACGCCGCTGCAATCGCTGACACTGCTCAACGACCCGGCGTTCTTCGAGTGCGCCCGCGGGCTCGGGTCGCGGTTGCAGCAATCGCAACCGGACGCGAACACCGACCGTGTGCAGACGCTTGTGCAATGGTGCCTCGGCCGCGACGCCGCAGCGGCCGAACTCGCCGTCTTAACCCGATTGCACGACGAAGCGCTGGCAAAGTTCCGCGACGACCCGTCATCAGCCGCGGAGTTGATCGGACGCCCCGCCGAATCACCGGAGACGCTCGATCTGGCGGCGTGCATCGCGCTGGCCCGGGTGGTGCTCAACGTCGATGAGTTTCTGACGCGCGATTGATCGCGCGGTCCTCGCACGTCCCAGCCCCGAGCGCCAGCGAGGGAAGCCAAGAGGGTTGGTCCAAAGATTTCGCCGATTCCGCAGATAGAGAAACCACCCAATGGGATGATTTTGAATCTGCGTCATCTGCGAAATCTGTGGATCAATGATCTCTGCTTTCCAACAAGATCCTTTATCAGCGCGGCCTCGCACCCATTTACAGATGCCCTCGCTGGCGCTCAGGGCTGTGACGATCGTGCAATATCAATTCGGCCGCGACGGCGCGTACGGCCAGTTTTGCACGCTCGTCGTCGGGCCGGTCGAGGCGGGCTGCATCATCGGTGCGTTGGCCGGCTGCTGCGGCGATCCCGGTTGGATGACCGGCCAGTTCGAGGTGCCGCGGGACGATGTCGGCTGCGTCGGCTGGCCATTCGCCGGCGGCCACGGGGCAGGGCTGATGTTGCCCGACCAGGGGGGCGGCTGGACTGCGTTGGGGTTGGAAGGCGGTTGTGACGGGGTGTAACTCTGGTTCATCGGTAACATGCTGGCGCTGTTGTCCGGCGGCAGCGACCAATTCGCGGAGTCACTCGCCGGTGACACTGAACCGGCCCACGGCGATGCCGGTGCCACGGTCTCACCTTGCGACCAGCGCGAAGGTTGACCGCCGTTCGGTGGGATCGCCTCGACCGGCGGCGTCGAAGGCCGTTCGGTCGCCCACGTCGCCGGGATGTTGAGGTTCGAGAGGTTACCCGGCGCTGCGTTGCCGTAGTTGAACGGCATGGAGCCAGTCGGCTGCGACATCGCGGGCGAACCGTACGCCGAAGGGGCTGCATTCTGCTGCACCGCGTTCGCGAGCGGAATCATGCTCCCCGGACCGGCGCCCATCGCCATCTGCGCAGCCCACCGCGAGGCGTCCGCGGGGTTGGCCGGCGCTTGACCGGGCATCGAGCCGAACGAGTTGCCGTCGAGCGAGTATCCGGCCGGGACGACGTCGTCCATCGGCGGCCACGCGGCATTGTTCATCGCCGCGGGCGGCTGTTGATTCCAATTGTTCGCCGGCGGTGCGTTGCCGGGCGGCATGGCGTACGGATTCGCATTCATGGGCGGTTGTTGCGGAGCGGCGAACGCGGCGACGTCGGTCGACGACAGCGGATTCGCCAGCGAACCGCTCCACGGATTCCCGGTCCCCGCTGGCTTCGCGGCGACGGCCGGCTGGGCGGTGTTCATCGGCGGCGCGAACGGATTGCCCTGCGGTTGCATCGCCGGCGGTTGCGGCGTGAACGATGGTTGCAGACCGCCGACTTGCGACAACGTCTGCGACTGCGGAGCCGTCTGGTGAGCCGGGTTGCGGGGCTGGACCGGGTCGTTGGCGAGACCGATCAGACGTTGATCGATATCGGTCGGCATCGCCGGCGCGATGCCGGCGGTCGGTGCGGCCGTTGCTGGGAACGGCGTCGTCCGGGCATCGGCGATGGCGGTCGCATTCGGACGACTACCCGGCTTTCCGTTCGGGAACAATGTGGCGATGTTGCGTTGGGCTTCGGATTCGGTCCCGGCCTGGCGGAACATGGCGAGGGCTTCGTCGTACCGGCCCATCTTGCCGTACACGAGACCCAGATTGCTGAGCGCCGCCCGGTGATAGGCGTTGATGTCGAGCGCCTCTTTCAAGCGGCGTTCGCTGTCGGCAAACCGGCCCCGCAGCAGCAGCGAGTAGCCCATGTCGCACAGCAGATCGGCGTCGCGACGATTGAGGGCATACGCCTGGGCGTAATGTTGATCGGCCGTCTGCGGGTCCTGTCGCATGTCGGCGATCACCCCCAGCCGGTGATGAGCCTCGACGTTCTTCGGATCGGATTCGACCACCTGCAGATAAGCCGCACGGGCGGAATCGAGATCCCCGCGGGCTTCGGCGTCGGCGGCCCGTTGCAGGGCCTCTTTCGGCACGCCGGTCTTCGGGGACGTCACACGGGATTTCGCGAGTTGCTCGGCGAGCTCGGGGGGCAGTTCCGTGGAGGCGACCTGCGGTTCGGGCTTGGGCTTGCTCCAGGGGAAGCCGTATTTCACACGTTCTTCGGGTTTGGGGGCATTCTTGGGCGGGTCTGACTTGGACAGTTGCAGCCGCTGGGACGCACACCCGCCGACGGCCGCAAGGGTCACGACGACCGACACAACGCCGATGATGTTCCGCATTCAACCGATCCCTGGTTGAAGGTCGAATCCCGCAGTCGAACGCAGCATCGTGCTGCGTGGGCGAATCCGTCGCGACAGAACTGCCGATGACGAATGGTTCGCCGACAAAATCAGCCTGCAAGTCCCCCGAGAGGGCGGGGGATGTTAAAGAGTGCGGCCGTTCGTGTCGAGACGAGGTTTCCTGCGGGAAGTCGGGGGTTGAAAGTGAGTGTTGAGAGCCGGAGAAGCCGCGGGGCCGCGTCCCCGCGGATGCTGCCGCAACGCACGCAACCGCGGCTTTGTCCCCTCTCCCACCGCTTCGGTGGGAGAGGGTTAGGGTGAGGGTGCTTCGGTCTTTGTCTTCGACCGTCAGCAACTGCAGAAGATAAAAGGCACCCTCACCCCCAACCCCTCTCCCGACGAAGCGCCGGGCGAGGGGAGCAAGAGGCGGCTTGGTCACACCGCCCCGTCGCGTCTCCCGGCAGGATTGGCTACCCTGATCCTCGTCCATCCGCCCCTCCCAAGGCACCTCCCATGAGCGGCAAGCGTCTCAAGGACAAGTTGATCAAAGGCCAGACGGTGTACGGCACGCTGATTCAGCACGCCGTCACTCCCGCGATGGTGGACTTCCTGCCGCCGGATGCGCTCGATTTCGTGATCGTCACCGCGGAGCACAACGCGCTGGACCTCGCCGAGTTCCTGCCGCTCCGTTATGCGCTGGCGGCGAAGGGGATCGCGTGCCTCGCCCGGACGCACAGCCGCGAGCCGGACGACGTGTCCAAGGTTTGCGACAGCTACGACGGCGTGGTGGTGCCGTACGTCGAGGACGTCGACCAGGCGAAGCGGCTCGCCGCGGCCGCGGTGTACCGCCCGCTCAAGGGGGTCGCGCTCGAACGCGTGCTGCGGGAGGGCGTCTGGCCGAGCGACAAGACCCGCGACTACGTGGCCCAAAAGAACGCCGACACGCTGTTCATCCCGATGATTGAATCCGTCCGCGGCGTCGAGAACCTGGACGCCATCTGTTCCATCCCCGGCGTGAACGCGGTCTTCGTCGGTCCCAACGATCTGACGACCAACATGGGAATTCCCAACGAGTACGACCATCCCGACCTGATCGCGATGCTGTCGAAGATCATCGACACGGCCGATCGCCGCCACGTCGCCGCCGGCTGCTGGTTCGCCGATACGCGGCAGATGCTCCGCACGATCCGGCAGGGCGCGCGGCTGGTGGTGTTCTCCAACGACGCCGTCCTGCTGCGCGACGCCATCGCCACGTCGTTCGGCGAGTTGAAGAAAGCGTGAATGCGAGCGTCTTCTGCTTGCGTAGGGTGCAGTCGAGGCTTTGCGAGGCTCACCCCGATGTACCACAACGCGGCGGTCCTCGCAGACTTGGCATCAACGCACGAAATCCGAAGAGGGTGAGCCTCGCAAAGCCTCGACTGCACCCTACAAAGGCTTGTTCGATTCCGTCCGGTGAATGCGGTTGCTATTGTGACGCTTGCACCATCATCCATTCTGGGGATCCTCTCCATGCTGCATTGCACAGCGTTTTCCCGGCGTCACTGCCTGGTCCTGCTAACGGCATTACTCACCCAGGCGGTGACGCATCGCATCGCGATGGCCGAAGACGCCCCCGCCGGATTGCGCGTGTTCTACACCGGGCACAGCTTTCACATGTTCGTGCCGGCGCGCGTCGATCAGCTCGCGAAGTCGGCGGGCATCGCCGGGCACCGGACCGTCGGCACGCAGGGGATCGGCGGGTCGCGCGTCATTCAGCATTGGGAATTGGAGGACGGCAAGAACAAGGCCAAGCCCGCCTTGGAGACCGGCGAACTCGACGTCTTCACGATGGCCTCCCATCTGATTCTGCCCGATCCGGGCGTCGATCACTTCGTCGAGCTGGGGCTGAAGCACAATCCGAAGCTGCGGCTCTTGGTGCAGGCGTCGTGGATGCCGTGGGACATTACGTCGCCGCAGCAGCGCATCCGCGATAATGCCGAGCGGGACATGACCGACCTCGCCGCGTTACAGACGTCCACCGACGTCTGGCGAAAGAGCATGGAAGCGCAGGTCGATGCGCTCAACCAAAAAAACAAGACCCGCAACGTTGAGATCGTGCCGGTGGGCGATGCGGTCAATGAACTCCGCCGGCAGATCCAGGCCGGCAAATTCCCCGGCGTCGCCAAGCCGTCGGAACTGTTCCGCGACCCGATCGGCCACGGGCTGGGCCACATCCAGGCGCTCGCCGCGTACTGCAACTACGCGGTGATCTATCGCCGCAGTCCCGAAGGGCTGATGCTGAACGAACCGGGCGTCACGCCGGAACAGCACGCCATTTTGCAACGCATCGCCTGGACGACGGTCTCAAATTACAACCACGCGGGCGTGAAGCAATCGCAATGATGCTGGCCTTGAAGCCCGGGCCAAAGGCGATTTATCCACAGATTTCGCCGATGACGCAGATTCAAGACAGAGCCATCACTGTGGATATCGCTGTTCAGACAGTGTCGCCTTTCGCTCTTTCAATCTGTGAAATCGGCGAAATCTGTGGATAACATCTCCTCGCGTTTCAGCGGCGTGAAGCACAGCGTTCGCTTCAGAACCGCCCGTCGCGGACCTCGAAGTGCGTCGGCTTGTTGAGCAGCGGGCCGCCGCGACGAATCCAGTCGGCAATCCAACGCATCAGGACGGTGGGCGGCACGCGCGGATTTCCGAACCGCGACAACGCCGCCGACGCATTGTTGATGAGCGCATCGCCGGCGGCTTCGCGCTCGAACATCGGCTGTCGCCCGAACCGCCTCCCGAACTCCTCGCACACGTCCCGCACCGACAACACTTCCGGGCCGGTGACGTTGACGACCGCCGCGGGTGACCCGCAGACAGCGAACGCCGCCAGCGACATGGCGTTTGCATCGGCCTGCCAGAGGACGTTGAAGTGCCCCATCGTCAGGTCGATCGGTTGCCCGGCCCACACCTTCAGGGCCAGATCGACCAGCACGCCGTACCGCAGTTCGCACGAATAGTTCAGCCGAATCAGCGCGACCTTCGTGCCGTGCGCATCGCTAACGTGTTCGAACATCCGTTCGCGGCCGAGACAGCTCATGGCGTACTCGCCAATCGGGTTCGGCGGATCGATCTCGCGCGATCCGCCCGCCGTCACCGGCACGTTGCCGTAGACGTTCCCCGTCGACAG
>JAWXBB010000579.1:0-4145 GCA_034439795.1 Planctomycetaceae bacterium | reverse complement strand
GTGCCCGAGCCGCCGCTGATCGTGAACATCCAAGGGGACGAGCCGGAACTGGAGCCGGGGCACAGCGACCGGCTGGTCCAGTTGATGCAGCAGCATCCGACCGCGGAAATGGGAACGCTGGGGACGCCGCTCTCGACCGTCGAGCAGGTCCAGGCGTCCTCCTGCGTGAAACTGGTCCGGGCGGCGGACGGCCGGGCGTTGTACTTCAGCCGGTCGCCGATTCCGTTCGTCCGGGACCGCGAAGTCGGCGACATCCTCGCATCCGGTGAACGGCCGTGGTTGCTGCATTTGGGGCTGTACGCCTACCGGCCCGATTTTCTGCTGCGACTGACCCAACTCCCGCCGTCGCCGCTGGAACAACTCGAAAAGCTGGAACAACTGCGGGCTTTGGAGGCCGGCGCCACCATCCAAGTGGGGGTCGTCGAGCACCACTCCGTTGGCATCGACACCCCGGACGATTATGCTCGATTCGTCCGTCGTCAGTTGTCCGTGGTCAGTGGCAAAGACCAGTGACCATCGGTGTTCTTCACAACTGACCACGGACCACGGACAACTGACAATATGACCAAGCACATCTTCGTGACCGGCGGCGTCGTGAGTTCTCTCGGCAAGGGCCTCACCTCCGCGTCGATCGGCTGCATCCTCGAACGCCGCGGGCTGCGGGTGCGGATGCAGAAGCTCGATCCGTACATCAACGTCGATCCCGGCACGATGAGCCCATATCAGCACGGCGAGGTCTACGTGCTGGATGACGGGGCCGAGACCGACCTCGACCTCGGCCATTACGAGCGGTTCACCAACAGCCCGCTGACGAAGAACTCCAACTTCACGTCCGGCCGCATCTACCTCCGCGTCATCGAGAAGGAGCGGCAGGGGAAATACCTCGGCGGGACCGTGCAGGTGGTGCCGCACATCACCGACGAAATCAAAGCCTCGGTCCGCAAGCTCGCGGGGCCGGATGTGGACGTCGTCATCACCGAGCTTGGCGGCACGGTGGGCGACATCGAGGGCCTGCCGTTTCTGGAGGCCATTCGCCAGATTCCGCTCGACATCGGCCGCGACAACTGCCTGTTCATCCACCTCACGCTGGCACCGTACCTGAAGGCCGCGAAGGAACTGAAGACCAAGCCCACGCAGCACAGCGTGCAGCAACTCCGCGAGATCGGCATCCAGCCGGACATTCTGATCGTCCGCACCGAACGCGAACTGGGCCGCGACAACGCCGAGAAGATTGCGTTGTTCTGCAACGTCGAGAAGCGAGCGGTGATCGAAGAGCGCGACAAGGAGTTCTCGATCTACGAGGTGCCGTTGGGCCTCGTCGAGAACGGCCTGGACCGTTTGATTTTGGAGAAGCTGCGGCTGCCGGTCGGCCATTGCGACATGGACGATTGGGAAGAGCTCGTCCGCCGCATCCGCAATCCCGAGCACGACGTGACGATCGCCGTCGTCGGCAAGTACATCGAGCACCGCGACGCCTACAAGTCGATCTACGAGGCCCTCGATCACGCCGGGCTGCACTACAACAGCCGCGTGATCGTGAAGCGGCTGGAGGCCGAGGAACTCGAACGGAACGATCCGGCCCAACTGCTGGCGGGCATCGACGGCCTCTTGGTTCCCGGCGGCTTTGGCATGCGGGGCGTCGAGGGCAAAATCCAGGCGGTGAAGTTCGCCCGCGAGAATCAGATCCCGTACTTCGGCATCTGCCTGGGAATGCAGGTCGCCGTCATCGAGTACGCCCGCAACGTGCTCGACCGGCCGCTGGCTCACAGCACCGAGTTCGTCGCCGACACGCCCGACCCCGTCATCTGCCTGCTCGAAGATCAGAAGCAGGTCACCGCCAAGGGGGCCACGATGCGGCTCGGCGCGCAGCCCTGCGTGCTGACCGACGACTCCCGCTCGGCTCAGGTCTACGGCGTGCCGGAAGTCTCCGAACGGCATCGGCACCGCTACGAATTCAACCCGGCCTATCGCCAGTCGCTGTCCGACGCCGGCCTGCTCATCGCCGGGGCCAGTCCCGACGGCAAGCTGGTCGAGATCGTCGAAATCCCCGATCACCCGTGGTTCGTGGCGGTGCAGTTCCATCCCGAATTCAAGTCGAAGCCCAACCTGCCGCACCCGCTGTTCGCCGGCTTCATGGAAGCCGCTTTGGACCGCCACCAGACCCGGGCCGCTGTGCCGATGTGATGCTTTCCCCCCTCGCCCGGCGCTTCGTCGGGAGAGGGGCCGGGGGTGAGGGTGCCTTTCTGATTTCTCGCTTCGATAACGCTGACGAAGACCGGAAAACCCAAGCACCCTCACCCTAACCCTCTCCCACCGAAGCGGCGGGCGAGGGGACAGAGCCACTCGTTCGCACCCATGTCCCAACCGCGCGTCCTCCTCGACGAAGCCCGCTGGCAGACGGCGGTGAATCTGGCCACCCGCTGGATCGCCGACGGCCGCGCCCCCGCGGTGACGTTCGTGACCGGGTCGCTGCTCAAGACGTCGCCGGTCGTATCGCTCGGCTCGCAGCGAACGCAGCAGTTCCAGCCGCTCCCCGAGACGCCGATTTATCTGGTCGCGTCGATCACCAAGCCCATCGTCGCCACGGCCGCCTTGCTGCTCATCGAGCGCGGCCGGTTGGCGCTCGGCGACCGCGTGACGGAGTACCTCCCCGAGTTCGGCCCCAACGGCAAGTACGGCGTCGAGGTCCGGCATCTGCTCACGCACACGTCGGGATTGCCCGACATGCTGCCGAACAACCTCGACCTCCGCGCGGCCAATGCCCCGCTGTCCGAGTTCCTGAAATCCGTGTGCGCCGGTCCGCTCGCGTTTCCGCCCGGCCGCGGCGTGCAGTATCAGAGCACCGGCTTTCTGGTGCTGGCGGAGATCATCGCCCGCATCGTCGGGAAGCCGTGCGACCAGTTCCTGCGCGAAGAACTCTTCCAACCGTTGGGGATGGGCGACACGATTCTCGGCGCGACGGAATCGTGGCTGACCGCGCAGTCTTCCCGGATCGTCGAAGTCCGCCTCGATGCCCAACAACAGGGTGGCGACCATTGGAACTGGAACAGCCGCTACTGGCGGCAACTCGGCGCCCCGTGGGGCGGACTGCTGACGACGGCCGACGATCTCGCCAGGTTCGCCCGCTGCCTGCTGCGCGGCGGTCGGACGGAAGCGGGCCAGATGCTGTTGTCCCCGGCCGCCATCGCCGCCGCGACGACGAATCAGTTGCACTTCATGCGGGAAGTCCCCGAAGACGAACGCCGCTGCCGCCCGTGGGGCCTCGGCTGGCGGCTGAACTGGCCCGCCCACAGCGCCAACTTCGGCGACCTCCTCGGCCCCGGCACCTACGGCCACTGGGGCGCGACGGGGACGGTGATGTGGCTCGACCCCGACCGCGGCGTGTACGCGATCATCCTCACCTCCCAGCCGCAGGAACCGGGCGGACAGTTTCTGGCGCGGCTGTCGAACGCGCTCGCCGCCGCGTGGTGCTGACATCGCCTCTTCCCGTAGACCGGGCACTCCGTGACCGGAAATTTCGAGCGGTCGAGTGTGCCCCGCGGCCGTGTCGTCGGACCAGCGCAGCCCGAACGCGGGACACATACAGGCCAGGATCACCAGCCACCCGACCATCTCGGACGCCGCCCAGCATTGCCGCACCCGACGACGCCAACGCAGCCGTTGGAAGTCGCGCTCCATCCGCCCCGACCGGCAGCGCGGCGGCAATCCGGCCGCGACGCGGAGCCGGGTCCACGTTCCCCAGCAATGGGCAACCGTGCCGGGGGCGATGCCGACCTCGCGACAGAACCGGTCCAGCGTGACATTCGGCCCGGCCCACGCGGCCAGGCGATGCAATTCGATCCGCAAATCATCGGCGGCGTTCATGACATTCTCCGGCCGGATGGCAACGGAAGCCGCGGAGTCCCGCCCCCGCGGTGTCTTCGTGTCTGTCACCCTATGGGAGAATGTTGCGCGGATTTTTCGTGAATGGCCCTTTCCAGGCGGTGGGTGGCCCAGACGCTGCTTTGAGCGTCTGGGGTCACAAGAGGGGTGGTTTCATCGTCCGGCCTCAGAACCCGTTTTCAAATGGATAAACGGTGCTGTGCGATCCGCCGGGACATCAGGTGAATCATGCGGATGTAAATCAGGGTCTCGGTGGTCTCCGG
>JAWXBB010000578.1:0-3191 GCA_034439795.1 Planctomycetaceae bacterium | reverse complement strand
TGATCGGCTTTTCGCCGAGTTTCGCGGTGTGGATCTGGTCGAACACGATCTCGGTGCCGAAGCGCTCGGCGTGCTTAAGAAAGCGCTCCATCAGTTCCGGGCCCTGGACGCCGTCGGCGTCAGCCGGCCAGTTGTCCACTTCCGTAGTGGTCATGAGTTGCCCGCCTTGGGCCATGCCGGTGATCAGCACCGGCTTGAGGTTGGCGCGGGCGGCGTAGACGGCCGCAGAGTAGCCCGCCGGACCGGACCCCAGGATCAGGACACGGGCATGTTTGGCGGGGAGGGGAGCGGTCGGGGAGGAGGCCATGGCGGGAATCTGACAGTGCATTGCGGAAAAACAACACTCTATCAGTCTGTGATCTCGATTGTCGAGTGAAAAGGACCTCTTAAGCCTTGAATTTAAATCATTTCCGTATAATGAAAAACTGTCGATTTGTGCGTCCAAGGTGCTGGTTAAACGGCAATGTAGACACGCGATTACGGGCCGAAAAACAAAAATGCAGGGTTTCGTGAAATCTGACGCAGGAGTCCCGGCGTGAGGTCTGCTGGCGTGCGGCCTGTCCGGATGCTCGTCGGCGGCTTGGCGCTCGCTGCCGGCATTGTGCAGTCGCCCGCGTACGCGGCCGAAGCGCCTGCCGTGACCTCACCCGCCCCCGCTTTGGCGGCGCCGGTGTTGACCTTCGATATCACTTCTTTCGCTGTTACCGGCAATACGCTACTGCCGCAGACCACAATCGATGCTGTGCTGGCGCCTTACCGCGGGCAGCGCCGTGATTTCGGCGACGTGCAGCGCGCCCTCGAAGCGCTGCAGGATGCCTACGTCATGGCGGGCTATGGCGTCGTGCTGGTCACCCTGCCGGAGCAGGAACTCGACCAGGGGCTGGTGAAGTTTGCCGTGATCGAACCCCGTCTCGGCAAGGTCGGGATCGAAGGCAACAAGTTCTTCGACAATGCGAACATCCGCCGCAGCCTGCCTTCTCTCACGGAAGGGCAGACACCGAATTCACTGGAAATGGCGGAGAACTTGCGGCTCGCCAACCAGAACCCGGCGAAGGGGCAGCAGGTGCTGCTGCGGGCGGGTGCGACCGAAGGCGAGGTCGACGCAGTAGTGCGCGTTGCCGACACCGATGCCAAGCGCTACAGCGTGACGCTCGACTCCACCGGCACCAAGGCCACGGGCTATTTCCGCCTTGGTTTCGGTTTCCAGCAGGCGAGCTTCTGGGACCGCGACATCGTGCTCACGGGGCAGTACATCACGTCGCCGGATCACTACGAAGACGTCACGATTTTCGCGCTGGGCGCGAGCATTCCTTTCTACTCGCTGGGGGACAGTCTCGATCTCGTGGTGGCGTATTCCAACGTGAACTCCGGGACCGTGCAGAACCTGTTCAACGTGGCGGGCGCCGGCACCGTGTTTTCCGTCCGCTACAACAAGAATCTGCCGCGTGTTTTCGAGGGCTACGAACAAAAACTGGTGTTTGGCTACGACCAGAAGCGCTTCCAGAACAACGTCACCACAGTCGGCGCCGGCGTCGCGCTGGTGCCGGATATCACGGTCCAGCCGATCTCCGCGGTCTACAACGGGGTGCTGAAACTGCCGAACCAGCAAATCGGTTTTTTTGCGGGCTTGTTTGCCAATCCGTTCAACGGCGGCACCGACCAGAGCAACGAAGTGTTCAGCCAGACCCGTCAGAACGCCACGCCCAGCTTCCACCTCGGCCGTGCGGGACTCAACTACGTGTATGCGACGGGTCAGGACTTCCAGTTTCGCTTTAATGGCAACGCCCAGTGGACGCGTGATGCGCTGATTCCGGCCGAACAGATCGGTTTCGGCGGGATGTACAACATTCGCGGGTTTACGGAGCGCCAGTCTTCGGCGGATTCCGGCTGGTGGATGAATTTCGAGGCATACACGCCGAATCTCGCGCCGATGCTGGAGGTGCCGGGCGCGCAGATTCGCTTTCTGGCCTTCCGGGACACCGGATGGGGCCGCTTCAACTACAACCAGTCGCCGCAAAGCCCGGTCGTCAGCCTCGATTCGTACGGCGCGGGTATCCGTTACCTCTACAAAGAGTCGTTCTCGTTTCGGCTCGACGTCGCCAAAGTGATACACGGCCCAGGCACCACGACGGGAGACGGCCGGATCATGGGGGCGGCCGTGTTCTCCTTCTGACCGGGAGCGATGACGGAATGATGACAACGGAAGGGCGTCGGCGCTTGCGCAAAGGGGCCGTCAGGACTAACGTACCCGCTTGCCCTCGCGCAGGCTGTTCAGCCTGTGCCGGCGGGCGGGAGAGGGAGCAGGATCCCGGTCGTAATTACCGGAGATTCCTGAGCTGAATCAATAAGAAAGCCATGGCGTCGGCAGTTTTTTTGCCGGCGCGGTGGCGAGGCGCCCTCCGCCCGAGTCCTCCGAATCCCGGGTGGTGCGTTGAGTGTAGTTTTCGCCGACTGACAGGGCAGGGCGCGGTTGGCGCCCAGGGAGTTCGCCATGAAACGTAAGCATCAACACGCAAGCCGAGGTGTCCGTGGACTGAACCGCAAGCTGGTGGCGCTTGCGGTCGCCTCGTGTTTCGCCGGGGAAGTTGCGTATGCGAACCCGGTGGGCGGCGTGGTCGTGATCGGCAACGCGGTGTTCAACCAGAACGGCAACCTGCTCGCGATCACCAACAGTCCCGGCACGGTGATCAACTGGCAGAGCTTTTCGATCGGCGCCGGCGATATCACCAAGTTCATCCAGCAGTCCGGCTCCAGCGCCGTGTTCAATCGCGTCACCGGCGGCGATGTGTCGACCATCCTCGGTGCGTTGCAATCAAACGGCCGCGTCTTCCTGATCAACGGCAACGGCATCGTGATTGGGCCGGGCGCCAACATCAACGTCAACGGCTTTCTGGCGTCGACGCTGGACATGTCGAATCAGGATTTTCTCAACGGCAAGTTCAAGTTCCAGGACAACCCGAACGCGGGCGCGCTGCTTAACCAGGGGACCATCACGACGCCCTCGGGCGGCCACGTCTACCTGGTGGCGCCAAGTGTCACCAACACCGGCGTCATCAACAGCCCGAATGGCGAAGTGCTGCTCGCCGCCGTGCATGCCGATGCGGCCGCCCCACGCCATGATCTGGCCGAGGTTCACGACCTGGTTGTCGGGGGCGACGACCTGCACGCGCACTTCCGGGGGCAGCGCATTG
>JAWXBB010000577.1:0-14356 GCA_034439795.1 Planctomycetaceae bacterium | reverse complement strand
CCGGGCGCCGCCGGTCACGCGGCGCGTCACCCCCGCGGCTTGCGAGGCCCGCACCGCGATCCGGGCGAGCGTCGGCCCCATCTTCCCCGCAACGCCGAGCACGACGAGATCACCGGGGTAACTCCGCAAGGCCTCCACGCACGCTTCGGAAGGCCGGCTGAGCCAGTCGTCCAGTGCCTCGACATCGGCGATCGAATCGGGCAGCGAAGCAGAGTGCATTGCAAAATCGCTTAGGGGTGGCCGGGGCTGGACCGACCAACGGGAGGGAAGCCCCGGTGAGCGCGCAATTAACCGGGGCTTCGCCGAAGCGGCTCCAGCCCCGGCCACCCACGTTCCGGTCATCACGCCAGCGTGATCACGTCGCTGATTGGCCGAGACGAGACTCGAACTCGTACGCCCCTTGCGAGGCTTCGGATTTTAAGTCCAAAAGGGTCACGACATCACACGGCGCGACTTGCAAGAATCATCAGAAACGGAAGGCTTTTTTGCAAGTCGCGCCTGGCTTACAATCGGGTTGAGTCGTGTCAAATCGCATCAGCGCTGTAGGTCATAGGTAGGTCACACCATGAAATCCAAGCCGGAAACTTTGCTCAGCACCGTAGAGGAAATCCGCATTCGTAAGACGTTCGGGCCGCTGCTGCTGCAGCGCGAACTGATTCAACCGATGGCGCTTATCCGACACCGCTGGCAGGCCGCGTTTCCAGACTTGCCGTTTAGCGATCACGCGATGAAAGCGTGGGCGCATGACGTGAAGGGAACTACGTTCAACGAGTTCGACAAACTTACGCTGATCGAAGTCGCCGACTTGCTCCCGCGACTTGGAATCGAAACTGCCATGTCCAAACAGCCGACGTGTTGCATTCGGTTCACGAAGGGCGGCGATCCGTTCTGCACTTGCGGTGAGTCAGTTCGCAGGCCGACTTCGGTCCAGGTGCGAATTCTGCAAGCGCTTGCAGCGACGTATCCCGCGGGCTTGGAATTGCGAGAGCTTCGGGAACTCAATAACGATGCACGGAAGCGGCTAAGCGAATTGAAGGGCGACCCTCACTGGAATCAACTCATTCACTTTCCTGGCCAGAAGAATCGCGGTGGATACCGTCTCAGTTATTTCGTCGAATTCCCACCATTCGCCTACTATCTGCCCACGAACTGACATTTGACCAGACCTAGACTGCCCGCAACGCCATCAGTTCGACGATGGTTCGGAGGGCAGTTTGATGAAACCCTGTTGCTGGTCCACCAAAGACGCCGCGGAGATTCTGGGGCTGTCCACGACGGCGCTCGCCCGGCTCGTGGAAGCAGGAATCGTTGATCCGCTCTATCGCAGCCCACCACGCGCTCGCGGCCACCGTTTCGACCTCCCCGACTTGGTGGGCGTGGCGCTGATGCAGAATCTCCGCAAATGCGGTTTCGATGCAGGGCTGGCGGCGCGTGTCTGCCGGTGGGTGTCGCAAAAAACCATTGACGAACTGCGCGAGCAGTTCGCAAACGGGGAACACGTCTTACTTGCCGCCGGCATTGCCGATCCGTTCCCGCGGCTGCTCTCGCCGGAGTCCATGTTCGCGAATCCGGCCATCGACATCCCGGCTGCCATGCAAGCCGGAATCACTGTCTGCGCCGTCGATGTGCGGGCCGCCCTGGAACAGATTGAGGCTCGACTCGTCGCAAATCCCGTTCGCCCCGCGGAGGCCGTTGCATCATGCAACTGATTGTCGATGCCGTTGAACTCAAGGCATTGGTCCGGGACGTGATTCGGGAGACGTTGGCGGAACTCCGCGCGTCTGGCGAGACACTCGGCATTGACCGGGATGGACCAATCGCCATCAGTGAAGCGGAGGCCGCCCATCGGCTTGGCCTCCAAAGGCATCAGCTCCGGGATCAAAGGCTAAAAGGCCGCGTTCCGTTCAGTCGTGGCCCGCGAGGGCGAATCTTGTATCGCACAAGCGACTTGGAGGCATACTTGGCCGCACGCCGCGTGGAAATGGACTGAACCCCGAAGGGAGAATTCATGGAAGAAAGCCCGGTTCGTCTTTGGTCAGCCGGCCGGGCAAGGTGAAGTCACAGCGGATCACAGACTGCACCCTGAGATCAATCTATACGGGCGACTGTTGCCCATCAAGCGGTGTAGGACGAAGCCGTATAAGAATGCGCGGCCAATAGCTGCCCCTGAAAGACGGGCCGCCGGGGGGCGGATAGCCAAAGCGAGCGACGGGCGCAAGACCTACGGAAGAGTCGGTGGCGATGGCTGGTGCTGTCTGATGAGGCGGCGCGCGGTTGGCCTCGCTGGGAAATACCTTCCTACCATCCAGTGGAAGACGGCTCGTCGTGAGGAAGATCGCCGCGACTGCGAACGACGTTAAACAACTCGCGGGGTAGGCCCTGATAGACGTGCGCGCAACCGGAGCGCTCACGACTGCGGGAGGTAGGACGCCGTTTCGACCGGGATGACATGAATCACAACCGACAGCCGGAAGAGCAATTGACGCCCTGCGAAGTAGGACGCCACATTGACCGGGACAACCATGCAAGCATTCGCGCCGCCGCGGTGAAGCGACCCCCGCTGTGCGAGGTAGGGCAGCCGATTGGCCGGGATGGAAGAATTGATGCTCATGAATGCGGGCGACAAACAACCCGCGCGCTTCCCGAAAAAAACGGGTTCGCAGAATCCGATCAATCGCCCGGCTGCGGAGTACACATCCGATGTGCGACGCGTGCAACAGATTGTGTTGATGATGGTTGCAAACAGGCGATTGGCGAACCTACAGCAGACCTACAATCAATCACACCGGGACAAGTCGTGACGACCAATTGCCCGACAGGACGAAACGCAATCCGGCATGGCCTGCGAATGCTGACACTCGGCAGCGTTCCGTCGGGTGCCAGCTACGTCGGCAAGTTGTTGCATCGTTTCCGCAGGGACGTGGAGGCCGCTGTCCTGGAACGCAACGGTCTTTTGACGCTTTTGGACCAAGCCGCCATCAACACCGCGCTCCGCTGGGAACGCCATGCACTCCTGTCACAGCGGTGGCTGTGCAAACACGCCGAGACGATGAACCACGATCAACGGTTGGCCTACTCGCGGGAGATTGCACGCGCCAGCGACCATCGTGACCGGGCCTTGCGGGAACTTGGTCTAAAACCGAGGGAGGACGATTTGACAGCGCTGTACTCGACAGCAATCCCGGTCGATCCGACGCCGGACGCATAAGTCAGTTCCGATTATCAAATATTTGACAATCGTTGCGGGAGGCAGCGCGATGAACGTCAGCAAGCGACAACGGCGACCGATTCCGATGGCGACGTGCCCGCGTTGTTCGGTGGTCTTTAAGCCGTCCAACAGGGGCCAGCGATTTTGTGGGAAAACTTGCGCGGACCTGACTCGCAAGTTTGCAGAACGCCGCGTGCTAGGCGTTCCCATCGACGATCACGAACAAACCTGCGTCGTCTGTGACCGGCGGTTTCGGACGGTGCGATACTCGCAACTCTACTGCGGGGCCAAGTGCCGGACGTACGCGCTGAACGCCCGCCGCATCGACAAGCAGCGGCGGACAGGCGCACCGCCGAGAGTCTCGCCAGCGATGATCGCGCGCCGCGCGGCCGTCATCCGCGCCGAGCGGTCAGAACAGCAAGTCACGGAGGTATTGCCATGAACCTGGACGATCAAGCCGCCGTGCGGCGGATCATGGGGGAAGAGCTGCTGCGGCATCAACAGGCTGTCGGGCTGGCGAATCGTGTCGCGCTCACGGAGTTCGGCCACGAACTCGGCGAATTGCTTGCGCCGCTTTATGAGGCTGGTGAGTTGCAACACAAGTCGCTGACCGCACTATGCGAAGCCGTCGCCACGTTCGTTCGGCAACTGGATTCGCGCTTCGGGAGGCCGTCCGACGATGATTCGGAATGGTGGCGCGGTGGAGGCAAGCCGCCCGAATGAATCTCCGCGCACTCCAATCCGACCCGGATGTCTTTCGCCGTGCGGTGGTGATCGACTGCGGGGGCATTCCGCAACCGTTCGGCAACGTCATCGAATCTTGGCAGCAAGCCGACTTCGTGGCTTTGGACCCGGCGTGGTTATCTGTCGCGGGGCAGGCCATCAGCGGCCGGTCCGTCTACCGCCGCGCATGGCTGGAACGGCCGCGCGGTCATTCCAAGACCGGCGACATCGCCGTGATGGTCTCATGGTCGCTGTTCGCGTCTCGCCGCAAACTGACCGGCGTCGTGGCAGCGGCCGACGCCGATCAAGCCACGTTGTTGCGGAACGCCATCGACACGCTGACCCGGCTTAACCCGTGGCTGGCATCCATCCTGGACGTTCAGCAGACGGTCGTCCGCAACCGGCACACCGGAAGCGAACTGCAAATCCTCACTTCGGACGCGCCGTCATCCTACGGCATTTCGCCTGCCTTCGTGATTGCCGACGAACTCACGCATTGGTCTAAACCGGACCTTTGGGAATCGCTGCTGAGTTCCGCCGCCAAGCGCCCGGGTTGTCTGTTGGTCGTCATCACAAATGCCGGTTTCGGCGAGTCGTGGCAATGGGAACTGCGGGAGGCCGTTCGCCATCGACCGGAATGGTGGTTTTCCCGGTTGGATGGCCCGTGCGCGTCGTGGATCACAGCGAATGTACTGGCGGAACAGCGGGCGTTGTTGCCAGATATTGCCTATCGCCGGTTGTGGTTGAACGAATGGACCTCCGGCAGCGGCGATGCGTTCCGGGAATTCGATTTGCGCGCCATCGCGACGTTGCCGGGGCCGTTGACGGGGCCGGAGCGGGGATGGGTCTACGTCATTGGCCTGGACATCGGCTTGCGGCATGACTCCACGGCGCTGGTGGTTGTCGGTAAACACGTCGGTCACGTTGAACGGAGGCCGCATCCCGTGCGGACGATCCGCGAACCGATCTTCCGCGCGCTGGTCGATGCCGGGCTGGCCGACGACTCGGAACAGGCAACGGATGACGATGAACTTACCATCCATCCCGGTTCGGGCCGGTTGAAACTCGCGGCGCTGCGGGTCTGGACGCCGACGGCGGGAACCACGGTCAATCTCGCCGCGGTGGAAGACGAACTGCGGACGCTGTCCGACCGGTTCGGTTCGGCGCTGGTCGCGGCGGACCCATATCAGGCCGTCATGTTGTTGCAATCCCTCTCCCGGACTCGGCGGACAGTGGAAGTCCCCGCCACGGCGGAGAACTTGCGCGGCATGGCCAGCTCACTCCTGGACGCGGTCCAAGATCGGACCATCGACTTGTTCCCCGATGCCACGTTGCAAGCCGATCTTCGGTCGCTGCGCGTGGTCGAAAAGAGCTATGGGATTCGTCTGGAAGCGCCGCGTCGGAAGGGAGGCCAAGGGACGCGCCATGCCGATACCGCCAGCGCCTTGCAACTCGCGGTGTTCGCCGCGCGTCGCCTGTCCGGTGAGAGAATGGCCCTTGCCGCACGGCCGATGGTTCTCTACCCTTGCAATTAAGTGATCGTCGCCAACGCCAATGAGCGCGGGGCGAACGAAAGACCAAGACGAGGGCAACCGTCCGGGAACTTTACCCGGAGGTGCCCTGTCGTGGAATTGACCGAAGCCCTGCGAACGTGGTTGCACGCCAACCACAAAAGTCTGTCCGCCAGTGCCGACGATGAAACGCTGCGGCTGTATGCCCAGCGCTCGATTTCCGACGGCACGCTGTCCGCCGCGAAACTCGCGGAACTGACCGATGCAAAGTCCCCCGACGCGCGGGACGTGTTCGGATCGTTGCGGGTGAAGCGCGCTTCCGAGCGCTACAGCACATCCAAGGCCGTCGGCAAACACAGCAAGACCGGCGAACCGGTGCGCAACGAGCGGGGCCAGTTCGCCGAGTTGCCGTCCGAACTGGAATATGCCAAGGCGGGCGCGCTGTTCAAGCACATCGCCAGCAAGTCGGGCGCGGCGGGGATCGTGTTGACCGAACACGAAAGCGCATTGTTGGCCGACATCGCCGAGCGGGACGAATGGGCCGGGGAGGTCAACGGCGAGTTCAAGCTGTTCGCGGGGACGAAAGCCCTCCTGGACGACGTGAGCAGCGGCGGCTTGGAGGCCGCGCCGATCTTCTTTGACGAAATGCTCATCCAATATCCACTGTTGAACGGCGAGTTATTGCCGTTCGTGGACCTGTCCGAAGTCCCCCGCGGCCGACGGATTGAAGGGGCCGCCGTTGGCAATCCGACCGTCGTCTGGGGAACCGGCGAAGGGACGGAGGCGGCGCTGTTCGATACGGCCGACTTGGTGACGGCGCTCAACACCACCGTGTTCCCGGTGACGTGCGCGGTGGAAGTCGGCTTGGACTTCCTGAGCGATTCCCCCGCGGACGTGGGACGTCGGCTGACGGAGAACGTCGGACAGAAAATGCTGACGGACCTGGACCGGGTGATTGCCGTCGGCAACGGCAACACGGAACCGCAAGGGATGTTCAGCGCGTCCGGGACGACGGCTGTGCCGAGCACCAACGGCAACGGCGGCCCGCCGACAGTCGCCGACTATGAATCGCTGCTGTTCGCCGTCGGCAAGCAATACCGCAACCGGGCATTGCGGCCCGCGTTCGTCGCCAACGATACGACCTATGCGCGGGCGCGTGGCATCGCCGTCAGCGGCAGCGATCAACGGCGCGTGTTCGGCCTGGAACACTCGACCTATACGCTGCTGGAACAGCCGTTCAAGGTGCAGAACGACCTCCCGAACACCAAGGTGGCGTTCGGGGCGCTGGCGAAATACCGCATGTATCGCCGCATCGGGCAGGCGGTGAAATTTGAGACGGGGGGCAAAGAGTTGACCCGGAAGAATCTCGGCTTGCTGGTGGTCCGCGGCCGGTACGGCGGCAGGGTTGTGGACCCGAATGCGTTCGCCGTGATGACCGATGCCAAATCGTGAGGCCATTCGATGCGCACGCTCAACTCTGCCCATTGCTTCGTCAAGTTTGATGACAAGAAACTGCAACGCCTGGCGCATGCGGAGATGCACAAGCGCCTCATCAAAGCGGCGATCCTGTTGCTGAACGGCATCCGCGACGACATCAGCCTGCCAACGCAGACGCTGGGGCCGTCCAAGCCGGGCGAACCGCCGCACCGGGACACCTCGCAATTGTGGAATTCGCTGTTCTGGCAAGACATGACCGAACCCCGCAAGGTGCAAGTGATCGTCGGCACGAATCTGTTCTATGGGGCCATCCACGAATTCGGCGAGCGGCCGTTCCTGCGGCCCGCGGTGCTGCGGTATTTCTCGGCGATGCGCCGGGTTCTGACTCAAGAGTGAGGAGGGAAGCATGGTTCGCGCTGCAAACGTGGTGGAGGTGGAAATCGACGGGCCGCAGAACCAAGGGCTGATGTTCGGGCCGCTGCAACGCCGGTTGCGGGGCCGGTTCGATTCGTCCCGCTTGCTGCGGATGGACGACGGTGCGGCCGGTGTCGCCCGCGAATGGCCCGAACCGATTCCGGGGCAGCGGTTGCGGCTTGACCTGGACGGCGCGGCGGCCGTCGTGGAACCGTTGCACGACGCGGAACACGCGACGATCAAAGAGAAGCTGAACAAGCGGGGGAGTACGTTCGCGCCGGCCGTCGAAACCATCGCCACGGTTCACGTCCCGACGTGGGTCTACTGGCTGCGGCGCGCAGTGGAGGCCGGACACGCGCGGATCGTATCGGGACAACTCCCGGAGAAACTCACCGGCGCGCCGCAACTGAATTTCCTCACGCCCGCGGTCGCGGACCCCGTGGACAAGCTGACCGCCGCCCTGGACCGGCAATCGGCGCTGTTGGAACAACTGCTGACCGCGCTCGCCCAGCGCTAACCGGCGTCCCCTCACTGACGGCGGAGTGACCGCGCTCTAGGAATGCCATGTTCTGGAAATCCCGCAAACCGTCCGCGGCTGAACGGAAGATCCTGGACCTGGTCGCGCAGTGCGAGGCGCTCCGCCGTCAGATTCGGGTTCTGGAGGCCGAACGGGATGCGCTCGCCGATGTGATTGCGCGCGACCGGGAACGGGTCAAAGCCGAAACGGCCGAACTGGCCCGCCGCGTCGCCGTCGCCGAACGGGAGGGCTAGGCCAGTGACCGACGCGCTCACGCGGGCGTTCGCCCAAGCGGATCGGTTTCGGGAGTCAGCCCGCAAGGCCGTGGCCCCAGGTGTGGCCTTGGTCAGCAGCAGCGGCGGCGGATTCGCGCGGCCGTTGTCGCTGTCGAATCCGCTTGCTCAGTACGAACACGGCCGCAAGGGGTGGGCCTACGTCGCCATGCGAGCCATTGCCCAGCGCATCGCGGGGCAAGACGTGTTCGTGGGCCGGTTGCTCCCCGCTCCCCGCGCCGGACGCAAGTCGCCGCTCTTTCGTCTGCCGGGTTCCTTCAAGTCGTTCGGCGACCGGCTGGAACCGCTGGAGTCGCATCCGCTGCTGACCGCGCTGCAGTCGCCGAATCCGCTGATGGTCCGCTGGTCGCTGGTCAACTTCACGCTGATGAATCTGGAACTCGCCGGACGGGCGTTCTGGTGGTGGTCCAACGGCGAACTCTGGCCGTTGCCTGCGTCTTGGATCGAACCGACCGACGCGCTCCGCAGCGGCTGGCGGATTCGTCCGGCCGGACTGGCGGACCCGGTGACGGTCGGACCGGACGACGTGCTGATATTTTCCCTCCCGGACCCCGCGGACCCGTTCGGCTGTCTGTCGCCGCTGCAAACGCAAGCCGCCGCGGTCGCCACAGATGAGGCAATTCAGACCGCCCAGCACCGGACGTTTGAGAACGGTTCCTTCCCGCAGTTGATGATTCGGGCGGGCCGGTTGCCGGGAACGGATGGGGCCGACGGCCCGCCGCCCGTGCTGACCAACGAACAGCGGAAGCAACTGGTGTCGGCCATCAAAGCCCTGTATCGCGGGGCCGTCCGCTATCACGAACCGTTGATCGTGGATGGTTTGATTGAAGGGGTGGACCGGCTGACCGACAAGCCGGGGGAAATGGATTTCCTGGACAGCGGCCGGTCGGTCAAAAGTCGCATCCTGCAAGCGTTCGGGGTCAACCCTTTGATCGTGGGAGAGATTGAAGGGGCCAATCGGGCGCAGGCCACCGTCGCTGAGGAATCGTTCTGCGCGAACACGATCAACCCGCTGATTGAGCTATTGAGTCAGACGCTGACCGCATGGGCGCAGCGCGTGTTCCCGGACCCGGTCGCCGTCTGGTTTGCGCCCTGCGAAGCGCACGATAGTGAACTGGACCTGAAACGCTGGGAAACCGCCGCCCGGTTGGGCTATGTCACGCAGAACGAATATCGGCGGATGGTCCTGAATCTGCCCGACGCGGCTGGGGGCGACGTGTTCCTGGACCCGCTGACCGGCGAACCCCGCAAAGCGGCCTCCGGCGTCTCCCGCAACGGTCGGGTGATCGTATGACCGCCCGGTGGGAGGCGGGGTGGCTGCAGCGCCACGCCGAGCGCGAACAGGCGCTGACCGAAGCGCTCGGGGACTACTTCCAAGATCAAGCCGAGCGGTTGGCGGCGGCCGTGGCGGCTTACAACGTGCTGACGCCGTCGCTGGCCCCGTTCCTCTTCCGGGAATACGACGAACACGATTTGCTACTGGAGGTCGTGGAACGCCCGCTGCTGCTGTCGATGGGCTTCGGCGCTTTAGACCTCCAAGCCGCCCTGGACGGCAAGAAACTGTTTGACTTCGGGTTCAAGCCGCTGGATATCCCGTTCGACCTCCCGGCCCGCGTCCTGGACGCCATCCGTCGGGCGCTGGGGGCGCTGCTGTCGCAATCCTACTGGCAGGCGCTGCAAGCCTGGACCTCCGGCAAGTTGACGGCGATTCTGCAAGCCGGACTGGAACAGGGGGCTGGGTCGGAGGCCATCGCCCGCCGCATTCGGGAGGAACTCGGCGGCAAGCCTGCCATGCGCCGCGCCCGCCGCATCGCCCGCACGGAGACGACCGGCGCGCTCAACGCGGGCCAACAGGCGCAAGCCGACTCGGCTGCGGAAGCGGGGCTGACGATCCTCAAGACGTGGAGTACGGTCGGGGACAAGCGCGTCCGCGTCTCACATCAGCACTTGGAGGGCGTGACCGTCCCGGTAAACGGGCAGTTTGACGTGGGCGGGACACTGGCACCTTATCCCTGCCACTGGTCGCTGCCCACGGAACAGCGGGTCAATTGCCGCTGCGGGTTTCGGACCAACGTCGGATGAATTGCACGAATACCCCAAAATCGCCTAGTGGTGAAACTGAGGAAACCTGCGAGTCACGCCAGCCGTATGGAAAAGGCAAAGTTCACCCTGTTTGTCGATATACCAGTATTCGTCGGGGCTGTTGTTTTCTTTTTTGACAAACCGTTGTTGGCCCGATTGTCGCCGTTCCAAAAGCTGATGAGTCGAAATGCCTCCATCTTCGTACTGGATGTCCATGAAGACCAATTTCCCTTTTCGATAGATTGTGAATGACTGGCCGAGAGAACCCGTATCGCTGATCCACTGACCGACAAGTTTCCTTCCGTCGTCCGCGGTGGGATTGGAAAGCTTCGCAACGAAGTCTTCTGTAGCGCCGATAATCTTGACCTTTAGCTTAGGATCGAAGATCGCCGTCGCCCAAGCCCCTGCATCGACCTCCATCCCCGGAAGATAAAAGGTCAGAAAGACTCGCTCGTAAGAGCGTCCATGTTCGGATTCGTAGGTCTTCTCGGCGATGGACTTGAGAATCTCGGAAGAGACCCTTCGGTTTAAGCGAATGTCGAGCGACAGCTTGGTTTTGGGGACGGCATACCGGTCGACGATTTCGTAATCCACGTCGTCGGGAATCACCGTTGCTTTTCGCGGAACGACTTGTTCGCGCTTCACTTGCACTGGCAAGGGGCCGTTACCGTCAACGCCTGCAATTGTTCCGATAACCCCTGCGCAAACCACAAGCATGAGCGGAATCATCAGGCACCCACAACCAATTGCGATCCAAGACGAACGACGAGCCGTCACGGGAGCGCCACACTTGGGACATGAAATTGCACTCGGACTGATTCGCGCGCGGCACGAGCGACAATTGACAAGCGGCATTTTCGACTCCCGTGGTCACTGACCAAAAAATGTATGAGAATGGTCTCATCCCAGCTTGATTTTTGTCTTTTCGACTATATCCAGCCCTACATAGTCCAGCAGAATCCCGGCCGTTTCGACCTTGATGGACCCCCCGTTCAGGAATCGGCAAAGCACCGGTTGCGGGATCGTTGTGGACCGGGCGACGTGTTGCTGCGATAGGTCGCGCTCATCCATCACGCTGGCTAATGCGTCGCGAATCATGTCCCGCAGCCGTTCGCCAAGGGATTCGGCCACGGCCGGGCTATACGTCCGTTCGACGAAATCCGTGTTCCTTGCTTTCGCCATGATTTGATACCGTTGAGTATTGCTTGTGCGATACGCTTCGGTATCATAATAGCGTGGCGGTCGCATAGTGCAACCGCCGACGACGAACCGGTTCTGAGGTGAAAGGGCAAGGCATGAAAGCATGGGTGTTTCAGTACCCCACGGATGTGCGGCGCAAGGGCGCTGATGGGGCTTCATTCTACTGCGGGTGGGTTGACCCCGCCGGGAAGCGCAAGGCGAAGTCCTTCGGTCCCGGAGAACGGGGCCGCAAGGCTGCGGAGAAGCAGAAGCAGAAAACCGAAGCGCAGTTGCTCACGGGGACGTATCAATCCGCCAACCGGACGACGTGGAAGCAATTCCGCGAAGAGTACGCCCGGACGATCACGGACGGGATGGACATCCGCAACCGGGAAGCGGCGGAGTCGTCGCTGGCGCATTTTGAGCGGGTCATCAAGCCTGCCAAGATGGACAGCATCAAGACGGCGACGGTTCTGGAGTTCGCTGCCAAGCGGGCCGCGGAGGGCGTCGCACCGGCGACGGTCAACAAGGAACTCCGGTATGTGCGGGCCGCCTTGCGGGCCGCGATGGAACTGGAGTTCCTCGCCAAGCTGCCGACGTTCAAGCAAGCGTGGCGGAGGGAATCGAAACGGCTGCCGACGTTCATCGCGCCGGACCAGTTCTCCGCCGTCTACCACGCTTGCAAGGCCGCGCAGTATCCCACCAATCTGCCGAACACCAAGGCGGAAGACTGGTGGCAGGCGCTGCTGGTGTTCGCGTACCTTACGGGTTGGCGGATCGGTCAGATTCTCGCACTCCGGTGGGAAGACGTTGACCTTGAGGCCGCGACGGCGTTGTCGCGGGCCGACGATAACAAAGGCCGCCGGGATGTGCGGATTCCGCTACATCCCATCGTCATCCAGCATCTTCAGAAACTCCGATCCACGTTCGCGCTGACCGTGTTCCCCTGGAACCACGCCTTGCGGACGCTGTGGGTCGAGTTCGGACGCTTGCAAGAATCGGCCGGGCTGCCGGAGACGGGTTGCGGGAAGAATGACGGCCGGTTCGGCTTCCACGACTTACGGCGCGGATTCGCCAGCCTGAACGCTGGAACGATGGCCCCGGAAGCGCTGCAAGCCCTCATGCAGCACAAGAGTTTCACGACCACGCTGGGCTACATCAACATCGCCCGGCAACTGTCTCCGGCCGTGGAAAAGCTGTTCGTCCCTGAATTGACGCCTCCCACTACGGCGGCTTCGCTGTAGGTCGGTTGTAGGTCGCGCCCTTTTGGCTTATCAAGCGAATCGCCGCAAGTCATTGGCCGAGACGAGACTCGAACTCGTACGCCCCTTGCGAGGCTTCGGATTTTAAGTCCGATGCGTCTGCCGATTCCGCCACTCGGCCGGAGTGATGAGAAGTTCAGCGTACCGCAATCGACAGGTGTCGTCGAGTTGTGGGATGTCGTCAGTGGTCCATGGGTGTGGTCGCTAATCGGTGGCCTACAGATGTTGAGGTCCGAGGCCCGAGCAGCCCCGTGAGGGGCGACCGGCTTGTAGCCACGGGTGGAGCGGCGCGGCGGCCTTGCCGCCCGACGCGGAACCCGTGGTGAGGTCGAACGAGCGGATCTTGCCCCGGCAGGGGCAACGGAAGTATCCGTCGGTTCCTCAACTTCCGCCGGCCCTCCGGGACGGGCTGATCCTCGGACAACTTCCCACGGGTTGCGCTCCGCCCGAAGAGGGCTGCCTTCACCCGTGGCTACAATCCGCAGCCCCTGCCGGGGCCAAGAAGACAATCTCTCGACAAGCGTTCCCCACCAATTAGCGACCACAACGTGGTCAGTTGTCAGTGGTGAAGATCTTTGCCGACCGGAGTTCTTCACAACGGACCACTGACCACGGACCCAAAACAAAAACTCCCGGGCAGCGCGGGCGGCCCGGGAGTCGGATTCAGCGTTGTCGATCCACAGCGGTTAGTACATGCCGTCGTCGTGGCCGCCGGCGGGCTTGTCGTCGTCCTTCGGCTTCTCGGCGATCAGAGCGTCGCTGGTCAGCAGCAGCGTTGAAACGCTGGCCGCGTTCTGCAGCGCACTGCGCGTGACCTTGGTCGGGTCGATGATGCCGGCCTTGACGAGGTCTTCGAACTCGCCGGTAGCGGCGTTGTAGCCCTTGTTGCCGTCGAGGTTCGAGGCCTTCTCGCAGATCACGCTGCCGTCGACGCCGGCGTTGTCGGCGATCTGGGTCAGCGGGGCCTTGCAGGCGCGGACGATAATGTTGAAGCCGACGGTCTCATCCTGATTCAGGCCGGTCGGCTTGATGCCCATCGACGCGCGGAGCAGCGCGACGCCGCCGCCGGGGAGAATGCCCTCTTCGACGGCCGCACGGGTGGCGTGCAGGGCGTCTTCGACGCGGGCCTTCTTCTCCTTCATTTCGCTTTCGGTGGCCGCCCCGACGTTGATCTGGGCCACGCCGCCCGACAGCTTCGCGATCCGCTCTTCGAGCTTTTCGCGATCGTAGTCGCTGGTGCTGTTGGCCAGTTCGCGGCGGATCTGCTCGATGCGGGACTTGATCTCCTTCGTGTCCCCCTTGCCTTCGATGATCGTGCAGTTGTCCTTGTCGATCACGATCCGCTTGGCGCGGCCGAGATCGGACAGTTGCACGTTTTCGAGCTGGATGCCGAGGTCTTCAAAGATCGCCTGGCCGCCGACCATGATCGCCAGATCCTGCAGCATCGCCTTGCGGCGGTCGCCGTAGCCGGGGGCCTTGACCGCGGCGATCTTGAACGTGCCGCGAAGCTTGTTGATGACCAGCGTGGCGAGGGCCTCCCCTTCGATGTCCTCGGCGACGATCAGCAGCGGCTTGCCGGCGTTGACCACCTTTTCGAGGACCGGAACGAGATCCTTGACGCTGCTGATCTTCTTCTCGTGGATCAGCACGTACGAGTCTTCGAGCACCGCTTCCATCGACTGTGGATCGGTGACGAAGTACGGCGACAGGTAGCCGCGGTCGAACTGCAT
>JAWXBB010000576.1:0-9733 GCA_034439795.1 Planctomycetaceae bacterium | reverse complement strand
GCACGAACCCGGCCCCGGCGACGCCGTCGTGCGGCAAGGCCACGAACGTCGTCGCCTCCGCCGGATAGAGCAATCGTCGCCCCCCGATCTCGGCCCGCCAGAACCGGCACGGCGTGCGGTCCACCGGCCAGGCCCAATTCAGCTTGGTTTCGTGGACTGACGACGCGCCGAACAATTCCTCCACCCGGCATTCGAGCGCCGCCGCGAGCGACAGTGCCGCCGAGACCGACGGCGTGAGCCTTTGGATTTCGATCGCGCTGACCGCCGTCCGCGAAATGCCGCTCCGCCGGGCGAGTTCGGCCTGCGACCAGCCCCGCTCCAGCCGATAGTCCCGGATGCGGTTCAGCAACCTTGGCTCTGACATGATCGTGTCATTATGCCGACGGAATTGTGTCCGCCGCAACCAGAACGTAAAAGAATCACGACCGAGTTGTGAACGTCAACACCTACGAAGCCCACCCATTACAATGGGTGGGCTTCCATCGGGGAATCCATGAGTACGAACAGTCGCCGCCGCGCTTTCACGCTGATCGAACTGCTGGTGGTCATCGCGATCATTGCCGTGCTGATCGCGCTCCTGCTGCCGGCGATTCAGCAGGCCCGCGAGGCCGCCCGGCGGACGCAGTGCCGCAATCATCTGAAGCAGCTCGGCCTCGCCCTGCACAATTACCACGACGTGCATAACACGCTGCCGCCGGGACGGATGCGGAGCCTCGTCGACGGTGCCGGACGCTGCTTCTCGGCGTATGCGCATCTGCTGCCGATGCTCGACGCCGCCGCGCTTTACAACCGGATCGACTTCAACGCCGACCCGGACGATCCCGCCAAAAACGGCGTCCCCTTGAGCCAGACGATTCCCTTCTTTCTCTGCCCGACCGACTCCTATCGCGTCCTGCAATCGAACACCGTCGGCGGAGTGGTCGTCGACAGCGCGGTTCACAATTACCCGCTCTGCACGGGAACGACGCTTCCGCTGTCCCCGCGGAATCCGGGGGGCGTCGCGGTGACGGGCGTGTTCTACGAGAACTCGAAAACGCGGTTCGCGGACATCACCGACGGGTCGAGCAGCACCGTCTGCATCGGCGAGACGATCAAAGCCGAAGGCGGACCGTCCACGTGGGACGGCGTCTCTGCGACCAACGGCTTCGTCCTCACGCAGGGGAACGACAACACTTCCAACGGACCGGAGCTGACCAACTACGCCACGCAATGCCACGGCACCGGACTACAACTTCAACAGACGCGCGGCAGCCGGTGGCTGTACGGCGCGCCCGGCCATTCGATGTACAACCACATCCGCGGGCCGAACGACCGGGACATCGACTGCCGCGGCGGCCTGCCGCACAGCATCCGCACCAATTTCTGGTGGGACCGCCTGTCGCTGAACGTCGCCGCCCGCAGCCGGCACACCGGCGGCGTGCATGCCCTGCTGTGCGACGGCTCGGTGCGGTTCGTCAGCGAGAACGTCGATCTCGTGACGTGGCAGCGGCTGGGTTCGCGCGCCGGCGGCGAAGTGTTGGGAGAATTCTGACCGACGCCCACCCCTTGCAATGGGTGGGCGTCGGTCGCGCAGATTCACATCCACATCGCGATTCACGACGGCAACCGCCCGGCCAGCACCTCCGCCGGCGTGTAGACTTCAATTGCCGCGAACCGGGCGAAATCCGGCTTGTTGAACGTCAGGAGATTGGTCAATCCGTGCCGTTGCATCGCGGCGACCAACCGGGCGTCGTGAGCGTTTTTCCCTTTCACGTCGTGCAGCACGACTAGCGAATGCCAGCGTCCGAAGACTCCACGTTCGTCTCGGAGAAGGTGATAATCGATAAGTATGTCTCGAATGGTTCTTTCGACCAATGGCACGGGCATACCCAATCCATTGGCCGCCAACGGACGCGTGGCAGCCACCCAAAACTCATAGATCACCTGAGGCGACACGCACAGTTCGAAATCGGCCCGCGTCAGCTTCAGCACGGCCTCGGTCGCTGCAGCGTGACCAGGATGACCCACCTGTGCTATACGCAACAACACATTCGTATCCACCAGCACGCTCATTCGCCGCACCCCGCGTAAATGGATTCGCGGCTATCGTCGATCGGATGATCCAGCACGGGAAACAGTTTAATCCAAGCCGCCAACCGCTCCGCGAACCCCGCCCGGGAGACTCGCCGCTTAGGAACCGATTTTTCGTCCTCCGCGAGCCGCTCGGCGACCACGTCGGTCACGAACGCCGCCACGTCCTGTCCGGCTGCGGCGGCCTGGCGGCGGAGGGCGGGTTCCATTTCGGCGGGAAAACTGACGCTGATGCTCATGGATATCGGCTCCTGACGCAGGCATTGTATCGCCCCGGCGTGGCGAGCGTCGAGATGATTTATGACTTCGATGAGGGGCTTCCGCGCATCACATCGTCAGCGGCCCCACGCCGACGGTCGTCACCACCGACAGCGGATACTGCTCGATCACCGCGTGCAGGTCGGCGACCGTCAGCCCGGCGAGCAGCAGCAGATCGTCGGCGACGCTGCGGTATTCGTGGCGGATCAGCCAGTCGTGGCCGAGGTTCGACAGCCGGCCCATCGGCCGTTCGCCGCGAAGCACCAGCCGCGTGGCGACTTTGTTGCGGGCCAGCTCCAGTTCGTCGGCGGTGATGCCGTGCCGCGTCACGTCGTCGAACACCTTGAGCATCCGTTCGAGGTTCGCCGCGGCTGCGTCCGGTTCGCCGGCGAGGAACGACAGATAGGCGCCGGCCCCCTCGAACTCGTGGAACTGCAGCTCGGCGGCGTCGGCGTGACCGGGGTCGACCAGATCCCAATACAGCCGGCTGTTGGAATCGTCGCCGACGATCACCGACAGCAGTTCGGCCGCGAACCGCTGCGGGTCGGTAGCCGACGGCGCGGGGATGAACTGCACGACCAGCTGCTGTTGCAGATGCGGTCGTTCGATCCATTCCCGGCTCATCACCGGCGTTGCCGGCGGGCAGGGGCGCGGCGTTTCACCCACGGGCCAGCGACCGCAGCACTGTTTCGCCTGGGCGACGACGTCGTCCCAATCGAACCGGCCGGAGACGGCCATGACCATGTTGCCGGCGCGATACCGTTCCGCGTGATACTGCCGCATCTGTGAAGCGGTCAGCGCGCCGACGGTCGCTTTGGTGCCGAGGATGATCCGGCCCAGCGGATGTCCGGCGAAGTGCCGTTGCATCGCGTGATCGTAGGCGACGAAGCTGGGCTGGTCGTCGTACATGCCGATCTCTTCGAGAATGACCTGTTTCTCGGTGTCGAAATCGGCGTCGCGGAGCGTCGGAAACAGAATGTCGGCCTGCAGCGCAAACGTCGACGGGAAGTATTCCGGCAGCACCGCCGAGTAGAACAGCGTGACCTCCTCGCTGGTCGCGGCGTTGTATTGCGCACCGACTTCGTCGAACAGCCGGTTCACGTCCTCCGCCGAATGCCGGTCGGTCCCCTTGAAGACCATGTGCTCCAGGAAGTGGCTGACGCCGCTGACCGCCAGGGTCTCATCGCGCGCCCCGGTGCGGATGAAGAACCCGAACGCCACGCTCCGCGCCTGCGGCAACGGCTCGGCGATGATGCGGAGGCCATTTTCGAGAACTGTGTGCTGAACCGTCACGTGTCAGGCTGCTCCGAATGGTTTATCTGCTTCGGCTTAGTTCGCGGCAGTCCGCGGGGGTGGAACCCCGCGGCTTCTGGCTGAATGGAATGTCAACTGTGGTTCTCTAGCGGCGACGGTCCGATTGTCACCACCGTACACGGTTCGGGGGGATGACTGCGGACGAATTCGACCACGCTGGCTGTCGTCAACCGTTCGATCTTCTGCTGGACTTCGTCGGGCGTGGTGACGCGGCCGAGGTGATACCAGTCGCGGGCCAGCGACCCGGCTCGGGCGGACGACGATTCCTGCTGCATCACCAACGACGTCTTGGCGAGCGCCTTCGCGCGATGCAGTTCCGCTTCCGCGATCCCGTCGCCCAAACGGCGCAGTTCCTGAACGAGCACGTCGAGCGTTTCCTGCGCGCGGTCGTTGGTTGAACCGGCGTAACACAACACGCTGCCCTCGTCCCTGAGCGTGCTGAGCGTCGCATAGACCGAATAGCACAGCCCGCGCTTTTCGCGGATCTCGGTGAACAGCCGCGAGCTCATGCCGCCGCTGAGCACGCTGACGGCGGCCCACGCGGCGAAGTAGTCGGGATCGCGGTACGGCACCGTGGGATACGCCACCCCGATGTGCGTTTGCGTGGACTCCGCCGTCAGATGATCCAGCAGCACCCCGCGCGACCCGCGGACCGGCATGGCGGCCGATCCCCGCTTCCAACCATCGAAAGCGGCACGCACCGCCGGAAGAATCTCGTCAACGGTCACGCGGCCCGCCAGTCCCAGAATCGCCCGGTCGGGTTGGATCGTCTGCTGGAAGTGCTGTCGGAGGCTCGCCGGCGTCAGATGTTCGAGATCGGCCAGCGTCCCCTCCGGCGGCTGTCCCCACGGGGCGGGATAGCATCGCCGCACCAGTTCCAGCATCACCTTCTGCCGCGGCTCATCATCGAGGGCCTGCAACTCGTGCTGCGCACCGGCGACGCAGGCCTCGAATTCTTCGTCGGGCAGATGCGGCCGTTCGACCATGTCCCCCATCAGACCGAGGGCCTGCGACAGGTTCCCGGCGAGGCAACCGCCGCTGAACAACTGATGGGACGCCGTCACCGACTGACCGTGCTGGATGCCCCAGCGGTCGAGTTCGCAGGAGAATTCGCGGTTGTCGCGGTCGCCGGCGCCGCGGGCCAGCCAGTCGGACAACACCGACGCCGCCCCGTTCTGCCCGGCCGGATCGAACGCGCTGCCGGCGGGAACGAGGAGCGAATACGCCGCGGACTGCACCTCGGGCATCGTCTCGACGAGCACGGTCAGGCCATTGTCGAGCACGACGACGTCAGCGGCGTTGGTCATGGGGTCCGGGCATCCGGCGGCAGAAACATCGCGAAACGCACGGTGCGTTCCGAAGGGCAGGAGTATCGCACGCGGCGACGGCGTCCGCAAACCCGGCGGTGAGATGGGTACTGGCGTCACGGCGTGGGTATGAAATTGAAATCGGCAAGTCGGCCTAATCCCGCAGATCGTTGGCTGTCAAAGTCATTGCCAGAGATGAGATAAAGTTCTTCGCGGCGACCTCCGGGGATTTCATGCGGAGGCATCGTTCGTACTCCTTGGCGAGTTCCGGTTTGACGAGTCCCCGGAGTTGCGCCTTGGTTTCTGATTTCCAGTCTCGCTCATCTGATCCGAATCGCAGTCGATGCTGGATGTACGAGTACCCGAAGCGAACCAACCATGCTCCGTCCCTGCCAATGACGGGAACATTGTTGGCCATCTCGTAGAGTTGCGACGTTGCTAGCTGTAGGCTTACGCCGCGATGCCGCTCTAAAGTATTGTCTGCAACAGCTTCGGTCGCGACGGCCGGCGAATCATCGTTTTTCTCATTGTGATCCGCGCGACGACTAGGCCGGGCGACAAGTTCCCTCAGTTTTGGCCAAAGGAGAATTGCCAGTGCTGCGACGAGCAATGCCCACCGGCTCGTGTCTTGAGACACGAATTGAGCGGCAGCGCTAACCCACCGATTCATCGCTGCGATGTTGTCGGGGATGCCGAACAGGGATAGCACTCCCATCGGGGTGGACACAAAACACCTCCACAGCCATTCCCTGCGAGTGGTATGTGGTGGCGACATGGTAAGCCCTTTGCCCGTTGACCAAGCGCACCGGGAGCCGTACCATGCCATTACCGCTAATGACAGGTTCCACCCGCGGAACGAGAGAAGCCACCAGCAGCAACTGGTGGCTTTCTTTATTCTCCGCCAAACGCGGAATGAGTCAACGGCGCGCTCAGTGCTTGGCCGATTCCTCGATCAACTCCCGGATCGTCCAGACGTGATCGGCCAGCCCGGAGGCCATCGCCGGGGTTTCCTTCAGCGTCATGTGCTTCCGGCCGAAGTTGTAATAGGCGAACCAGAGGGCCAGCATCGCCGAATGGTTCTCCCATTTCTTGCTGTGCGCGTTCGTCAGTCGAGTGAACCGGCGGACGCCCATTCGCAGACTGAGGTTGTTCCGTTCGACGAATGACGTGCTGGCGCGGGCGTGGCGTGGGTTCCCGCTTATCACCTCGTACTTGATCTCGATCACCGCTGGCGGGCTGTAGCGGCGCGACTCCTCGACGCCGTCCTTGCCGTATATCTTAATCAACTGGCTGAAGTCCACCCGCGCGCCGAACGTCTGCGGGATGACGTTGCGGTACGGCGGGACTCCGTCCGTCGTCATCTGAAAGTGGACGCTGACGTAGAGGTCCAGCTTGTGGGCGAACGACTGGGTGTCGTCCGGCGACCGCTTGCCGACGTGCCACGCGCACACCAGCTTCGTCGTCCGTTCGATGCCGATGAAGCAATAGGCATCGCCGACCTGCGGGCCATACTGCTTGGCGAGCCGGGTCTTCTCCTTGCAGCCGACGAACGACCAGATTTCATCCGCCTCGATGTCGTTGACGCACACGTCTTGCAGGCGGTCCATCAGCATTTTCTGGCAGTTCTCCCCGACATGAACCATCAAGTCGAGAATCGTGTTCCGGCCGACGCGGGTGATTCGCTCGACGCTGCGGACGCTGCTGCCTTCCAAGAGCATATGCAGGACCGTCACGGCCTTGTCCAACGGCAGCCGCATGATGCCCAGCGGGTTGGCCTTGGGTTCGGTGTAGGACTTGTGGCAGGTGTCACAGCGGTAGCGCTGGGTTCCTGCCTTGGTGAAGCCGATCTTGTTGGCCGGAGTCTTGCAGATAGGGCAGTCCATGATTCGCGATTCCCATTGCTGGGGCGAACCGTGTAGAATGCTTGCTGTTCAGGCCGTGCATTCTGGTTCGCCAGGGTGTCGGTTCGCCCCGGTTGGGATTGGCGTCCCTTCCGGGGTTTTTCATTTGTCAGGATTGGCGTCCCGACGAGGTTATTGTAAAACACTATCCAGCCCTGTCAAGTTCCTGTTTGACAGAAACCGAAGTTTTTGTTACACATTTAGGTATGACTGAGAATCGCAATCTTGGCGGTCGCCCACCGTTGCCGAAGGGCGAGGGCAAATCGAGCTACATCGGGTTCCGGGTCTTGGACGAGGACCGGAAGCAGATGGAGTCTGCCGCTAAGGCTGCGGGCCTGAAGCTATCGGACTGGTGCCGATCAAGGCTGGTCAAGGCCGTGAAGAAAGACGCGAAGGGGTAGCGAGTGTGCAAGTTCATCAAATACGTCGATACGCATGAGGGGCAGACGGTTTACGTCAATGTCCGGTCTATCAGCGAGGCGCGTTACGATGCCAAGGCCAATTCGCTGGAGATCACCATCGGAGACCTCGGCGGACAGTGCCAGTCCCGCGGACTGAGCGGGCGCGAAGCGAAAGACGCGCTGGAGATCATCGAAAGCTGCGCCAAGGTGTGAGCGGAGACCGGGGGAATCGAACCCAGCGGCAAGCCGTCCCTACGCCCGGTTATAAATCGGGTGCGCCGCCAAGGCGCGGGCCGTTCTCCCTGATAAGAGATTGCCGGGGCTGACGGCGGCGTTAAAATGACCGTGGCCGCGCCGAGCGACGCGGCCACGGCGGATCAGGCCGTCAGCCCAGACCCTCCTACGGGGTGGAAGCTGTCGCACCGCTTACCTCCTTTCGCTTTGGGGCAGCGTTCCCGCGCCGCCCGACGATGCGATCCAACACAAGGTCGCCTTGCCCTACCGGGGTCTGTGGCCGCTAACCCTGGCCCTGGTAGGACTCTCTTCATCGCCGCCACGCTGACGACCAGCTTCGTAGCGGCTCGCAACCATTTTCATGGGTGCCCCCTTCCTGAAATGCAGAAATCCCGGCAAGCCGAGTGGCTCACCGGGATTTATTTTTCCACCACAGCCGCCGCTGTCCATAACCTTTTTTGGATAAAGGACATGGGACGGCTTCTGTGTCAGCGGGAATCTTCGGGATAGTATCGGGATAGAATTGACTATATTCGGGATAGTATCAGTTGTGACCGCCGGAAATCACTCCCAGCTAGACACTTAGGTCAGCGATTAAGGATCGACCGAGCTTCACTCCATTCCGGCAACTTGAGACCATGAAAGGCGGACTCGATCACCGGTTTCACCCGACCATATCGCCACTTCGCTTGGATGCCACGGCCGCCGCCAGCGATATCGGGATCGCCGAGAATCTTCAGATTGCGAATCCTCTTAACGGACCTGCCGACAACGAATGCAAGCTCTTCCACTGTGACGAGATCGTCGCCGGTGTCGTCCGTTTGTCTTTGCGGTAATGATCGCCGCGGGCTGCTTGCTGCGAACGGTGACGACTGATCCGGTGCCGTTGGTTTTGTGGCTGCTTCGAGGTCGGCAGCCAATTCGCCGAATCGCTCACGTTGCTGCTTGAAGACCCGCTGGTTCTCGGCGCTCGTGTCGCCACACATCGCCGACAGGGCCTGCATGAACGTGAGCCGCATTTTGACAAATCGCACGAGCAGTCTCTTCACCTCTGGTCTCTGCGAAAACCAGACGGCGTGCAGCCTCCGATCGTACAGAAGCACCGTCCCTCCGTGCGGATCTTCCGTGTCAGATCGGGGAGCGAGGCAAACCGAGTGAATCGCTTCAATTGAAGCGACGATCTGTCCGTATTCGTCTCGTTTGATTTGCTTCGTGTCGGGATAGAGCCTGGCAATCGTGAGAATCCGCACGCAGCGCTGACAGCACTGCTGCGCCATGGCCGCGGCTTGCGAAACCAAGAATGTGGGATTCGGGTTCTCGCGGGAACCACCACCACCGAAACCGCCAGACATCCGCCACCGTCCTGCAACGTGGCAGCCCTGAGAGAAAACAGGGCGGAAGGCCATCAGGACAGTGGCCGTGTCGGGAGCTACCCTATCCGCCTGTTCGCGGGTTAGATTACCGCGCGGGGGCCGCTGGCGAACATCATCCGAGATTTCATACCCACTCTGTGACGCCAGTACCGTGAGATGCGCTGCGGTTGACTCGTTGCCGCCCAGCGCTTCCTGCCGTCCCTGGTCGTGGTAGGCTGATGGGCGCGGGTTCGCGGTCGAATGCCTGTTTGGTGGCGGAGGCCTTGCGGGATGTCAAACCACTTTCGCCTTTCCTTGGAGACGACGGAGCCAACGGCTGCGTTGATCGCGATTCTCCGCCGACATACCGGCAAGCCGATTTCGGACCTCAGTCAAGCGATCACGAACCGGCAGCCATTTCTGGACGAGACGCCGCACCATAACAAGTATTCGGAGTTCATCGCGCGCGTTACCGAATTGCTTGACGGCTTGGAAGCAGAGGGCATCCGGTATTTGGTCGATGTCGATGGGTCGCCGGAAAACCCTCAGTACCTGCGGAGCGTCTTCCAGCGATGGCACGATATCGTTGAGGAAACGAGGCGGATGACCGACCTCGAATCCGGCGAGCCGTGCATTGAGACATTGGCGTCGCTGAAGCGCGAGTCTCCGGCCGATGTGTTTCAGCAGACGCTAAGGCAGATCGTCGATGGCGACGGCTACACATGCGATGAGCAAACCGTGGCCTGGGCTCACCGGGAGTTGAGCGCAGCCGAACCAGGCGCTATACCCGACCGCGACTAGAGCCTGTTATGCACTTTCGAGAACGATTTTTCCGAGCAGCAAGCTGAGGAAGGCCAGCCAATGCCAGCCGGCGAGCGTGGCGGTGAGGCGTTCGT
>JAWXBB010000575.1:0-7939 GCA_034439795.1 Planctomycetaceae bacterium | reverse complement strand
TTGCCCGAGTTCCTGCAAGACGGCGATGTCGCTGTCCGGCCGCGTTTGTCCCTGGGGATGCGGGCGGTTCGTGCTGGTCCAGCCGCGGAGGTGCAGGAACTGCGCGGCCGAGTGCTTGTACGCCGACGACGGGCTGCGGAACGTGAAGTAGCCCAGGTATTGCAGTTGGTCGTTCAGCTCGTAGAACCGCGCGTCGCCGTGCTCCCAATAGGTGTCGCGGATGGCGAACAGGTCGGGGGCGAACGTGCTCAGGCCGAGCAGGTAGTCGCTGCCGGACATCACCATGTCGATGGCGAAATCGTTCCCTGTATAGATGCGGAACTCGGGCCGCCACTGGTCGCGTAATTGCAGGCGGTCCCATTCCGGCTGGCGATGAAATGACGAATGCTTCATCCCCACGCATTGTGGAACCGACATCATCCCGGCGAACGTCTCCAGATCGTAGACCGCCCCGAACGGCGCGAGATCGGTCGTCAGCTCGAAGCCGAGATACCGGTCGGCGTGTTTGCCGAGCGCCTGATAGCTCGCCACGATCTGCGGCCCCGGTTGTTTCGTCAGGCCGTGTGACTGGAACACGATCGGCAGGCCGCCGTGCTTCTGGATCGCCCCGAAGCGCCGTGCATAACCGTCGAGGTTGAACGCCGCCCCTGCCTGATCGGCGACGAACGCCCCGGCGATGAACGGCTCACCCCCCAACAGCGATTGCGTCCGTCGCAGCACTTCGTCCTGCAAGGCGACGTCGATGAGGTTGACGTACCCGGTGTCCATGTTGACGGCAGGGGTCAAACCGGCCGCCGCGGTGCGGGTGACGTGAGCCTCGAACGCGGGCCAGTCGACGTCGTCGCTCGCCGTGAATGGCAGCAAAATCGCGGACGCGCCCTCAATCCGTCGTCGCGGACGGAGCAGGCTGATCGGATCGGTCACGGTAACGCTTTCACGGAGGCAGGAGGCCAGTCTGCCGTCAGTCTGCCGTGGGCCGTTGCGCACTGCAAGGATCTGCACTAACAACCGGAAGCCGTGAAACTAGGACACGACCGGCAGCCTGCTGTTCGTCACGCGACTAGCTGCATGTCACAAAGCTCTTTATGATTGCCAATCGGAGTCACTGGGCGGCGGCGAGTTCAATCACTGAAAGGAGACCTCATGAAATCCTCTGCCAAGAACTTGGTCATGGCTCTCGCCCTCATCGCCATCGGCGTAGCCATTGGCGCCGCCGGCATCTACATCGGGGACACCGATGACGCGCCCGGCGCGGCGATATTAGGCATCCTGCTGATGATCGGTGCGGTGGCACTCGGCGTGCGCACTGCGCTGCGCAAGCCAAAGCACAGTCTCTAGCGCGAGAAGCGCGCTGGGTGCCACTGGCGGTCGCTTTGGGCCGCCAGTGTCTTTGCTCCGAATCGAAAACAGCACTGGCGGCCGAAGCCCGCCGCCAGTGGCACCCCTCGGATGCCGTCGGACAGCCATCCCGCGGAGATCAACCAGCGATGCGGAAGACCGAAAGGCCGCCGTCGCTGGCGCTCCGGGCTGTGAAAGAGATCACGCTGCCGCGGAGGCTACCGCCGCGGCCGAGCGGCAGACGAACAGGCAGCGCTGGCCCTCGGCGTCGGTCTCGATCACCTCTTCCAGCCGGCCGACCGATTCGATGAGCTGCACGTAGCCGTTGCGCGTGGCCTGGAAACAGTCGGAGCCGTTCTTGCCAAAGTCGGTGTGGTCGTGCTCCTGGCTCCAGTGGATGAAGCACCGGCCGCGGGCGCTCAGGCAGGTCAGCCAGCTGGTCAGGCACGCCATCGGATCGAAACTGTGATCGAGCGAGTTGCTGTAGATGAAGTCGGCCCGGCCGAGCCATTCCGGCTTCAACTTGTGGAAGTCCCATTGGACGACGTACTGGAAGTCCTTCGCGCTGGGGGAAATCTCCGTCCCCCAGACCTCGCAGTGCAGTAGTTCGCGCAGCGTGCGAACTTCGGCTCCGTTGCGGACGCCGTGACACAGCCCGAACCGCGGGCCGGGCGTCAGTTCGGAAACGAGCTTGGCCAACTGTTGCAGTTCGTCGCCGCGGACCCAGATGCGGTCCCGCTTGGCTGCGTTGGTCTTGAGCTGGGCGGCGACGTAGTCGTCGTAGCTGGTGAACTTGAGCCGGCGGACATCCCCGGAATGCACCGGCCCGCGTCGCCAATTCCGCCACAGCGATTGCAATTGATTCAGCATCGTTCCCTCCCTGGAACACTCGAATGTCGAACCGCGAAGTGTCCCGGACGCTCGGAGCGTCCGGGACACTGGCTCGGTCATTCGGGCGGCGATTGTTTCGACTTCCCGCCGATCCGACAAGCCGAAGTTGCCGAAACTCGGCTTTTCGTAATCGAAGGAATGTGGTATTGGGAAGAGGCCGCGGGAGCATTGTCAAGTCCGCGGTGCGCGGCGCAAGACGTTGCCGGCGGCTGGACTGGGGCGGAGGGGAAGGGATTCCCATGCTCGGATTGTGGAAGCTCGGTGCAATGTCGGCCGTGATTGGGGCCGGCGTGGTCGTGGTTTGGCAGGCGCAACTCGGGTTGCAGCCGCAGACCGAGGCGGGCGTGCCGACGGCCCCCGCGCTGGTCGAGCCCGCACCGGTTGAGATCACACCGGCCGCGAACTCGCCGACGCCGTTGTTCGCGGAAGCGGACGCCACGCTCACGCCCATCCGCGCGGTGTCGCAGAACGCCAACCGACAACCCGCGAATGCGTCGGTCCCGCCGGAAGCCCAGGTCGCCTCCAGCGATCCCACGGCCGACCTCGGCACAGGTTCCACACTGAGTCTTCCGGCCCAGCCGACGGCCGAGAGCCGTGACTCCCGCGGACTCGATTTCCGTCTTCTGCCGGACAGCGACGCCGAATCGAACAACGAACCCCCTGCACGGTCGCAGACATCACGGTTCCAACCCGAAGAAGACGACCATTGGACCGCCGACAACGCAAAGCCGTTGCCGGCGATGCCGCTGTTGCCGGTTCCGGAGCAGAACGAACCCGCGTCGCTCGCCGGTGACCAGACCAAGGCCCCGTCGTCCATCCAGCAGATCAAAGGGGAGACGCCGCCGGCCTCGACGAACCCGGACGACCCGTTCGCCGACTCCGCCCCGCCGGATCTTGGACCTTTGCCGGCGACCAAATCACCGACCGCGACGGCCGCCGAGCCGTTCGATCCGTTCGGCACCGAACCCGCACCCGCGCCGAAGCCCAAGACGCCTGCCGTCAACGACGCCGCACCGTCGCTCGGTCCGACGAAGAACCGGATGGCGGCTCCCGTGGACGCCCCCGCGAACACGCCGCCGCCGTTGCCGACCGATCTCGACGCCTTCAATCCCTTCCCCGATGACAAGCCCGCGGACCGGGAACCGGCCGACGCGCGTCCGGCCCGGTTGCCGCTGAATCTCGACGAACCTTCCGAACCCGCGGGGATCGCGAACGAGCCCGCGCCGTTGGACAAAGCCGCGCCGCTGTCGAACCGCACGGAAGCGCGGTCCCGGCTGCCGAATCCGTTGGACCTCGCGCCGAAAGGCGAGCCACCGGCCTCCGCGGCTCCGAAACCGCTCGCCGATTCGCTGCTCGGCGACGGCGAGCTGCCCGCCACCGCCCCCCGCAGCGTGCAGGAGCCGCGGCTCTCCATCGAGAAAATCGCCCCTGCGAAGGCCACGCTCGGCCAGCCGCTCATCTACTCCGTCATCGTCAAGAACACCGGCAACAGCCCCGCCAGCCAGGTGACCGTCGAAGACCGCATTCCGAAGGGCACCCGGCTGGTCGGCACCGCGCCGCGAGCCGAACTCGTCGAGAAACGGCTGATGTGGAAGCTGGAGACCATCGCCCCCGGCGAAGAGCGCAAGATCGCGATCAAGGTCATCCCCGAAGAGGAAGGGGCGATCGGCAGCGTGGCCCGCGTGAGCTTCGTCTCCGAAGTCGCTGCCGAGATCGTCGTCACCGCGCCGAAACTCAAGATCGCCGTCGTCAGCCCGCAGGAAGTCAAAATCGGGTCGACCGCCGAGATGGTGTTCACGCTCTCGAACCCCGGCAACGGCGACGCCACCAACGTCATTATCCGCAGCCTCATTCCCGACGGCTTCCAGCACCCCGCCGGCAACGATCTGGAATACTCGCTCGGCACGCTCGCCCCGAAGGAATCGCGCGAGGTTCGCCTGGAATTGACCGCCATCAAACCGGGCCGGCTGATTCACAAGACGGTCGTCACGGCCGACGGCAACGTGGGGACGGAATCGCAGACCCCCGTCGAAGTCATCGGCGAGCAACTGCTGCTCACCCGTAGCGGACACAACCGGGTGTATCTCGGCCGGCCGTCGGTCTACACCAACACGGTGACGAATGAGGGCCAACGCGCCATCGACCGCGTGCAGATCACCGAAACCGTGCCCGCCGGATTCGACTTCGTGCAGGCCAGCCGCGACGGCCGTTACGAAGCCGGTCAGCGGACGATCACCTGGACCGTCGGCCCCATCGCCCCCGGTGCGAAGATCGACGTCTCCGCCACACTCGCCGCAAAATCGCTCGGCGAATTCAGCAGCGAGATCACCGCCCAGGGACAGACCGGCACGACGGCGTCGGTCCGGCCGACGATCACCATCGAAGGTTTCCCCTCGATTGCCGTCGAGCCGCTCGGCGAACAGAAGCTGGTGGCGATCGGCGAACAGGTCACGTCGCGGATTCAACTCCGCAACAAGGGGACCGCGACGGCGAAGAACGTCGGACTGACGATCGCTTTGCCGCCGGAATTGAAACTGGTCTCCGCGAAAGGTCCGGGCCAGCATCGCCAGGAAGCCGGCCGGGTGGTGTTCGACCCGGTCGACGAAGTGCTCGCATCCGGCACGGCCGAGTTCCAACTGGTGTTCGAGGCCCAATCGGCAGGCGACAGCCGGCTGGAGATGCAGATTTCCGCCGAACACCTCCGCCGCCCCGTCCGCCACGAAGAATCGGTGCAGGTCGTGGGGAATTGATGCCATTCGTAGGGTGGGACGAGTCTTCGAGTCCCACCACGGCGTAATGACCAATGTTCAATTTTCAATGACCAAGGTCTTTCTTCACTTGATCATTGAAAATTGAAACTTCATCGGTGGTGGGACTCGAAGACTCGTCCCACCCTACTGAAAATGCTCCGGGTCGCGGCTAACATGGAGCGGAATGGAATCCGCACCCGACATCACCGGACCCGATATGCCTGAGTCGTTCCGCCAGATTCTGGAAACGTTCGACAACCCGTATCCGCAGCGCGATTACGAGATCGAAACCGTCTGCCCCGAGTTCACGTCGCTCTGCCCGAAAACCGGCCAGCCCGACTTCGGCACGCTGACGCTCGTCTACATTCCCGACCAGCTCTGCTACGAACTGAAATCGCTGAAGCTCTACCTGCAGCAGTACCGCAACCACGGCGCGTTCTACGAGGCGGTGACCAACACGATTCTCGACGACCTGGTCGCCGTCACGCAGCCGCGGTGGATGAAGCTGACCGGCGCCTACACCCCCCGCGGAGGGATTCGGACAACGGTGACGGTGGAATACCGGAAGTAATCAGTGACCCGGACGCTGGGAGCGTCCGGTCACTTCGCGGTTTACCAACTTCCCGTAGTCGAATCCAACGAGAGAATCATGTCACTCACGACATCTCTGGCGCTGTGGTCGGGATTGGCGTTCGGTCAGTTCGAACCGTCGCTGGTGCCGGAGTCTCTGCTGCCTGCCCCCATCGAATTCGTCGTCGGCAAGCGGTGGCAGCGTCCTTCAGTGATCGGTCAGCTTCTCATCGTGGAAGTGGATCGGCACGTGCTCATCACGGTCGATCCGGAATTGGACGACGAATTGCAGCGCGGTTTGGTATCGCCCCAAGCGCCCCAGGAAGTGCTTGTGGACGGCCTGCCACTGCTGGATCGGCTTCTGGCGACGAACTGTGGAGCGGTCAATGTCCTGTCCCGTCCCCAGATTCGGACCATCGCCGGCGAGCGAGCGGGAGTGCAGTTCGGCGGCCAGGCGATGGCGCTTGCCGAAAATGAAGAGGCTTTTCACCGCGACATCAGCTTCGACTTTTCCCTGTTCCCACGGTGCATCGTCCCGAATGGCGTGGAATGCCATGTCAACTGCGAACAGGTGGAACGGAACTTCCTGCTGAAGGCTGGCATCGACGGCGAAGTCCCTCCCGGAGAATGGAAAAGGCGGAAGGCTGGGACGTTCACGATGCGGTTTGGCGACACAGTGCTGGTGCCCTGCACCGAATCGCGAATGTCCCAAATGCTGGTGTTCCTGAAGGTCCGATCGGTTGAGCCATAACGCCAGTGACCCGGACGCTCGGAGCTTCCGGGTCACTTTATCGATTGCCCGCTTCTCACGGCACATCCAAGGAGGGGATCATGTCACTCGCAACATCTCTGACACTGTGGTCGGCGTTTGTGCTCGGTCAGACCGGTTTGCCGCCGGTCCCGCTGCCCCAGCAGGAACCAGCCGTAATCCCGGCGATGACTCTGCCGGCGGACACGACGCCGGAGCAATTGCGGCACATCGAACAGGCGATTTCCCATCTTCGCGGCGGTGGCCAGACCATCCTGGCGAACCAGTTGGAAGCCGCCCTGCACTCGGCCCGTCAGGCTGAGTTCCGGAAAGTCCTCGAGGCGAAGCAGGCTCAACGGCAAGCGTTAGAGCAGGAGATCGCCGCGATCAAAAGGCAACTGGAGCAGCCCGACCACATTGCGTTGCGGTTTACAATTCTCCAAGTCGATCGTGACAAATTGCTCGCGGCGAATGCGGCCCTCGCCGAGCAATTGACCATGCGGATCATGGCCCGCGGCAGCGCGATACCGCAGCCCAATCCCGTGACGAAACCGTTGGATGTCGCCATTCTGTTGCAGCGGCTTTGTGCGGCGACGGAGACCGGAGCCGTGAAAAAACTGTCGACCCCCACCGTGGTCATGCTGGACGGGAGGGAGGCCAAGGTGCGTACGGGCGGACAGTTTCCGGTCATCGTCGGCCACCCGGGGCAACCGCTCCCCCGGTCCCTTGAATTTGGCACAACGCTCACCGTTCGCCCGCGGCGGGTGACTGCGAACGCCGTGCATTGCTTCGCCATCTACGAACAGGCAGACATGATTCTCGAAGACGGCGTCATCAGCACCGGCGGAATGGTGCCGGGGGTGACCAAACGCCAAATCGCGGCGCAGTTCACCGCGGAATTCGGGGAAACGGTGATGTTCCCCTGCCCGGAAGCACAGCCGGTTGTCACTCTAGTGTTCGCCAGGGTCGACCGTGAGGGCGTGCCAACCGCGTTTCTCCCCCCGGAACCGTTCCGCCTCCGCGCTCCGCAAGGACCGCAGGATGACCGACCCTCGGCGACAATTCCGAACGCAAACTTCGAGCGACACTTCTTACACTATTACTTGCAGAAGCCGACGCCGTTGGAGTCGATCTCCCCCGTGTCCTATCTGCTGCAATCGCTGATGGGGGCGGACGATCTCTTCCCCGTTGTTCCCACGAAGACAGCGCCGTCGCCGTATTCACTGGACGCCGACGTGCAATACTTCCCCGCCCCGCCGTTGCCACAGCCGGAGCCGATCCCCGTGCCGCAACCGTGACTCAGACGGCGATAACCACGGCCGCGGTGACGCGCGCGAGCGATTCGTCTCTTGATCTGTCCCGGAGGGACAACAGCCATTAGCCGGTGGTTGAGCGCAGCGACACCACCGGAATCGGGTACGATCAACGGATCGACCCCGGCAGGGGTCGCAGCGCCGACAAGTGCTGCGACCCCTGCCGGGGTCGAACGCATTCATCCGCCGTCAACCGGTGGTGTCGCTGCGCTCAACCACCGGCTAATCGCGAATGGCACTAGCGCAAGGAAATCGCCCGTCGGCAATGGTCATTTCGGGCATGGGTCGCTCGTTGCCCGGTAAGCTGCCCGGAGACCAAGGTAGCTGAC
>JAWXBB010000574.1:0-12701 GCA_034439795.1 Planctomycetaceae bacterium | reverse complement strand
GGCGTCGACGGTGGTCACGACCGCGCCGACGCTGATCGGCAGCAGCGCAACGAGCGCCGTCAGCCAAGCCAGGCGGTGGAGCCAGCGATCGTGGGAGGCGAAGAGCATTGTCAGTGGTCGGTGGTCGGTGGTCCGTGGCCAGTTGCAACGACATCGGCGGATCAGTGCGGCTTAGCCTGGACAGCCCGGCGCTGCTCCAAGGGGACGTATTCGGTCTGCGGCAGGTAGTCCTTGTCCTTCGACAGCGGCGACGAGTATTCGTACGGGCCGTGGTAGCAGATCGGCGGGATGTCGAAGTTGCCGTGTCCCGGCGGCGACGGCGTGGTCCATTCGAGGCCGTTGGCGTTCCACGGATTGCGGCCGCACTTCTTGCCGATGAACATGCTGCTGAAGAAGTTGTACAAGAGCAGGATCTGGGCCACGCCCATCAGGATCGCCGCCCCGGTGATGAACTGGTTCAGCGGCAACAGGTGTTCGAGGTAGGGGAAGTGGTACGGATCGGCGTAGCGGCGCGGGAAGCCGGCGACGCCCAGGAGGTGCATCGGAAAGAACGTGCAGTTGAAGCCGATGAACGTCAGCACGAAGTGAATCTGGCCGAGCGTGTCGTTCATCATCCGGCCGAACATCTTGGGGAACCAGAACTGGATCGCCCCGAACACGCCGAACAGCGTGGCCCCGAACAGCACGTAGTGGAAGTGGGCCACGATGAAGTAGGTGTCGTGGATGTAGATGTCGACCGGCACGGCCGCCATGAAGATCCCCGACAGCCCGCCGATGATGAACAGCGACACGAACGCGATGCAGTTGAGCATGACCGCGTTGAACTGCAGCCGCCCGCCCCACATCGTGCCGATCCAGTTGAACGTCTTGATGGCCGACGGAAGGGCGATCATCATCGTCGAGACCATGAACGTCATGCCGAGCGCCGGGTTCATGCCCGACGTGAACATGTGGTGGCCCCAGACGATGAAGCCCAGCCCGGCGATCGCCGCCAGCGAATAAACCATCGGCTTGTAGCCGAACACCGGCTTGCGGCTCATGCAGGCCAGCATGTCGGAGACCATGCCCATCGCGGGAAGCAGCATGATGTACACGGCCGGGTGGCTGTAGAACCAGAACAGGTGCTGCCACAACAGGGGCTGCCCGCCGCCCACGGTCGGAGCCGCGTTGTTGACGATGATGCCCGAGGGGATGAAGAAGCACGTGCCCATCACCCGATCGGCGAGCAGCATGAAGCCGGCGGCCGTCAGCACGGGAAGCGCGAACGCCTGCAGGATCGCGGTGATGAACATCGACCAGATGGTGAGCGGCATGCGGAACAGCGTCATGCCGGGGGCCCGCATGTTGATGATGGTGGTCAGATAGTTGACCGAGCCCATCATCGACGACACGCCGATGAGCGTCAGCCCGATCAGCCACCACGTCTGCGCCATCTGCGAGCCGGGGGCCGCCTCGGGCAACGCCGACAGCAGCGGGTACGACGTCCACCCCTGGGCGTTGCCGGCGTTCATGCCCCCGACGCCCGACAGCCATTCCGGGGCCAGTCCGAGGGCGAACGCGAAGCAGACGATCGCCGGCAGCATGAACCAGTAGCTCAGCATGTTGAGCGTGGGGAAGGCCATGTCGTCGGCCCCGATCTGCAGCGGAATCAGGAAGTTCCCGAACGCGCCTGCGAGGATCGGAATGATGACCAGGAAGATCATCACCGAGGCGTGCATGGTCACCAGCATCGTGTACATTTCGGGCGTGATCTGTCCGCCATGGGCCGCGAAGATGGTGTCGCCGATGATCGGCATCCGCTGCCACGGAAACGCCAGTTGCCACCGCACGCCGAGGGCGAGCGCCCCGCCGACCATCATCATCAGCAGCGTGGTGATCAGGAACTGCAGGCCGATGACCTTGTGGTCGCGCGAGAACGTCGGCAGCTTCATCAGCAGCGACAGCGAATGCGGCTCGGCGTGATGGCCGGGGCCGTGATCGTCGTGTCCGCCGGCGTGTTCGATGGAGGGGGTGAGGGTGCTCACGAATGTTGCCTTTCCGTTCCCGGGGTTATTCGCCCTGAGGCCGCTGTGCAACTTCCGTTGCGGACCTGGGAACGCCGTCGTAAAACTGCTCGGCCGCGGTGGTCGTCTTCCAAGCCTCGAAATCGTCCTCGGACTGGGCGACGACCTGCGCCTTCATCTTGTAATGGCCCCAGCCGCACAACTCGGCGCAGGTCACCTCGAACGTGCCCGTGTCGGTCATCTCCCACCAGACGGGAATGACCAGCCCCGGTACGGCGTCCTGCTTGACCCTGAGCATGGGGACGAAGAACGAGTGCTGCACGTCCTCGGTCCGCAGGCTGATCGCCACCGGGTGGCCCGTCGGGACGTGGATGTCGTTCACCGTGTAGATGTCGTCGGGCTGCGGCGTGGGCATCAGCTTCTTGCCGCGGGCCGGATAGCGGATGCGCCACTCGAACTGCCGGGCCGTGACCTCGGCGACCGGCTCCATCTTCTGCGGGAAGTACGTCTTGATGCGGTAGTGCGCCCACACGTCCATCTGGTACAGCGCGATGAACAGCAGCACGCCCGACGGCACGATGGTCCAGACGACCTCCAGCGTGTGGCTGCCGTGGCTGAACAGCGCCTTCTCGTTGGGATTGTGCGTGGCCCCGCGCCACAGCACGTAGCCGATGGCGATCTGCGTGCCGATGAACGTGACCGTGACGATCACCAGAATCAGATAGAACAGATCGTCGATCTTCTGGCCGAGCGTGCTGTGCGCCTTGCCGTCACCGGGGAACCACCAGCCGCAATAGGGCGCGACGGCGCAGAGGGCGACGCACGCCACTGCGAAGACCATGAAGAACACCGCCCAAAACTTGCCCACGTCCGCACCTCACTCGCAAACCGGTCCGCCGACCGGGATAAAATCGACTACTGCCGGGCCTCGGTCGCCGCCATCCGCGGAGCCTTCGCCGGCCCCGCGGACGGAACCTCCGGCTCGTACGGCAGGCTCATCACGTAATTCACGACGTCCCAGATGTCTTCGTCCTTCAGCACCGTGCCGCCGAACGCGGGCATCGGCGTCGTCTTGATTCCCGCGTAGATCCGGCGGAACACGTCGACCGGCCGGCGACCGCCGCGGTATTGCCCCTGCCGCAGATTCCGCGGCGACAGCTTGTTCCCCCACACGTCGTGCAGGCCCCGGTTGGCGTACTTCTCCGTTGAGCCGGGCTTGGGCCAGAAGTCCTCCGTCGCGGGACCGTTCCCCTTGCCGGTGTGGCCGTGGCAGGTGTAGCACTTCGTCTTGTCGGACATGTACAGCAGCCGCCCCCGTTCGCGCGACGCCGCATTGTCGGTCACGCGGGCCACCTTCGGGACAATGAGGCTGGCTTCTTCGTCGGCCCGGATCCAGTTCTCGGCGATGAAGTCGGCGGTGCCGTCGACGGCGTCGGCGTAGTCCTCGGCGAGATACGTCTTGAAGTCGCCGGCGGCCTTCCTCGTCAACGCCGACCGGCTGGGGGGCGGGTCCGCCTTTTCGCCCGAGGCTTTGGCGGACTCGTAGGAGTTCTTCGCCTTGGCGATTTCGTCGTCGATGGAGGCCAGCGAGTAATCGACCAACTCGTCGTCGATCCGCTTTTCCATCTCGCCCCGCATCGCCAGCCAGCGGACGTACTCGATCACCGCCTTGGTGTTGACGTCGCCGGTGCCGGGTTTGTCGAGCAGCAGGAACGACGGCATGTACGTCCCCGGAATGCCGTATTTGACGACGCGATGCAGGTCGTCGCGCGTGATCCGTTCCGGGGCGAGCGTCGAGGTGAACTTGAACAGCCCCAGACGGTAGTCGCGGGGTTTCGGATTGAGATACCGGGCCGTCGGACCGGCGCCATCCCCCGCCACGCCGTGGCAGTGCAGACAGTTCTTCATGTAGACCTGCCGGCCGAGCTGCAACTGATGCCCGAAGGGGCCGTTGTCGACCGGGGCCGCATCGCCGGCAGCGGCATCGTCAGTGGCCGCGGCCGCCGGAGCCAGACCACCGTATTGGACGGGCATCCGCGCCCACGCCACCAGGTCGTGCGGCGTCCCGAAACTCTCGTGCATGGTCTTCTGCACGGTTTTCCGCGCATCGGGAATCAGCAATTCGGTGGAATCCCGCCAGGCGAACTGCGCCTCGGGGTTCTTCGCGCAGCCGGAGCCAGTCAGCACCAGTCCGAGCGATGCGGCGGCGAGGAGCGCGGCGGATGCCGAATGTCGGAACATCGAAAACTTTCGACCGTGCATGAGACGCACCCTATCGGGTGGAGGACAACTGGATGATCTTGGAGGGGGCCGCTTGGAATCCGGCGAGCTTGGACGCGGCGACCGGGATGTCGATTTCAACCGTCTCCCCCGCCTTGACGGTGATGGAGAACGCCTTTTCCAGTTCAAGGGCCTTCTCGTGCCAGACCTTGAAATCGTGCTTTCCGGCCGGGAGATCCTTGATCTCGAACGATCCATCGGGGCCGGATACGACGGCGAACGGATGATCGACCGGCAGATGGTAGGCGGTCATCCAGTTGTGGACGTCGCAACCGACCTGCAACGGCTTCGCCTCCGGCTTGGTGTAGACCAGCTTCACGCCGGTGCGGTCGTTGGCCTGAATGCCCTGATTGAAGCCGGTGTTCCGGCTTGGATAGGTGTGCGTATTGTGCAGCGCCGGGTCGTCGTTCAGGATGCTGAGCGGCTGACCGGTTCGCACCACCAGGGCGTGCGGCTTGAACACGCAATACTTCTGGTCGAAAATCGCCGGCTCCGTGACCGGCGACGACGCGTACCCCTTCGGCGGTTTCGGCAGATAGATGAACACGTTGGCGAGCCCGCCGTCGTTGACGACGATGGACTCATTCGGCGCCGCTTCGAGGCCGCAGATCGTCGGATCTTTCGGTGCGGCCCCCTTGGCATAGAGCGGCGGCAGCGGGGGGACGTTCCCCTGAATGAGCACGCGCCCCTTGATGCTGCCGACGCCGCCGGCCACGGCGACCTCGGTGCTCGCTGCTGCGGCTGCACCCGGCACGGCATCGGTGGCGACCGCTGCGTCGGAACGGCTGGGCCGGTAGGTCACGGTCGTCGTGGCATCGGCCCCGCCGCCGCAACCGCACATCGCCAGGGCCGCCGCCGGCACGATCGCCCAGGCTGCTGTTCGTAGAGACCGCATCATTCTCCTCCTCCGGCGCCCGCCTTGGGCGGCGGAGTCGTCGTCATGGGATCGTAGACAATCCGCCCGTCCCGTTCCATCAGGCGGTGGTAGTTCACCAGCGCGTCGCGCACGGCCTGCGTCTGGGCATTGCCGTCGCCGTCGAACAGTTCCTCCAGGGCCTTCTTGCCCGGCAGGAAGTTCTGCGGCATCGAGGTGTACGGCGTGATCCACGGGGATTTGTACAGCCACAGCAGCAGCCAGTCGGGCCGCAGCCGTTCGCCGGCCATCTCCAGATTCGGGGCGCGGATGTCGTTCGCCGGCTCGGTGCTGACCGGCTGCCGGCCGCCGACGGCGTGACATTTGACGCACAGCGGGCTGTTCAGCACCTTCCACGACTCCGTCAGGTAGTCGTGCGACTTCCCGGCGTGCTGCTCGTGAAATTCCGCGTTCATCGCGGCAAGGTACTGCGTCTCGCGCTCGGGGACCGTCTGATACGGATACGCCGCGTTGTCCACGGCGGCAAAGTAGTTCGCCAGCGCCCGGGCTTCATCGTTACTCATGTTGAACCGCGGCATCCGCAGCACGGTCGTGTGCCGGATCTGATGCGGATTACGCAGGAAGTTGTACAGCCACGGCGTCTGGACCTTGATCCCTTCCAGATACAACGGCGGCGGACTGGCCTGCTGGCCCAGCGAAAGTTGCTTGACCTGCTTGTTCTCCACCAGTCGGTTGGCCAGCCACTCGGCATACTGTCCGCCGCGAGCCGGACGAATCTCCTGCAAGGCGGCGGCGGGGAAGATCAGCTTCGACGTCGGGAACAGTTCCTTGTCGCCGACCTTCAGCGTTTCCCACAGTTCCGCAACGTATTCCCGATCGTCCGGATCGTCCTCGGGATTGGGAGTCGCCACGACCATCCCGTGGAACCCGACCACCGGCAGCGTCTCGGTTTTATCGTCCGTCTTGTCCTCGACGTCGCCGACGAACTTCACGACGTGCTGTCCGCCGGTCAGGCCGTTCCGCGGCGGCTTGAGCCGCTTCAGCAACGCGACCGCGGCGGGGAACTCGACCGAAGCGTCGGTGGCGACGATGTCGTCGAGATTGGCCCCGTACCGGATTTCCGGCAGTTCGAGCAGGTGGCAGCCGGCGCAGTTGAACTGCTCCAACAGTTGCTCGCCGCGGATGATGTCCCCCGCCTTGCCGGACGGGTTATACATATAGTCAGGACCGGGCGGTTCGGCCCGCAGCCCAAGCACGAACGTCGCGATGGCGTCGATGTCCTCCTCCGAGAACGGGAACTTGGGCATCCGCAGCCGGTCGTCGTAGGGCTTGGTCTCGGTCATCTTGTAGTCGTAGCTGCGCGGCTGCCGCAGCTTCTGCCACAGGAAGCCGGGCCGCGTGTGATGCGACAGGCTTTCGTAATAGAACGCCGCCGACAGTTCGCGCTCCTCGTCGGCTTTATCCTTGAACTCGTGATTGTCGGCGGCTTCCAAACCGGAGACCACGCGCTCGTACAGCGAGCCGTCCGGCACGATGCGGGCCTGCAGCTCCTGGCCGCCGCGGTGAATGGTCAGCGCGATGGCCGACGCCGGGACCGTCTGCCGCAGCCGCGCGCTCAACTGGCGGGCGTCGGTGATCGTCACCCCGTCGCAGGTGAGCACCACGTCGTCGATCTGCAAGACGTCGGCGGCCTCCGGGCCGTCCGCGCTGGTCAGCACGAGCGGCAGAGGCTCGACGCCCGGCTCGATGCCGCTGATCCGCACGCCGCGGGCCGGCTCGACGCCCAACCGGGCGGCGTCGCTCGGCGAGAGCGTTTCGAGGTCCATGCCCAAATCGGGCTGGCCGTGATGATGCAGGTACTCGTGAATGTGCTCGAAGGCCAGCCGCGAGGTGTCCTTCTTGCCCCAGTCCTGGAGCGCGGTGCCGATCGGACGGGCGGCTTCAAAGTTGGGAATGTCGTGGCAGCCGTAGCAACCATACTTGGTGATCGACTTCCGGCCGACGTACAGCAGCTTGCGGTTCCGCCATTCGGTTTCATCGAGCGCGCCATCCATCTCCTTCACCAGCTCGATTTCATCCCCCTTGACGTTCGCCTTGGGGGTGGGATAGACGCCGCTCTGCATCACCCCTTCGATTTGCTGCTGCGTGAGCAGCTTCGTCAGGAAGTACCGCACGAGTTCGTTGAGCGCCGCATCGTCGACCAGCGTCGCCGAATACTCCGCCGTGGGCTTGTAGTCCGCGGGCGAACCGGTCGACTTCAGCAGGAACGCGGCGATGTCGGCGGCATAGTCGACGTGCTTGTCCCCCTCCCCTTCGGGGTTCAGGAACAGGTGCGGCATCTTGGTCCGCGGATGATGCCGCTCCGGCTCGCGAATCCACGTGTAGAGCCAGTTGAAGCCCTCCTGTCCGGGCCGAATTTTGGCATGCACGCGCGACAGTTCCGGGCCGAAGTCCGCCTTCACCGCCGGCATTTCCTGGTGCGTATGGCAGGCCACGCACCCCTTGGTCGCGAAGAACTCCTTGCCGCGCTCGGCGTTCGGCTGATAGTCCGCTTTCGGCGTCATCAACTCGATGGCCTGCGACTTTGTCAGCAGATACGACGCCATGCCCGCGATTTCGACGGGATTGAACTTCGCCGCGGTGGCGTCCTGCTGGTTGGTCAGCTTGAAGAACTGCGGCATGCGGGTGGTCGGACGGAACTGCTTCGGCTCTTCGGTCCAGTGCTCGACCCAGCCCGAATCGGTCTTGGAGGCCAGATGCCGCAGCGACGGACCGACCTTCCGCATCTTGCCGGGGACGGCCTTCGGATCGTCGGCCATCTTGGCGAGATCTTCGGCCGACGGCTCCAGACGGAGATCGGGGCCGATCGGCTTGCCGGCCTCGAAGCCGTGAATTTCGTGACAGCCGAAGCAGCCGTAGGTCTGCACCAGATCGAAGCCGCGGACCACCTTCGGAGCGGTCGCACCGAACTTGGCGTTCACGCCCAGTTCGGTGACGTTGACGTGGCACTTGATGCAGGTCGATTCCTTGAACCGATCCGGGTACATCGGGCGTTCCCAGAAATGGTTGTTGAACCAGCCGTGGCCGCCTTTGCCGTCTTTCTGCTGCGGCATCTCCCAGCGATGCATTTCGTGCGGATCGTTGGGCGTGTGCGAGGCGTTCTGGAACGACGTGCCCGAGCCCTGACCCTCGTGGCAGATCGTGCAGCCGAACTTCGGCAGCGGATGCGGGCTGGCCGCCGTCAGATAAAGATCGAGCCGGGGATGCGACGCATACGGATGTTCGTACGTGCCGGAATCTTTCTCGCCCGTTCCGTGCGGGAACGCCGGATTGGTGCCGATGTCGACGCTGTCGATCATGTGATGGCAGGTGCGGCAGCGGTCGAACCGGTCCACCATCGACATCCCGCCCAGGGTGATCTCCAGATTCGGCAGCCAGTCCTGTTGAATGCGTTCGGGCGAGTTGAAGCCGTTGATGATCGGCAGCAGCATCAGGTCGCGCTTGAACGCCGAGAACGGGTTTTCGGGCTGAATCTTGTTGATCGCCTTCGACAGCCGGGTGACGTCGGCGGTGAGCTTCTTCAGCGCGGTATCGGCGTCGTCGCGGGCCTTGGTGAGCTGGTTCAGTTGCGATTTCGCCTGGGCCAGATCGTACGCCTTCTGGGCGTATTCCGTTTCGTACTTATCGGCGTCGGTCTGGGCGGCGTCGAAGGCAGCCTTCGCGGTGCCGGTCACTTCGGCCGGCGCACTATCGCGGATCTTGAGGCCGTACTCGGCCCGGCGGACGTCGCGGACGGCCCGCTTCTCGCGCAGGATGCGCATCGTCGCGGCGGTGTCGGCCGACATCTCCGCAATCTTGCTTTCAATCGCGTCGAGATCGGCTTCGCGGGCGGTGATTTGCTGCTTCGCCAGTTGCACTTGCTGATCGGCTTCGGCGACGGCTGCCTGATGCTCGGGTTGCGATTGAATCTCCGCAATCCGGGCCTTGTCCCGGCTGGCGACGTGCGCCAGCGCCGTGCGCTGATAGCCGCGCCATTCGTCGTCGGCCCACATCATCCACAACGTGACCGCAAGCAGCGCGACGGCGCTGGCGCAGAACACCTTGTGCATCAGTTTCAGGTCGCGAACGAATTCGTCAGTCGCCGGCATCGTCGGCACTCAGCAGGTTATGTCCAGGACCTGGCTTCCGGCTCTCAGCCCTCAGCCTTTAGCCCTCGACTAAATGTTTAAGAACCACTCCGGAATCGCCACGATGTATTTCAGCGTCACCGTCCACCGCAGCAGCATCTTGATCGGCAACGCCGCCATGAACAGCAGCAGGTTCGACAACACCAAAAAGCGGATGAAACCCATCTTGAGGTAGAATTTGCGGAAAATCGTCACGGCCATGATCGGCGGCAGCAAGAACAGATAGGCGAGCACGGCAATGATACCGACGCCCTCGCGCAGCAGGATGTAGCCGATCTGCGTCAACAGATCCGACCCCGCCGGTGCGATGGGCAACGGCCGCTGCAACAGGTCGAGCCAGAACATCTCCGACAGGTTGACGTTGTTCAGCAGCTCCAGCTTGTGGACGTCCCAATACTCATACGGACCGAAGAAATTCCAGTTTGGGCCGCGGAGAAACGTCCCCAGCACGATCATCGACACCCAGAGCGGCAGGAAGCCGAACATGAACGTGATGATCGCAAACTTGCGTTCCTTGTACGTGTAGTAGCCGTTGCCCAGTTTGTTGAAGTCGATGTAGGGAATCGCCATCAGACCGACGAGAATCATGCTCGGCAGCACCACGCCGGCCATCCACGGGTCGTAGTACACCAGCATTTCCTGAAGGCCCAGGAAGTACCACGGGGCCTTCGACGGATTCGGCGTCTTCGCGGCCGAGGCGGGCTCTTCCAGCGGCGCCTGCAGCACGATGCCCCAGGCGACCAGCACCACCGTCACCACCACCATGCAGATCAGTTCGGTGTAGACCAGATCGGGCCAGACCAGCACCTTTTCGTTCTTCTCCTGCTCGAACAGCGGCCGGCCTGCCGCGCGGCGGTGGTCGTTGTCGACCGCCCGCGAGAACGACAGCCACGTGAAGAACCCCACGATGAACAGCATCGCCACGATGGGCACGTTGTCCGGCTTCCCCACGATCTGGCGGAAGTCGTAGTCCGTCATGCTCAGCGCCAGATACAGGCAGGCCAGATTCAGCAGCAGCCAGCCCACGGTCGGCTTCACCAGCCATTCCCGCAGCCAGATCACCAGCACGAACAGGATCGTCGACAACGCAAAGAACGTCACCGGGTTCGACGCCGCGTTGAAGCCGTCTTTCACGAAGTCCGGCATCCGCAGCAGAAACATCCCCGGCGTGTTCGAGCCGGTGAGGTGGGCAGTCGCGACCATCAGCAGCATCGCGGCGTAAATCGCCCAGAACGATACGGCCGGCACGTCCTGCCCGAACAGCTTGACGCTTCCGTCGACGGCGTAGCTCCGCCAGACCCACGCGGCGTTCATGAAGAACAGCAACAGGTAGACCCAGCCCAGGCCGTAAATCACAGACGCGGTCAGGTCGGGATGGTGGGTTAACATAGGTGTCAGGCGTTAGGCGTTAGTTTTCAGGCGTTAGCGAAGACCAAGACATTGAGCGAACGACGCTTGCGGTTTCGCGGTCCCTACAACGGCTGGCTGATGCCGCCGTCTTTGCGGACCCGCCAGAAGTGAATCGCAATGAGCAGCGCGACCACGAGCGGAATCGCGACGCAGTGCAGGATGTAGAACCGGTTCAGCGTGTCCTCGCCCACGAACCGGCCGCCGAGCAGCAGGAACCGGGCGTCGCTGCCGCTGGTGATGAGGTCGAACCCGCCCACATTCAGCAGCTGCGCACCGGGGCCTTCATACCCCAGGAACGGCGTCGCACGGGCCATGTTGGAACCGACGGTGATGGCCCAGATCGCCAACTGATCCCACGGCAGCAGGTAGCCGGTGAACGACAGCAGCAGCGTGAGCACGAGCAGCAAAACGCCGATCACCCAGTTGAATTCCCGCGGCGGCTTGTAGCTGCCGGTGAGAAACACGCGGTACATGTGCAGCCAGACGGTGATCACCATCGCATGGGCGGCCCAGCGGTGAATCTCCCGCATGATGCCCAGCGTGGTCACGTCGCGCAGAGCGAGGATGTCGTTGAACGCGAACTGCAAAGTGGGCCGGTAGTAGAACATCAGCAGCACGCCGGTGATGGTCTCCACCAGGAACAGGAAGAACGTGATGCCCCCCATGCACCAGGTGTACGAGAGCGCGATCCCCTGCTGCTTCACCGACACCGGATGCAGGTGCAGGAAGAAGTTGGTGAGCATCACCACCACGCGGTTGCGGCGGTCGACCGGCGCGGGATGCCGGAAGATGCTCTTCCAAACCTGCGACTCGCGGATGTAATCGCCGACTGACATATTCTGGTTCGATCCCGGGTGGAGCGAATGAGTAACGATTTCAATCAATGTCGAATGTCGAAATCCAAATGTCGAAAGGGAAGAGTTTGCCCCTCTTCATTTAGACATTTGGATTTCGACATTCGACATTCCACTACGCCACTTCCACAAACGACGAGGCGTCGGTCCACTGCCCCATTTCCTGCTGGAACTTGACGCTCTTGTCGACTTCCAGCATGCCGTCTTCGGCGATCCGCAGCCCCATCCGCTCCAGCGGACGCGGGGCCGGACCCTCGAAGTTGACGCCCGTCATGTAGAAGCCCGAGCCGTGGCAGGGACATTTGTATTTTTGTTCGCCGTCGAGCCAGTTCGGCGTGCAGCCGAGGTGCGTGCAGACGGTGGACAGGGCGTAGATCAGATTCTTGCCCTCGTACTGATCCGTATGCACGACCCAGATGCCGAACTGGTCTTTCCACTTGTTCGACACCGTGTTGAGCGGGTAGTCGCTGGCCGGGCCGACCTTGAACTTCGACGGTGGCTCGACGAGCACATTCGGGAACATGAACCGGGCCGTCCCCAGCACCGAAATCCCGGTCACCGCGGAGACCGACGCCCAGGCGGCGGCGAACGGCGTCATCAACAGGCCCCACACGAACACGCCGAAACAGATCAGCAACGGACTGCTGGCGAGCGCCCCCAGAACGATGCTGGTCACACTCACCGCGGCCACGGTGACGATGGCGCTCAGGCTGCGACGGGCGGGTGCCGGAGCGGCTCCCTTCCTGGCCGCCACCGGAACCGGCTTGGCGGGCATCGGCGGAGCAACAACCGGCGGCTTGGGGGTTGGCGCAGCAGTCGCGACTGGAGCGGCCACAGCGCCTTGTCGCGCCGCCCGCACCATGTCGGCTACGGAAGGAAGCGGACCCGATGGCGCTGCCGGCTTGGCGGCGACGGCGGCAGGAGCCGAAGTCGCTGCGGCCACGGGCGCGGCTGCAGTCGCCGGAGCGGCTGTCTCGGGGGCGGCGGCACCCGCTTTCTGGGCGCGAATCTTGGCGAGGATGTCCGCGGTGGAACCCGGTTTCCCCGCGGGAGCCGACGGCGCGGGCTTGGCGGCCGCAGCCACCGGCGCGGC
>JAWXBB010000573.1:0-8256 GCA_034439795.1 Planctomycetaceae bacterium | reverse complement strand
GGAAAGACCAATGTCTGCCGCAGATCGAATGTCGTGATCCCCAGGCCGTCTCCGCTGCCCGAGTTCCACGTCATGACGAATTGCGTGCCGTACGGAGCGATCGGCGGCAATGGTTCCTGCGGGGCGAGCAACGGATCTTCGATGACCGGCGAGGATGGGAGCAATTGTTGCGGCGGACTCGGCAACGTGGAGTTCTGCGGCTCGTACTGCAGATAGGACGCCGACCGTTCGGTGGCGACGTCGTCCGACTGGCCGCGCAGCGTCAGCCAATCCTGGGCGCACGCCGGCCACGCCACGGACACGGCAACCAACCCTGAGCTGGCCACCCGCAAGATCCAACGTCGACGGCGGCGAACGCTCATGGGAGACCTGTGAACAGGCGACGACTTTTCGCGCGGAGATTCGAACCGTGAACGCAATATCTCGCCTTCAGCACCGCGGTCAAGAGAGGGGTCGCGGCGCGCGAACTGCTCTAGGCGGAATTGCGAAGCATCTGTTACAAGCCCCGCCAGAATCGGCAGATTCCGCCGATCGCCTGGGTTGGACACATCCGATGACCGCCGCCACGCTGCCCCTGAATGATGTTGCCCCGCAACTGCCCGTCACGCAGGGCGATTTCCTGACCTTTCCCGACGATCCCATCGCCTGCATGCAGCGTTTGCATCGGGAACACGGGCTGATCGGGGCGCTCGAACAGGACGGCACACGCATCCACTTCGTGTTCGGTCCGGATTACAACCATCAGGTGCTCAGCGACGCCCAAACTTACCATTCCCGGTTCTTCGCCGTGCGCGGTCCGAAGAATTCGCCGCAGCGCCGGTTGACGTCGGGCCTGTTGAGCATGAACGGCGAGCAGCACAAGCACAATCGCCGGCTGGTCATGGACGCCTTCCTCAAGAAGGCGATTCAAGGTTATCTGCCCACGCTCAAAACACTGTGCGATTCAATGCTCGCCGACTGGCAACCGGGCCAGGAGCGCGACCTCTCCCGCGACATGACCGAATTCCTGCTGCGGCTGACCAGCCTGATTCTGTTCGGCACCGCCGACAGCGACATGGCGTATCGCATCGGCCGGATGATCGACCAATGGGTCCATCTCAATCACGAGATCGGCATGGGGGCGCTCGTCGCGCATCCGCAGTTCGCCGACCGGTACGAAGTGCTGCTCGATCTGTCGCGCGAACTCGAAGAGCAGATCGCCGGCCTGATCCAGCAGCGCCGGCAATCGGCTGGGCACGGCTGCGACGCCCTGTCGATGATGCTCGCCGCGCACGACGATCAGGGACGCATGAGCGATGAGGAGCTCATCGGCCAGACGGCCCTCATCTTCGCCGCCGCCCATTTGACCACGGCCCATTCGCTCACCTGGACGCTGTTCCTGCTGGCCCAACATCCCAGCGCGATGTCGCGGCTGCATCAGCAATTCCAGTCGCAACTGACCGGCGGTTACCCGACGATGGAGGAAATCGACCGCGTCCCATTGATGGAGCGCGTCATCAAGGAAAGCATGCGTGTGCTCCCCGCCAGTGCGTATTCGCAGCGGATCGTCGCCCAACCGACGCGGCTCGGGCCGTTCGATCTGCCGGCCGGCGCGGGGGTCGTGTTCAGTCAGTACATCACGCACCATTTGCCCGAACTGTTCCCGGACCCGGACGCCTTCCTGCCGGATCGCTGGGCGACGATCAGCCCCTCGCCCTACGCGTACCTCCCCTACGGAGCCGGTCCGCGGATGTGCCTCGGCGGTCCCCTGGCGATGGTGATTCTGAAGACCGTCCCCGCGGCGATCCTGCAACGGTTCAAGTTGACGATGGTCCCCGGCTCGGAAGTCACCGGCAAAGTGATTTCGACGATGCTCTCCCCCACGCAACCCGTGCGGATGCGCGTCGACGCCCAGGACGGCCGGTTCCAGTCACAACCGGTGACGGGCAACATCGGCTCGCTGGTCGATTTGCGCGAGGTCACATCCGGTCGTTGTCGCGCGGCGTAGTCGCAAGTCGCCTGCTTGGGTGCCATGCTTGCAGCTTTGGGCAAGCATGTCTTCGACATCGTGGCAGGAGGAAAGCACATGCTCCCCCAAAACTGGGAGCATGGCACCCAGGTGTTCACACGCGCCGCGTGATCGCCGCGCGTTGAACCCCGGCCATCATCGCGGTACGATCCCCACCAGACTTCGGCCGGAACTATGGAACCAGCGACCTCGACCGCCACCGCTCCCTGGACCCGCCAGCATTTGCTGGGGTTGCAGGAGCTTTCCGCCGACGAAATCACGCAGATTCTCGACACCGCCGCCGAATTCAAACGGCTGCACGCCGCCGGCGAAACGAAACTCGCCGCGCTTAAAGGGGTTACGGTCGGCAACCTGTTCTTCGAGCCGAGCACCCGCACGCGGACCAGTTTCAGCCTCGCCGCCAAACGCCTGAGTGCCGATACGGTGGACTTCACGTCCGCCGGCAGCAGCCTCTCGAAGGGCGAGACGTTCATCGACACCGCCCGCAACATCGAGGCGATGGGCGTCTCCGTGATGGTCGTCCGGCACAGCACGTCCGGCGCCCCGCATCACCTCGCCAAACACCTCGACGCCAGCATCATCAACGCCGGCGACGGCACTCACGAACATCCCACGCAGGGCCTGCTCGACATCTTCACAATCCGCGAACATCGCGGCACGATCGCGGGACTCACCGTCGTCCTGGTCGGCGACATCCTGCACAGCCGCGTCGCCCGTTCCAACATCTGGGGACTGACCAAGCTCGGCGCGCGGGTGATCGTCTGCGGCCCGGCGACGCTCATCCCGCCGCATGTCGAGAAACTCGGTGTCGAAGTCCGTTACAACCTGGACGACGTCCTCGCCGAAGCGGACGTCGTCAACCTGCTCCGCATTCAGGCCGAGCGGCAGCGATCGGCATTCTTCCCGTCGATTTACGAGTACGCTCACTTCTTCGCCATGAACGGCCAGCGCGTCCGCCGGGCGAAGGAAGACGTGCTGATTCTCGCGCCGGGCCCGATCAACCGCGGCGTGGAGCTTACGCCCGACGTCGCCGACGGCGATCGCAGCGTGATTCTCGACCAGGTGACCAACGGCCTGTTCGTCCGCATGGCGTGCCTGCACTTGTGTTATCAGTCCCGTGTCGCCACGGGTCGCAAACTCCACTGAACCCAGAGACCGATGCCCACGCTGCTCCTCCGTAACGGCCGGATCATCGACCCCGCCCGCAAGTTCGATGCGGTCGGCGACGTGTTGATTCGCGACGGCCGCATTGCCGAGGTCGGCGCCGTCGGCGGTCAGGCCGATGAGGTCGTGGACTGCACGCGGTCCATCGTCTGTCCCGGCCTCATCGAGTTGCACGCCGGGGTGCGCGATCCCGGTTACGAAGAGGACGAAACCACGGCGACGGCAACCGCGGCGGCCCTCGCCGGCGGGTTCACGTCCATCGCGTCCCTGCCCGACACGCAACCCGTGGTCGATAACCGGGCCGCGGCCGAGTACGTGATTCTGCAGGCCGCACGGGCCGGCAACTGCCGCGTGTATCCGTTGGGCGCCGTCACGCGCGGCAATGCGGGGCAGGAACTGGCGGACCTCGGTCAACTCGCCGACGGTGGAGCAGTCGCGTTCACCGATGCCAAACGGCCAATTCAGTCCGCCGAGATTCTGCGCCGCGCGCTCGAATACGCCCGCATGTTCAACCGGCCGATCTTCACGCATCCACAAGACGCCACCCTGACCGCCGGCGGCGTGATGCACGAGGGCTACTACTCCACGCTGCTCGGCCTGCGCGGCATGCCCGCCGCCGCCGAGGAAATCATGGTCGGCCGCGACATCGCCCTCGTCGAACTGACGCAAGGCCGCGTGCATCTGATGTGCATCTCGACCAAGAACGCCGTCGAACGCATTCGCCGGGCGAAGCAATACCCGCTCGGCGTCACGGCCGACATCGCCGTGCATCATCTTCTGCTGACCGACGACCAGATGCAGGACTACGACGCGAACTACAAAGTCGATCCCCCGCTGCGAAATGCGGAACACGTCGCCGCGCTGATCGCCGGGCTGCAGGACGGCACGATCGACGCGATCTCGTCCGATCACCAACCGGTCGCCGCGGAGAAGAAAGACCGCGAACTCGACCTCGTGCCGTTCGGCATTGTCGGTCTGGAAACGCTGATCCCGTTGTGCATTCAGGCCCTGATCGAGCCTGGCCACCTGACCTGGCCGCAACTCATTGCCAAGCTGACCACCGGCCCCGCCCACGTCCTCGGTCTCAAAGACCGCGGCACGTTGACGGTTGGTATGGAAGCCGACGTGACGGTGATCGACCCCGAAGCCCGCTGGACAATCGACCCGTCGCAGTTCCGTTCCAAAAGCCGCAATACGCCGTTCGCAGGTTGGGACGTCCGCGGCCGCGCGCGGATGGTCCTCATCGGCGGAGAGGTGCGATACGCGAACCAGTGACCGAGAATTGTCATGACTGCTCGCCCAAAACTCGTCGAAACGCTGCGCTGGATCGCCGTCCTTCCCGCCTCGATTCTCACCACGGTCGCACTCATCGCGCTGACCCGTGTCGTGACGCCCCGCCGCATGGCCCAACTGCCGGGGACGCCGATCGCGCCGCCGACGATCGTCGAGCGCTACGTCCTGCCGCTCGCATTCCTGACGGCGATGGGACTGGCGTTCGTCATCGTTGGCGCTAAAACGGCCCCGCGACACCGCCCGCTCACTGCGATTGTGCTCGCGGTTCTGTGGATACTCTATGCGTTCCAGCTTTTCGTCTTCGTCCACCTCGGCCGCGGCCGGCCGCACTACCTCTTCTTCTTCGTCGCAGTGCTGACAGCGCTCGCAGGCGTGGTCTACATCCGCCGTTCGGAGCGACGGATCTCGCAGTGACGTTGGTTGATCGACAGAGCGAACCCTTCGGCCGGGAGACTGGCGGCCAATTGGCCGCTTTGAGTCTCCCGGCTTCGCGGTTCGGTCAACTTGCCGCGTCACGGAGTGACGCGAAGCCGTTCCGGTCACGGAGTGCCCGGCCTACTTTTCCGACTTCGGTTCTTCCGCCTTGCCGGCGTTCTTCTTGGCGGCTGACTTCTTCGCCGTCTCGCCGACGAGTTTCTTGAGATTGTCGCGCTGCTCGGGGGTGAGGACGCCGTCGATTTCGGTGTCACGCTTCTCGCGCAGGAGTTCGGTCTGCTTGACGAGCGCGTCGATCTGGGCGCCATATTTCTCCTGCGCGGAGTAAATCTTCTGTTTCTGCCCGTCTGTGAGCCCGATCTTGCCGTAGTTGTTGGGGAGCCGTCCCGAGGCCTTCTTGTCGGCTTCCTGCGCGACGAGGAACCCACCCGCGAGCAACAACAGCACACCACCCAAACACGCCGAACGCGTCATCGAAAGGCCCTTTCCCAAAAGTGACGTGAGAGACGATTCATCGTCGCCACCAGCCGAACGGCTCGCCGTCCGAGCGACGACCGGTGCATGATTGTCACCAGTGAACGGATTTGCAAGCGCCCGAGGGAGCACGGAGGAAAAAACCGCGAAATTGCCCGCTGAACCGGATCGGAGTCGGGCCGGCGGACACGTCGCACAACACTGCTTCTCCGAGGACTCCGAAGCAGTGGCACGTCGCTCATCAACGTCGGCTCAACTTCGGAAACACCCACGGGTAGCCCCATCGCGCGATCGCGCCGACGACGAGCATCACCGGCAGCCACGGAGCGACCGCGATCACCAACAGCGCGAACGTTTCCCCGAACGACCGCAGAGCGCCGAACGACGACGAAAACGTGGCGGCGGCCCGTTCGCCGAACGACGGCGGCTCGGTCACCGCCACGGCCGTTGGGGCGACGTACTCCTCGCGGTCGCGAAGCGTCAGCGTGATGGTCGAGAGCGCGGTGAGTTTCCCGAGGACGTTCAGGCGGGCTTCCGCCCGCTCGATCTGCTCGCGGTTCAGCCGGACGTGTTCGCGGATGCGGAAGACGTCCTCCAGCTTCGAGCCCGCCTCCTTGAGCAGTTTGTTGAGCACGTCCTCCTCGGTCTTGAGATTCTTCACGCGGGCGTCCACGTCCACGTACTCTTCCGTCACGTCCTGCGAGTCGGTCGCATTGCGGACGGGATTCCCCAACGCCGCGAGCGCGTCCACCAGCGGTTGAAAACTCTCGACCGGCACCTTGATCGTGAACGTGCCCACGCGCTTCGCTCCGGAATCGCCGCGGATTTCGGTCTTCGCGAAGAACGCCCTGTACTGTTGCATCAGGGCGTGCAGTCCCTGGTGGGCCGCGCCGAAGTCCTTCACCTCGACGTCGAGCGTGCCGTTGAAGATGATCTTCCGTTCGGCGAGCACTTCGCCAAGGACCGGCACCGGGTCGCCCGCTCCGCCACCGGCCGGCGGCGCGGCCGGGGCCTGAATCTGCGGTGCCTGTGCCACGAGAGCCGCTTGCCCAGCCGGCGGCGACGGGTCGTAACCCTGAGCGCAACCGGAACTGATCAGACACACGAAGAGCGTCACCCGCACGGGTCGGGACATCATGGTGGCCTCCTGAGGGGAGGAAGAATTGGTTCCACCATGATGAGCCGCCGATCGCGGATTTATTCCCGACGAATGAGGCGACATGGCGAGCTCGCGCATCGGTCGGCGCAATATCAGTAAGGCACAGCCTGAAGGCTGGACTCCAACTGAGGAGGGCCGCCATCCACACGACCACCGTGACCGCGGTCTCGCACTGTCGGAAGCGGCGACGCCACCGCAGCCGTTGAACGTCGCGCTCTGTCCGGGCCGACCGGCATCGCGCTGGCAGCCCAGCCGCGAGCCGCAGTTGGGTCCAGGTTCCCCAAAACCGGGTGACGGTGCCGCGGGCGACGCCGACCTCGCGGCAGAACCCCTCCAGCGTGACATTCGGCCCGGTCCGCGCGGCGAGGAGCCGCAACTCGGCCCGTAAATCGTGGGCGGCGCTACACGTGGGATGTCCGATCAGGGAGTTCCAGCGACTCGAACCCACCGGGCGCCCCCCGCGGACATCTTCGAGCCTCTTACCCTACCGGAGAATGTTGCGCGGATTACTCGGAGGACCAGGCGAGCGGCGCGGCTGTGTCAGCCGTGCGGACGCTTCGCAGGACGATCAATCGCTCGGCAGGGTATCCGTCGGGCGTCAATCAAACTCATCATTCGATTCCAGGGGCCGAAACTCCTCGAAGCCGCAGGCGCTGAGCGACTCGGGAGAGGCCAGGACCATCTGGCCGATGAGCTTCAATAAGTCGGCCTTGGATCTCGTCGCGAGGCTGTCGAGCCAGGCTTGCACATCGAAAAAGGTCTCGGGATGGTTGTCCCAGGTGGCGGCCAGTGCGCGGGTGTGCTTGCACGGCCAGATCTCCGACGGACATGTGCAGAGACTGCTCTGCGGTTTTCCGCTTCGAACGTCGGTACGGTAGACCCCATAGTTTCCGAGGATCGTCGCCGAAATCGCGTCACCGTAACGCAGTCGTCTGATCATCCGCGGACTGTCGATGTACTCGACCGCGCGATCGACCGGCGGCGGCTTGGGACGCTTCTTGGCCATTTACAAAGCCATCGCCGGGGCTGGAGAAGCGGTCAATCACTCACCAGGGTACATAGTTGGTCATCCGCAAAAGGCATCGTAGGCGGCGTGGCTGCCGATCCAGATCCCTTGGATTCCGCCCGGAGCATCAATGCCGATCGCGCGATCATGCAAGCCGACGCGAACTGACCACAGTTCTTCAAGACGTTTGAACTGCAACGACGGATGCCGGGGATCGGCCTTCAGCAGTGCGAAGTTCTTGTCCGCAAGCTGCCGGACCTCTTTCGGGAGCTTGTGGTAGAGCGTCCAAAAATCGGACGAGGTGAAGTGCCTCAAAGTTCGCGGGCCTTGCCTTGCGCGAACTCCTGGCGGGCCTGCGCGATCAGCGCGTCGAATTTGCCCGCATTGAAGTCATCCTCGATCTGCCCGTCCCAGTGTTCCTGGTCCAGTTCCAGCAACCAATCGCGGAGCTCCGCGAACGCCTCCCGCGGCAGCATGCGAATTCGGGCTTCCAGCTCTTGCACTTCGCTCATCGTTGTTCGGACCTCCCGCCAGCATTCTAGCACAGGCGTCCGCAGGTGCTAGACGGGTTCCGCGGCGAGCCAGTCCTGGGAAGCGCTCGAAGACACGGCCGACACGGCCGTGGCACACAAGCGTACGCTACCGCTGCGTGTCTTCGTGTGCCACGGCTGTGTCAGCCGTGCGGACGCTTCGCAGGGCGATCAATCACTCAACCGG
>JAWXBB010000572.1:0-7057 GCA_034439795.1 Planctomycetaceae bacterium | reverse complement strand
GGCGGTCGATCAGCCGGTCGTACGCATCCGATGCGTACGACCGGCTGATCGACCGCCTTCTCGCATCGCCGCGGTATGGCGAACGGTGGGCCCGGCACTGGCTGGACCTCGTCCGTTACGCCGAAACCGCGGGCCACGAATTCGACTACGAGATTCCCCACGCGTGGCGGTATCGCGACTACGTCATTCGCGCGCTGAACGACGATCTGCCGTACGATCGCTTCGTCATCGAACATCTCGCCGGCGACCTGCTGCCCGATCCGCGCCGCGACCCGCCGACCGCCATCAACGAGTCCGCCGTCGCGACGGCGTTCTACTGGTTCGGCCAGGGGAAGCATTCGCCGGTCGACATTCGGGCCGAAGAGTGCGACACCGTCGACAACCAGCTCGACGTCATCGGCAAGACATTCCAGGGCCTGACGATCGCGTGCGCCCGCTGCCACGATCACAAGTTCGACGCCATCCGCCAGGCCGATTACTACGCCTTCGCCGGGTTCCTGCAGAGCTCGCGACGGACGATCACCGACCTCGGGCCGCAGGAACCGGTGCAACAGTTCGTCCGTGAGACACGCCAGCACGCCGAGCAATCGCTGACTGTGTTGATTCCAGCGGCGACGGATCGAGCTCAGGCCGTCGTCAATGACCTGCCGCGGCGATTGACGTCGAACGATGCCGACGCCGTCGCGTGGCGAAAGATGCTGTTCGAGCAGGCCCGCAAGGATCGGGCACATCCGTTCCACATGCTCGCCCACTGGTGGGGATCGGAGCAGATTCCGCAGCAGATTGCGGGATGGAAGAGTTTGCGGGACCGCGAAACCGCAAGCGTGTCGACGGCGACGGATCCGACGCTCGCGAACTTGCTGCTCGGCGACTGGTTCCAGGACGGTTCCGCGTTCGAGCGGTCTGATCGCTTCGGCGCGACGTGGCTTCAAGGCGACCAGCCCGAGCAACCGATCCGCGCCGTCGTGCCTCAGTCCGTCTGGGCGCAAAGCGGCACCGTTGCCGGGACACTGCGAGGGACGCTACGCTCGCCGACGTTCACGATCACCGCGCCGTACATCGATTACTTCCTGCACCGTCGCGGCGGCGGCGACCCCGGCCGCAAGCATAAGAACGGTCAGGTCAGCCTGATCATCGACGGCTTTCACCTGATTCAGAATCCACTCTACGGCTCGCTGACGATCAACATCGAGCAGACGGACCAGCCGAAGTGGTATCGGCAGGACGTCACCCGGTTCGTCGGCAGCCGGGCGTACATCGAAATCGAAGACCTCGACGCCGGCGAAGTGATCGTCGACCGCATCGAATTCCGCGACGGCCCCGCGCCCCAACCGGCGTACAACCCATTTCTCACCGAGCGCATCGACGCCGCGAGAATTGAGTCCCGCGACGATCTGATCCGCGTCTATCAGCTGGCGCTCAAATCGCTGCTGGACGATGTCCGCCTCAAGGGTTCGCGGGCCGTCGATTCGGCCGCCAAAGCCGACGTCCTCAACTGGCTGTTTGCGGAGAGCCGCACCGTGAAAGCGCCGGTGTCCGACGAGGTCCGCCGGCTCCTCGACCAACATCGCACATTGATCGCCCATCCCCCCGAACAACAGCTCGCGCTCGCCATGACCGATGGCACGTCCGAGGACGAGCACATCCTCATCCGCGGCAATCCGAAGAAGCCGGGGGACGCCGTCCGCCGACAGTTTCTCGAAGCGCTGCGACCGGTGACGACCTCACAGCCGCTCGGTCCCGAGGACGGACAGCCAGGAAGCGGGCGCCTGGAGTGGGCGCGCTGCGTCGCCGACGCGCGGAATCCGCTCACCGCCCGCGTGCTGGTGAATCGGTTGTGGCTGCATCACTTCGGCCGGGGTCTTGTCTCGACACCCGACGACTTCGGTCACATGGGCCAGACGCCGTCGCATCCCGAATTGCTCGACTGGCTCGCGACCGAATTCATGTCGCACGGCTGGTCGATCAAGCACATCCACCGGCTGCTGCTCACGTCGGCAACCTATCGGCAATCGAGCCGGACCGACGACGCGAAGGCCGAGGAACTCGATCCGCAGAACATCCTGCTGCACCGCATGAACGTGCAGCGATTGGAAGCGGAGCCGATCCGCGACGCACTGCTGGCACTCTCCGGCCGGTTGGACGACCGGATGTACGGACCCAGCGTGCTGCCGCACCTCACGCCGTTCATGGAAGGCCGCGGCCGGCCGGGGCAAAGCGGCCCGCTGGACGGCGACGGCCGCCGCAGCCTGTACATCAACGTCCGCCGCAACTTCCTGTCGCCGATGTTCCTGGCGTTCGACTTCCCGACGCCGTTCACGACGATGGGGAAGCGGTCCACGTCGAACGTCCCGGCCCAGGCACTGACGCTGATGAACAACCCGTTCGTCGTCCAACAGGCGAGCCACTGGGCGGACGCGATCACCCGGGAGACAAACGACGGACCGACACGCATTCGCCGGTTGTACCAGACCGCATTCAACCGCGATCCGACGGGGGAGGAACTCGCCGCGGCAATGGCGTTCCTCGCTCAACAAGAGACCGAACAGTCCGCAGCCTTCCGTGATCTGGCACACGTGCTGCTGAATGTGAAGGAGTTTGTGTTTGTGGAGTGAGCAACTATGTTGGTTTATTCGATACCTGCGTCTGGCACCGTCCCTTTGATGATCAATCACAGCGTCGTGTTGTGGAAGAAACCATCGCGCTCTATCGACTCATTGAGTTGATCGAAGCGGGTGATCTCGACCTCGCAACATCAGAGATCCTGGTCCTCGAAGCAACACAATCGACAGACGCCGAGAAACAGAGCGTCATTCTGGAAGCCCTGACGGTGGCAAGCGGCACGTAGTGATCGATCAGGCGGTTCGCCAGCGCACGGTCCGCTTCGCAACGCAGGGCATTCCTTCACCGGACGCGCTCCACGTCGCTTGTGCCGAGGTTGCACTGGCCGACTGATTCTGTACGTGCGATGATCGGTTGATTCGAAGATTGCGGCGGATTTCCGGCGTTTCGTTTCGCGCCGGCAATCCCGTCGCCTTGCTGGCTGAGGTGGAGCGATGAAGCCGTTGCTGGAACAGCCGGAACTGAATCGGGAAGCGATCCGCGTGCTGTGTCGCGAACTCGGAATCGCGAACACCGTGCGGTTTGTCGCCGAGATGTCGCCCGGCCGGGGCAACTACACCGAAGTGCGCCGCCAGCTTTTCGCCGGCAAGACGGTGGACGAGATCGCCGACGAGATCGAAGCCTGGAAGCGCGCTGAGGCTACGACGGCCGATTGAGCCGCCGGGTGCCATGCTTGCAGCTTTGGGCAAGCATGTCTTTCGTCCGAACGTCGAGCGATTCCATGACCGAGCCAGCCTACAAGACCTGTCGTCGTTACAACGACCCCGGCGATACCCATGCGTTGACGTTCAGTCAGCCAGTAGAATCAGTCAACCGTGGCATGCTAAACTAAGCTTATGGCCCAGACGCTGCATTACGCAAATGCGCCTATTACCGAAGCGATCATCGATCTGCGAGTCAAACCTGCAGAAATGGTGGCAGCGCGCTTGAGTGAGGTATGCGAATCAGTCTCTGCCGACTACCCACACCGGGAAGAGGTGTTTCAAGCGATCGGACAGCTCGAGCTGAAACCAGGAATCAGCGCGTCAGCATCTGCCACTCAGGAATCGATTGGCTATAAGTCGGCCTCTGCCGATCAACGTCAGATTCTGCAGGCGCGACGCAATGGATTCAGCTTCAGCCGTCTTGCGCCGTATGATCGCTGGGCGACGTTTCGTGACGAGGCGCGGCGACTCTGGTCGACTTATCGCGAGATTTCGACGCCGCAGCAGATTACGCGGCTTGCCGTCCGCTATATAAACCGCATTGACATTCCCGGTGACCGAGTGGATTTGAAGGAGTTCTTCCGAACGTCGCCGGAGATTTCTCCGGACTTACCTCAGATGTTGGATGGGTTCTTTCTGCAACTGCGCTTGCCTTGTGATGATCTTCCAGGTACAGCCCTCATCAACCAGACCATCGTGCCTCCGGCACGCCCAGGAGTTATTTCCGTCGTGCTTGATGTCGATCTCTTCCGCAACGACAGCCCTCCTCAAGATGAGGCTGGCGTGTGGGAGTTCTTCGAATCCTTACACGACCGCAAGAATGCGATCTTCGAGGCTTGCATCACAAACAACACTCGAGAGCTGTTCGCCAAATGCCAATCCTAGCCGTTCCGCCGCCGCAAGCTGCTGTCATCCGTCCGTTCTGGAATCTGGATGAGTCCCCGTGTGCGCATGGAATCGAAGGCCAGCAGATCCAGCATCAATTCGATGAAGTCAGCAAGCACTGGCTGATGCATTTCGGAGGTGCGGCCTCAACTGCATTCAATGAGGACGCCCCTTACAGGAACGTTCCGTTTGAGCGCGTTGGTATGCGCCGGGTGCGGTATCGCGCCGCCAAAGCATTGCCTGTGATGCGGATCGACTTTGATGACGAAGAGTGACAGGAATGTGGTGGACTTCCATCAATCACGGGTTACTTGCGCAGGGTGACTTGATCCCCGACTGCTTGTTACCGGTATTTCACGAGGAACCGCTGTCTGTCGGCTCCGAGCCAGCGGAGCAAGAGGTCTATCGTGGCAATTTGATCGTCGTCACTCATTCTTGCGACCTGGAGAATCGAAAGGCGATGTTTGTCGCGCTGTGCCCCATTCATACGCTCGTCGAATTTGCAGAGGTCAATCCCGAACTAAAGAAGGGTGGTGCGTGGGAAAGCGTCCGCAAGGGACGAGTTGAAGGCTTGCATCTGCTTGCTTCACCGGAAAGGCCTGACGACAATCATTCGGCCTTGGTCGTCAACTTTCGTCACATCGTCAGCCTGCCAACAGATTATCTTTCCAATCACGCCGCGCGGCTCGGTAACAGATGGCGACTGTCATCACTGTTCCTTGAGCATTTCTCGCAGTCGTTTGCGCGGTTTTTCATGCGGGTCGGACTGCCGTCGGCAATCTCGCCGTACAGATGATTTGATCGGCTTCAATGCCCCACTGCCAACACTTTCTGCCACATCCGATCTCCCGCCGCGAGTTCCTCAATCGCGCCGCGTGCGGCTTCGGCTCCGTCGCCTTTGCGGCGATGATGGCGGAAACCGTCACGGCCGCGGACACCTTCGACCCCGGTTCGCTCGCGCCGCGGACGCCGATGTTTCGGCCCACCGCCAAGAACGTCATCTTCCTCTACATGGATGGCGGCCCGTCGCAGATGGATCTGTTCGATCCGAAGCCGCGGCTCGACAAGGAGCATGGCGAGCCGATCAAGGTCAAGGTGCAGCCGACGCAGTTCGACAACGTCGGCACCGTGCTGAAGTCTCCCTGGCCGTTCGCGAACTACGGCGAATCGGGGCTGCCGTTCAGCACCATCATTCCGCACATCGGCCGGCATGCGGACGACATCTGCGTCGTCCGCTCGATGACCTCGGAATTCTCCGAGCACACCAACGCCAATTACTTCCTGCACACCGGGCACGGCTTGCAGGGGCGGCCGTGCATGGGGTCGTGGGTGTCGTATGGGTTGGGAACCGAGTGCCGGAATCTGCCGGGGTTCATCGTCTTGAATGGCGGGCTGATTCCCCCCGGCGGGATGGACTGCTTTCACAACGGGTTCCTGCCCGCGACGCATCAGGGGTCGATCTTCAAGCCGGGGCAGTCGCCGGTCGCGGACCTCGAACGGACCGAGCCGACCGACATCGCCCAGCAGCGGAAGCTCGGCCTGCTGCGGCAACTCGACCGGGGCGTGCTCGCGCGGTTCGGCGATCACGGCGAACTGGAATCGGCGATCGCCAACTACGAGCTCGCCGCCCGGATGCAGACCGCGGTCCCGGAACTGTCGGATGTCTCGACGGAATCGAAGACTACGCAGGAGTTGTACGGCCTGTTCGCCGATTACGAGCAGACCCGCATCTACGGCCGCAACTGCCTGATCGCCCGGCGGCTGATCGAACGGGGGGTGCGGTTCATCGAACTGACCTGCCCCGGCGTCGGCGTTGACCGGTGGGATCAGCACAGCGGCCTCAAGGAAGGGCACGAACGGAACTGCCGGGCCGTCGATCAACCGATCGGGGCGTTGCTCACCGACCTCAAGGCCCGCGGGCTGCTGGACGAGACGCTGGTGATCTTCGCCGGCGAGTTCGGCCGCACGCCGATGGCCCAGGGGTCCGACGGCCGCGACCACAACCCGTTCGGCTTCTCGGTGTGGCTCGCCGGCGGCGGCGTGCGGGGGGGCCTCGCCTACGGGGCGACCGACGACTACGGCTACCACGCCATCGAAAACAAACTCGAACTGCACGACCTGCACGCCACGATGCTGCACCTGCTGGGCATCGAGCACACGCAACTCACCGTCCGCTTCGGCGGCCGCGACATGCGGCTGACGGACGTGTTCGGGCACGTGGTCACGGGGATTGTGGGGTGAGGGATGCGGACAGTCATCTATACGCATGTCGTCGCGGTCGCCCTTAGCGTGTGCTTCTCGCTCGCTGACCGGGGCTTATTCTTCTCATACGCAGCGTCCATGATCGCGATGCGGCTCGTTCCGTTCGTATTTCCACTGGTATTGCTCGCGTGGTTGGTCTGTCCAATTGCAGCGATCGTCATTTACCGCAAGTCAACAGCAACTAAGGTTCATCGTTGGGCGGTCGCAGCGGAAGTGGCACTGTGGTGTGCGCAATACGTTGCTTTACTGCCATCAGTTCAATAAAGTTCGGGCAATGGTGATGGCGATTCTGGTGTTCGTGCAACACGCGGTTAGATTGCAGCCGCGGAGCGGCGGCAGAACGTAGCCCCCGGCGTGAGCCGGGGGACTTTGCGCATTGTGACCGCAAGCCCCGGAGGGGCGACAGAACGCGTTCGATGCAATCCTCTGTCGCCCCTCCGGGGCTATGCATTGCCACTCGCGACATTCCCCAGGCTCACGCCTGGGGCTACGATCTTTCGCCCCTTTGGGGCTTGGGAATGCGAGACGATGATGGCCTTCATCGCGGTCCCCGCGCGTGACACCCACGGGTTGCAACCCGTGGG
>JAWXBB010000571.1:0-3268 GCA_034439795.1 Planctomycetaceae bacterium | reverse complement strand
GGCGCTGCTGAAGACGTCGACCTCGGCGCTCACGGACCGCCATTCTTGCCCACGGCTCGCGGCCGCGCAATGACCCGGGGCGCGGGGTAGTGGTCTAGTTTCGATTTGTGCACCGGAGCCTTTCGCGGGCCGCGCCGTGCGACACTTGGACATGCCTTCCCGAGCAAGCAAGCCCCGCGATACCAGTCAACTGGCGTGGCACATCGCCCAGCAGGCGATCGGAGCGCTGCCGCCTGACGCGGTGAAGCCGGACACCCGCAACCCTGCCGCCGTCGCCCTGAGCAAGCTGGGCGCGTCCAAGGGCGGGCTGGCGCGAGCGGCGGCGCTATCACCGGCCAAACGGAAGTCGATTGCCGCGAAAGCCGTGGCGGCGCGCTGGGCGAAGAAGCGATAGGCTGGAGCCCACGGTGCCCCCAAAGCCTTTCGTCCAAGTCGCGTGCGTTTGTGAGAATGTGCTCATTGAGACCGATAACGTTCAGAGCGTCATCAGGATTGTGGATACCTACACCCTGTCCGTTCCGGAAGGGAAGACGATCAAAGACGGTGCCGTCCAGTTGACGGCCTTGATCGCTCTCAAGTCGGGAGAGGTCACGGGCGAGCACACGATTGGTCTTCGCCTCGTTCCCCCCGGGGGACTGAAGACTCAAGACCGGGAGTGGCCGGTGGTGTTCAACGGAGGCGAGCACGGGGCGAACATGAAGATCCAGTTCGTGATCCCTAGCCCAAGCGAAGGACTCTACTGGTTCGACGTGTTGTGGGGGGCGGAGATTCTGACGAGAATCCCGTTTCGGCTGAAAACAGTCAGCGTACCAGCAACCACCGACTCTGTATTGACGGAGACGACACGCCAGTCGTCTTGAACTGACCCGCTTCGGCTTCGCCCTCACCGAAGACAACCGTCTCCCGCACGTCGCTCCGAATGTCCCACGGCTGCTGCCACGGCTCCACACGTCTGCGGACACTCGCAAGGTCAACGTACAGACGCTGCAGAAACCACAACTCGAGAAATTTTTCGTCCAAGGATGCGCGTTGACGATCACGACGAAGCGCAGCCTTGCCCGCGTAGAGCCGGCTAGTGAGCTGTTCGTTAGCGTTGGGCATCTGGTGGCGGAGTCTGAACGAGTCCGTGTCTTTCCATGATATCGGAGAGAAGGTCCTCGTCCAAATCTGCCGCCTCCGATTCGCGCAATTTCGCCACCCGCTCTTTCCTGCGCGCTGAGTTGGCTGGCGGCTTCGACCAGATGGCAATCAGGTGCTCCGGCGAAACCACCCGCAGCGGATGTCCCTGGTAGTCCAACGTCCGCGCTGACTCGACGGCTTCGGTTGAAAGTGCGTCCGGAGCAGGCAAGAACTGCACAGGGATGCCGCTGATGAGAGTGTGCTCGCCCCTCACATCGTAGCCTCGTCCCCGAGCCCATTCGTAGATGGGCCCCAAGCTCGTCAAGGCTGAACTCCGCGTCGGCATCAAAACCAACACATCGATATCGAACGTCGGGATCGCCTCGTCCCAGAATACCTGAGCCATGGCGCCGCCGATCGCGTACTCGGTTATCAAACCGAGCGCCTGCATCTCGTTGATGGCTTCTATGACGTCCAAGAATCGAGGAAACATTGAGAAAGTGTACTCCCTGGACGCGGCGAAGCGGGTGGCGGTGGTGGCGGCGTTGGTCGAAGGCAACAGCCTTCGTGCGACGGCGCGCATGACGGGCGTCGCCCGCATGACCATCGAGAAGCTTCTCCGCGACCTTGGCGTGGCCTGCGAGGCGTACCATAACGAGCACGTTCGCAACCTCAAGACGCGCCGCGTCGAGTGCGACGAGATTTGGAGCTTCGTTGGCTCGAAGCAGAAGAACGTCCCCGATGAACGCAAGGGCCAGTGGGGTGACATCTGGACGTGGACGGCCATCGCCGAGTCGAAGCTGATGGTCAGCTTCCGCGTCGGACAGCGCACCGCGAGTGACGCCTACGACTTCACGCAGGATGTCGCCTCGCGTCTGGCCAATCGCGTGCAGCATGAAGGCGACGACGATCACTGGCGACCCGAAGCGCCGCCACGTCTCGACCAGCTACGTGGAACGCCAGAACCTCACAATGCGGATGCACATGCGCCGGTTCACTCGGCTGACGAATGGCTTCTCCAAGAAGGCCGAAATGCACGCGCACGCTGTGGCGCTGCACTTCAATGGACGATGTGTGTGAAACGACCGCATCCAGCCACTGAATCCTTTACCAGATACAGCACGAATGCTGCCAGGATCGTCGCCGTCCAACGGTCAAGTCTCTCGTAAGGGTGAAGACGACTGAGTAGCTGATGGGCAATGAACTGACCCGCGCCAATAGCCGCCCACGGAACCGCCTGCGTGATCGTAGAGCCCTCAGTTACGAACAGACGGTGAGCGTCCTGCGGGGCGACTTCCCCCACCGGCCCGGTCACTCCGATCAAGAGTTGCGCCGAGGGGCCGATACTCTGGCGGCATCTCCGACGACGGAAGAATATGATCTCGATGAAACATGATCAGAGGATCACCGACGGCTCGGATGAACCCAGGGCTTCCGAGCCCGGCCGCCTCTAGGCTGGTGCTCCACACCGCATCGGTGAGGGCACGGATATGCGCAACCGTCCCTGCGCCTGCCATTGCGACAGACGCGCCCCGCCTTGATACGCCTTCCTGGCCGATGACGGCTTTAATCAGGGTGCTGGATGAAACTCGGATCTTCGACTGTCCAGACTCGAGAAAACCATCAGTCACTTCTGTGTCCGCGGCGATCACGAGACAATCAGTCGCCAGAATCCCGAGCGCAATCGTCATGACCCTCCCAGGGAAAGGCCGCTCATGGACCTGGCGCCGAATGCGCTGGACGGGCGACCGTGGCGGACTACAGCGCGGCAGCACGGCCACGGCTACGCCTCCCCAGTCAAACGGCGTGCCAGACGAGCGTCAGCCGCAGGGCAAACTAGACCACTACCGGGCGCGGGGCACCACCACGCAGACGGCAGTCAGTCCGGCGTGAGGGCCACGCCCACCGTTGCCGCCAGGCGGATGTGCGCCTCCCACCCGAGCCGCGCGTCCATCGCCACGTAGGTGCGCCTGGACGTCCACGCCCGCACGCCGAGGCCGAGCGTGAACGCCCCTTCGGTCGACGCGTAGGGGCCACTCTGGAACGTGTCGGCGTGCCGGAACAGGCCGCCGCCGGCGAGCAGAAACGGCGTGACGCGGCGCGGCGCACCGCCCGTCGGCGCCAGCACATCGAACATGACGTTGCCGGT
>JAWXBB010000570.1:0-32519 GCA_034439795.1 Planctomycetaceae bacterium | reverse complement strand
GCCGACGAGACTCATGCCGCCGATCTGCAACAGCTTGCGCCGTCCCAACGGAGGATGATCGGCGTGGTGACAACCAGTGCGGTGCAAGGAATGGACCACGGCTTTCAGATGCTCCTATACTTTCTGGCCGAAATCCTGTTCTGGGCTGCGTATGTAGTCAGTTTTCCACAGCCTGTGAAAGAATGATGCACCGAGCCAGTCCCGACGGTTGATTTCTCTTGCAGTCTGCATGGATTGGGGCAGCGTTTCATCGGGAACGACGTCAGCCTCACCAGCGCCGTTCGGTTCTTGTGCGGCGCACGTCCAACTCGAACTCGATTTCCACGATGGGCGGCCGACTGTAATGCCAGTGTACGCCGTGGATGCCGCCGGGCTCATGCGGCCCAGGACGATCTCCGGAAGCAAAGGCGCAACGAATGCGCCGTGTATACGTTCGCGACGCTCACCTGCGGCCAGTCCGCGCCGAGGCCACTCAGCCGACTTTCAAGCTGGCGCAGCCCGGTGCAACTGCCGAATGCAGTCGGGCTTGGCACGGGCTGTCCTAGCGGGACGCTTGCGAATGCGGCACAATTCCCGACATGAGCCAATTCCAACTCTACACACTCTGGCTGGCATTCGGGCTCAGCCTGTGTTCGCCAGTCGGGCTTCCGGGGGCGGAAGCGGTCTTGAAAGCCGGGGCCGCCAAACGCGACATCTCCCCGCACGAACCGCTGCCGATGTGGGGTTACGGTGCGCGGCACGACCAGCTCTCTGAAGGCATACTCGATCCACTGATGGCGGCGGCGGTCGTCATTCAAGTCGGCGAGACCAAACTCGCGATCGTCGGTCTCGACCTCGGACGATCGCCCGCAGAACAATCGCTTCAGACTATTCGGCAGCGCATCAAGGCGGAAGCCGGCATCGAGCACTCCTTCATTGCCGGCTCGCACACACACCACGGGCCAGTCCTCGAACTGACCGACCGAGAGGGGAAGGGCAAAGGGCGGTTCAATGCGGCCTTGCGCTATTACCAACAGCTTGAGGACGCCATTGTCGCCACGATTGTCGAGGCCGACCGGAAACTTGAACCGGCGAAGATCGCGACCGGGGCAATGGAACTGGATGGGTTCAACCGCAATCGCCACACCAGGCAGCCGGTCAAACCGGTGGACCGCATGCTGGCAGTGATGCGTCTCGATAATGCTGCCGATCAACCGATCGCGGTTCTCGTGAACTTTGCCGGACACCCCACCAGCCTGCCCGCTCAGACGTTGCAGTTCTCTGCGGACTATGTGGGGGCGGTGAAAGCGACGGTCGAGCAGGAGTTGGGGGGCACGGCCGTCTTCATGCAGGGCGCATCGGGAGACCTGTCCATCAACAAGGGAATGCACGCCGATCACGTAGGCTTCGGCCAAGCGCTGGGCCGCGAAGTCGTGAAGCTCGCGTCATCGATGAAATCCGCAGGCGTTGAGCGCCCCTCACTGGTGATCCGCGAGGAACGATACCGCTTCGAGTCGCGCACCGATCTTAACAATCTGCTAGTGCGAGCGGCGTACTCGCTGGCATTTTTCCCGGAGCTAGTCGCAAACTTCGTCGATGAGTACGCCGATGGAATCCGACCGCGGCTCACTGTCGCCGTGCTCAACGGCGACATCGCGTTCGTGGGGGCGTCCGGCGAGTTCTTCTGCCAGCATGCGATTCAGTTGCGCGAGCGGGCGCGCGTCGAAAAGTTGTTCTTCTTCGGCTACTGCAACGGGTATCATCAATACTTCCCGACCATCGAGGCGGCCGCCGAGGGGGGTTACGGGGCGGATAACCAAGTCGCGCCCGTGGCCGTCGGTGCCGGCGAACAGTTGATGAACACAGCGCTGATGTGGATCTACCAGATTCAAGGCAAACTCAAATGAATTACACGTCAGCCCACAGGCTCAAGTCGTATATTCTCCGCTGCTGGCCGTCATGCTCGCGTCGCTCGGCCAACGACTACTTATGTGGTGAGGCTATCTCACCCAACAGACGCAGTACGTCACCGACAGCGACACCCGCGTGACGAGCTATTGCAACGACTTCCGCGGCCGGCGCTTCGCCACCGACGGCGAGATCGACTTCTTCCGGTGCGACACCTACGACAACCTCGACCGCGTCATCAAGACCGAGCGGTACGACACCCAGCGGCCCCTGCGGCTGCAATAGCTCCAGTTCGTCCAGTTCCAGCGGCGGCACCGAAGGGAACCTCGTCTCCCGCAGCGAAACAATGTTCGATGCCCGCAGTCGGGTCTATCAAACGATCCGCTACGGGGTCGACCCGACCACCGGTATCGTCGGCAACAGCCTGCCGGACAACCCCTGGTTCGACTAGTCGGGCCACGTCCTCGCGTCGCTGCCCCTTGAGGAATTCGTCCCGGGTGCCCACGCCCCGGTGCGGACCCGGATCGAAGCCGTGCCGTTTCAGGATGTTCTTGACCGTCGTGGCCAAGACGGACTGGACGGCCAGTTTCTTGAGCTCGCCGAGGATGCAACAGTAGCCCCAGCCGGTCTCCTTCGCCCGCCGGAGGTTTCTGGCGAATCCAGTGCCGGATCGTGTCGGGGTAAACGATGCTGGCAGTTCATCGAGCGCGCCCTTCAGGTTCTTGGCGAACCGGGCCAGCCGATGCCGCTCCTGCGCCGTGACGGCGACATCCCGCGGTGTGTTTCTGCGAGGCGAGAGAAGATGGCCCGGTCGTTTATTGCGGCCTAACGACGGCCCGATGAACCAACACCGGAGACTGTGACCCAAAAAACAGCGCCTGCTTGTCCGGAATCCGATCGAACTTGACACAATTGGACCTCGCATCGGCGGCTTACTTTGGCACACTCTTTGCGATTCAATGTTTCCAGTTTCGGGCCACAAAAGGAGGAAGCATGTTCAGTCAGACGACAAAGCGTCTCCGGGACGTGTCCCATGATGCTCCGAACGAAGAGGAAGAATACTGGGCAAACGAAGCGTTCCTGTCGGTCACGGAACTGCGGGCTTGCGTGCAAGCGACCAGCAACGGTTCGGCCGCGGTCAGGGGGTATTTACGACGGCAACGGGCGACAGATCTCAGCCGGCAGGTTCCCTGAGCACCGATAATAATAGCCGAACTCCCAAGGGGCTCAGTGAGAACCCCCAGGCCAAACGGCCGGGGGTTCTTTTTTGTTCCTACGCCGCACAATTTGGTCGGATGACGTCCAGAATGCCCGCCAGTCGGTCAATCCGTATACCGTCATCAACGAGAGGTGTCACATGGGCCAGTCGGACCAGTTCCGATTGGTTATTCACCACGCCGGTTTCTAGCATTCCCTTGAACTTGATCGCCAGCGCCATCAGTCGAGCAATGTGCGGCACTGGAGAGTGTGACTGGCTGACTCGGCAGCCGACTTCTGGTCCAGGCGTTTCCGCCCGGCCGGTTATCGCGCACCTTCGCCGCGCGATTCGGTGGTCACAATAAGGTATGAGATTTGCAAGGGAGGGCCAGAGCTTTGAAAGCCGCTCCAGCACGTTGCTCACAGCGGGAGACCCTCAACCAGCCGGCATGAAGGATATAAAATGATGACGCTTCTCGAAACTGCCACTCGAACGCTGCCTGAATCCATTGCGAGCCTCGACCTGGACTACCTCGGCCGCAAACTTCTTGATGACGATTCGTTCGAAGCCCAGCGGCGCAATGGCGAACTGCTGTGGGATGAAGAACGCGTCGCCCGCGCACTGCACGAATACAAGCAGTTCCTGGCCCTGATGTACTGGAACCCGGAAGCCGTCCTGGTTCCTTCGGAAGACATTGACGACGTCTGGCACACGCACGTTCTGAACACCTCCCGCTACCAGACCGACTGTGAGACGATCTTCGGCAGCTTCCAACATCATTTCCCGACGTTCGGTGCATCGGAAGAAGTGGAGGAAGCGCACATGAAGGATCGCGATGGAACCCTGCAGCTCTTCGAAGAAGCCTTCGGAGACGTTCCCCAGTCGTACAGCTTCAACGCCGATCGCAAGTGCGGTCGGATGAACGCCGATCGCAAATGCGGCCGAGTGAATGCTGATCGCAAATGTGGCCGGGTGAATGCTGATCGCAAATGCGGTAGGAATTAAGCCTGAGGCTGACACAACCGTAAGGCTGTGACCCCGGTTGGGGTCGCGCATCCGGACTGCGGTCTGTCCGCAGTCCGGATGCGTTCCGTGCAGGATGGAAATCCGGTCGCGCAGCTAGCTTCCCAACTTCTGGCCCGCCCGAATTAGCCTCCAGTGCTCTGTCTCGGTCGCGACGACCCCGTCTCCCACCTTTCTCCTATCACGCAGGGGCCAGCGGGCGAAGCGTCGATTTCCACAGCATTCCGGCTCCCAGCGCTATCGGCATAATGGCTTGCAGGAACTGGTCCAGGCCCACTTTCGTTGCCAGTCCGAGAATCCACGTTCCATGACCGTCGGCCGTTGTCGAAACGACTGCAGAGAAGAACAGGGCCACCACCGTGATGATCCCGCAGGAAACCACGCTGAGGGTCGCGTGCCCGGATCGTCGGCCGAGCCAGACGAAACACCAGGCCGACACGGCAAACGGAACGAAACGGACGATGGTGTTCAGGCTGTGGATGACCGCGATTTCCCATGCCGCCGGGGGAGCGCCGTCCGCGTCAATCGCCTCGAGCGCTCCGCCACTCACGAAATCGAAGCCCAGCGCGACTCCGGTCACCAGCATCGCGAGCGCGAGAAAACTACCGACGAGCGCGACAAATGGCCCTCCCAGAAAGATCAGCAGCGGGTGGCGTCCCGCAAAAGTGCGTTGTTGAAACTGCTGCCGGGCCGTCGTGGCCAGCGCTGCTGGTGTTCCCAATCGAGCGTCGAGATCTGGCTGTGGAGCATCCATGCTCTGTCCTTCCGCAATGAGGTCCGCGGCATGGCCGAAGAGTTCCTCCGCCAGCCGCTCGACTTCCGCCCTCGGCAACCGTTGCCGAAGGAGTGCTTCCTGCAAACGCTCATGCCAAGGCCGGAGCTCCATGTTCGCCTCCCTGCAGAATGGAACTGACTGCGGCGACGATTTCCTGCCAGTTGGCGCGCGAGTCCGCCAATCGCGCCTGTCCCGGCTTCGTGACACGATAGATGATGCGACTGCGACTGCCGACGGTTTCCCGCCGACTGGTCAACAGCTTTTGGGCTTCGAGGCGATGCAGCACGGGATAGATGCAGCCCTCACCGAAGTCGAGCTTTTGACCGGACGCGGCGTGAATCGCCGCGACGAGGTCGTAGCCGTGCATCGGTTGCCGATCCAGCAGCTGCAAAATCAACAGTTCCGGGACGCCGTTCAGATAGTCGGGATTGGTCTTTCTGATCGTCATGGTAGCCTTATACCTTGAACCGCAAGGTAATGACAAGACGAGTTGGCAGGCACGTCCGATCAGAACTCATTTCGCCACGGTGCGCGTCGTAGCGCAACACCGGCACATTCGGGTTGCATTCAGGCGACCGTTGCGTCGGATTGCAGGGGGTTAGCGCGACTGCGTCCCTTCTTCCCACATCCGCTTCTGCGACTCCCAGCTCACCGCCACAGTAATCGGCCGCAGCGCCTTGTCCGCTACCGCCGCATCGCCGCCTTGGAACAGAATCGCCTCCTGAATTTCCGGTGCCAGGAAGTTGAGGTTCATGATCTGCGTCATCCGCGGCTGCGTCACACGGGCGAGCCGGGCCAGTTCGCTCTGGTCCTTGACCACGCCGGTCTCCAGCAGTCCCTTGAAATTGATCGCCAAGGCCATCAGCCGGGGGATATGCGGGACGCGCGGTGCCGAAGGCGTCGTCTCGCTCGGCTTCTCCGACAGCCGTTTCCTTCCCGCCCGCTCCCGTCGAACGCGCAACTGCGTGGTGACGCTGATCATCAGATTCCTCGCTTTGTATTCAGAGATTTCAGACCGGTCTCGTGGAACGTGACCGTGACCGCGTTCGTGGCCCCGTCATACGCCACCCGGGCGACGAGCATGTTGACGGCGGTTGAAAGTGGTGGCGGGGGGCGGCAGAAAAGTGGCACAACAGGAGGCGTCAGCGTAAACCAGCCTCGGGAATTGGGCTCAACACGGACCTTCGGGCGTGGCGCTGAGTTCAGCGTCAGTTCACCGAGGGCCTACCGAGTTTCGCGGACTGCCACCCACTTCGCGCCGACGATCTTGCCGTGATGATTGTTGCCGGACGAGTCGATTAGCGTGTCGCCGCGGCCTTCGTCGCAGTGATACAGCCCCCACGTATCAACATCGGGCTCGAATCGCGGCGTTGGTGTGAAATCGGCTTTATAGCGGGCGACGGTCGAAATGCGGACCTCATCGATGGTGCCGTGGAACGAGTCCCAATTCCCAACCGTGTCAATGTGTCCCAGCGTGAGGGGATACTTCCGCGCAACGAGTGGACTGGAGAGACTCTTCTTCTTGGCCATCCGACCGTTGACGTACAGACGGACTTCGGTGGGCGTCGATTGGCCAGCCAGGTGAACACGTTGGCCGGGTTTGACGGGCCAATAAGCGGTTTCTTCGAGCATCGGCATCTCCGGATTGCCGGACTTCACATGCCAGATCCAACCCGTCTCAAACTGCTTTAAGATGGTGGAACCGCCGGCGCTGAACAGACCACGGCTGGCCGCTTTGGGTGGAAGGTCGCGGGGAGTTTCATACAGTTCGACGGTGCAAGTCTCATCCAAGGACAGGGGGTGGGAGATGTGGGCCCGGCCTGGCTCACCATTCCGAGTTGTCAGGTCGAGTTCGTAGTCGATCGCCCCCTTCGTCTGAACGGCTGGCAAACTCGGTGCAGCCACCCACTTTGCTCCAACGATCTTGCCGTGATGGTTCTTGCCGGACGAGTCCTTGAGGATGTCTCCCTGACCTTCGCTGAACCGAAAGGTCGCAAGTGTGTCTGCGTCGGATTCCAAAACTCGAGGGGGGACGAACGTGGAACTGTATCGAGCTATCTTCGAGAACCGGACCGCGCTCAGACGGCCGACGAGATGGTCGCCGCCGCCGGGATTCCCTCCCAGCGAGGGAATCAAGGGCGCTGCAATGATCTTCGTGCATGGGGTTGGTTCGCCTTGGGGCCGACCATCGACGAACAGATTCAGATTTGTTCGATCCCAAACGCCGGCAACGTGAGTGGCATGATCCCGCACGGTCTCCTCGAGCGATGTTGCCTCTACGAGGTCCTTACCTTCCGGTCGAACGCGAAATGACCATCGACCACTTCGCAATCTGACGGCGGCTTGTCCGGCGAATCCCGCGACCAAACTGTTCGGAGTGGAGCGAGAGGGTTCTGCCCAACACTCGATCGTCAGCGGCTGGGAAACATCCAGCGTCAGCGCGGGGATCTCGACTCGATCATCGACGCCATCAAATTCAAGCTTGAAAGAGCCTAGACTGTCTGCGTCGAGCTCTCGGATCAATAGATTCCGAAAGTAGAGGGGAGTGCCGAACTTCTGCAATTCGATCGGCCCACTGGCATAGATTGGTTGATCGCGGTTCAAATAGTTCTCATATACCACCTCACCCGCAACCAATTGACCATTGAGACTCACGGTCACTTTCTCGCCCACCATGCGAATCAGCATCGCGTTCCACTCGCCCACGGGCTTGTCGGCATTCACGGATGGGCGGTTGGGATGCTGGACGTTATTGTGCAGTCCGCCGGAACCCATGTTGTTGGCATTGGGTTTGGCAGCGCTGTCCCAAATCTGCACCTGTGGTGCGCCCCGAAGGTACACGCCGCTGTCACCGCCGGGCAAGATCTTCCATTCGAGATAGAGCTCGAAATCGGAGTAATCGCGCGCCGTGCAGAGGTTGTCACCCTTCCCATCGAAAACGAGAATCCCCTCTTCGACGCGCCAATGGTCCCGCATGCGCTGATCGGCGACTGCCTGGGCTGAAGCCAACTCGGCGGGGGCCATTGCGGCACGTTGCTTGGGATCCAGGACTTGGCCCTTCCAACCTGCAAGATCTCGTCCGTTGAACAAGGATGCAAATCCGGGGGGCAAATCGTCCTTGCTCTTGGGAAAGAGCGGTTTCGCCGCGGGAATTGGATTCTGTGATGAACTTGGCGCCGGGGTCGTCTCCACGTTCGCAACTGACTGCCCGCCCTGAGTCACTTCCACAGATTGCCTGCCTTCAGCGGGCACCGTCACTCTGGCTTTCGAACCGTCCTTGTTCGTGATCGCGATGACGATGACGCCGGCGAGCAGCGCCATCGCCGCCAGGCCTCCACCGATCTGGACTCGTACGTCTTGCCACCACGCTCGTTGGGCCGGTTGCTTGCGCCTTCGAGTGGGACGCGACAGGAAGGAATGCGAATCGGTGTACGCGTCCGCCGCTGAAACCGACAAAGTCGGCTCGGACTCCTGTTCCGTCACCGTGGCCGTCTTGCTCCGCGATTTTGATTTCTTGGCCGCGGCCATGCCCGCGCTCAGGTCGTTTTGCTGCAAGCCATCCAGGAACTCGCGGAACTTGCTGTCCTCGGAGGACGGCACGGCCACGCACGGGGCCTCGGCCGCGTCGCCGCGCAAACACGATTCCAACGCTGCGACCACCTCCGTCATCGACTGGTAACGATCGGCAGATCGCTTCGCGACCATTTTCTGAAAGACCGTATCCAGCCCATTCAGAAGCTGCGGAGATGCCGCCCCTGAGCCGCCGAGCGCCACCGGGATCGAAGGAATGGCGGCCTCGCGATGGGCCAGCATCCGCGCCATCAGCGAATCGCCACCAAACGCCGGGCGGCCCACCAGCAAGTACCACAGCGAGATCCCGAGCGAATAAATGTCACTCCGCGCGTCGGCCGATTTGGTGTTCAGCGCCTGCTCGGGCGCCATGTAGTCAATGGTCCCCATGACCGCGCCGGTGTTGGTGAGCTCGGCCTGGACCCCGGTGTCCCCTTCGATCCGGGCGAGGCCCATGTCGAGGATCTTCACGACCCCTTTGGAATCCAGCAGCAGGTTGGCCGGCTTGATGTCCCGATGAATCACCCCCTGCCGGTGGGCAAACTCCAGTCCCCGGGCCGCTTGCAGAATGCAGTTCGCCGCCTGCTCGACCGGAAGCCCCCCTTTGGCTTTCACGATCGCCGACAGATCCTGGCCTTCGACGAACTGCATGACGAAGAAATGCGTGCCGTGGGCCTCGTCGGCATCATAGGCCGCGACGATGTTCGGATGTTCGAGCCGGGCGGCGGCCTGCACCTCGCGATGAAACCGGGCGACGACTTCCTGGGTTTTGGTGACGGTGGGCGACAGGACTTTGAGTGCGACAATTCGATTCATTCGCCGGTGCTGGGCTTTCAGGACCATGCCCATTCCGCCCTGGCCGAGCTTGTCCAGAACGACGTAGTTCCCGAGCACGAGCGATTTGGCGCGACCCGAGTAGACCTGTTGCGCCTGATAAGCCGTCAGTTTCTGCTGCTTGACGAGTTCACGGGCGAACTGCTCAGCATCGGCCGCGCGACTGCTGCTCCGTAGCGCCGCGATCTCGTCGGACGTGAGCAGGCCGCTCGTGGAGAGATGGTGTGCGAATTGGTCCAGCGAGAGTGGCATAATCCGACGTCGACCTGTCGAAAACCTGGCACCAGGCAGTGCCAATCCGGGGAGTCAGCTTCCAAAGTCTAGCGGACGAACGAAGTAGCCGCGAGAGTCAATCGGGACGGACGAAAGTCTGATCGTGATCGCCCGAACGCCGAACAAGCGGGCTGCACCTGACCGCGGCGGCGGGTAACATGTTCCCAAGTTCAACGTCTCATCCGCCGCCCCGGCAGGTAGCTACATCATTCGGAGTCCGTTCCGCGTCTCAACGAAAGGAGCTTCACCAACCATGCGCAAGCTCATCGTCTGCAACATCATTTCGCTCGACGGCTTTTTCTCCGGCCCCGGCGGGGACGTCATGGCCATGCCGTTCGACAACTGTTTTTCAGACTACAACGCGGGACGCCTCCGAGCGGCCGACACTTTGCTGCTTGGACGTAAGTCGTACGAAGGCTTCCGGTCCTACTGGCCCGCTATCGCCGAGGACGTGACTCAGCCGGCCGTGGAGCGTGAGATCTCGCGTCTCAACACCGCCATCGAGAAGGTCGTGGTCTCGAACAGCCTGAAGCCCGACGAGGTCGAGGGATGGGGCACGACCCGCGTTGTGCGGCGCGCGGACGCGCACGAGGAAGTCGCTGCGCTCAAAGAGAGGCCGGGTCGGGAAATCCTGATGTTCGGCAGTCACGTCCTCTGGAACGACCTGCTCGCCGGCGGCTTGGTCGACGAGCTGCACTTCATGATCGGTGCCGGCGTTGTCGGCGAGGGGGTGCGAGCATTCGAGACCCGGCCGCCGGGCTCGCTTCGCCTGATTGGCCACCGCACCTTCGACGGCTCCAGCCTGCTCCTGGCCCGATACGCCGTCGAGCGCTGATCGCGGCACCGCGCCCCACCGCCGAACCTCGCGCCGCACCTGACCGCGGCGGCGGGTAGCATTGCGGTGGATTCAACATCTCACTCGCCGCCCTGGGATGTGAGCGACAGCGTTCGGCGGCAAGGATTCTGGATGGACACGGTTCGTGCCAGGGAATGACCGATGAACCGATTCGTTATGACCGAGTCTGGCAGAGACATTGAGCTTCAGATTATTTCTGCACGGATCGCCTTCGTGAATTCCGGGGGCGCTGACCCAGTCTGCAAAGTCCAAGTACTCGCGTCGCATCCGGACCTTCCTGAAGATGCGGTCCTGTGGTTCAACGCACTCAAGGGGGTCCGCGGGCCGACATTCTCGCTTCGAGAAGACGTGATGGAATCAGGTGCCGGCTTCCACCTGTTCGAGGATCAGGCTCTGGAAGATGTGAAGCTGGACCTGCATCTTGATCGGCAAAAGTGGCACCTCGACCTGAGGTGCGCACTCTTCAGCATGGGCTGGGACCGCACGCGGTTCAAGGTGAGCGCCGATCTGGAACTGTGTGATGACCTTGAGCCCCTGGAGTGCGACTGAGGCGCGTGGCCAGCCGAACCCGTCGCTGCAGTAGACGGCGGGGCATGATTGGTTTCTGGGACTTCAAGCTCACCGGTGCCCCGCCGCAGCTGAGCTATGTGTTCGGCTCTTATCGGGCGACCGTCGCGTCGGGGAGGGTCAGGATCCCTTCCGCTTCCTCTGCTGCCGATGCTGCTTCACGGCCGCCCGGTGGATTCGCCGCTCCTGCTCCTTGCGTTCGCGGGCGGCGCGGCCGTCGGTGCGAGCTGCCTCGTAGGCCAGCTCGCGCCGCAGTTTCAGGAAGCTGTCGTAGCGGCCCCGGTCCAGCAGCCCCTCGGTGAGGGCCTGGAGGACGGCACAGCGCGGCTCATGCACGTGGGAGCAGTCGGAGAAGGTGCAACCCGTGGCCAGGCGGGCGACGTCCTCGAAGGCGGCGTCCACGTCGGCCCCCTCGGCCCAAAGCTGCAGCTCGCGGATGCCGGGGCTGTCGATCAGCAGGCCGCCCTGGGGCAGCGCCACCAGCTCGCGCCGCGTGGTCGTGTGCCGGCCGCGGTCGTCGTCCTCGCGCACGGGGCTGACGTCCTGCCGGTCCAGGCCCGCCAGCCGGTTGAGCAGCGTGGACTTGCCCACCCCGGACGAGCCGAGCATGGCCACGGTCAGGCCGTCCGTCAGGTAGGTCGCCAGGGCGTCCAGGCCCTCGCCAGCCAGGGCGCTGACCGGATGAACGGGCACCCCCAGCTGGTCGCGGAGGTCCTCGACGGCGGCGCCGGGCGATTCGCAGAGGTCGCTCTTGGTGAGGATCAACACGGGCCGGCAGCCCGGAAGGGCGGCCGCGGCGAGGAAGCGCTCCAGGCGGCGGGGGTTCAGGTCGCGGTTCAGCGAGGTGACCAGGAACAGGACGTCGAGGTTGGCGGCGAGGAGTTGCTCCTCACCGGACTCGCCGGCGGCTTTTCGGGACAGCTTGTTGGTGCGGCCCAGCACGGCCGTGATCGAGGCGGGGCCTTCGTCGGGCGAGGCGCGCAGGGCGACCCAGTCGCCGACCGCGGGGAAGTCGGCCCGCCCGGAGGCGAGGTGCCGCAGCCGGCCGCTGACCTGGGCGACGCCCTCGCCGTGCGGCCCGTGGAAGTGGTAAAGCCCCCTGTGCTCGACGCTGATCCGCCCAGGGACGCACCCGTCCTCGGTGTGCGCCGAGAAGCGAGCGGCCCAGACGTCGCTCCAACCCCAACCTTTCAGAGCTTCCAAGCGATGCCTCCGCGACAGAACGCGCCACTCATCCCGAACAAGACTCGACAGCAGCGGGGGCCGCAAGGTTCACGTGGTGGATCAGTGCAGCCAAATGAGTGCCCCATGGCCGTCCTTCGCGACCCGTTCGTACGCCGGGCCGACTTCCGTGCGGTCTACCTTGCTTGGCGGCGTGATGATGGCCGGATACCTCGGTGCCCTCGGCCGCGGGGGGTTTATTTTGGAATTCCGAGATAGTCCGGGGGCGGACTCACCAGCGGAGTACGATGCCGCGTGCGGAAGCATGGACGCGACCGCAACTGCTGAGGATGACCACCCTCCAAGGAAGATGCTCATTGTCGATCATGCCCACCGTGCCGCTGACGCCCGCTGATCCGCTGAACGACTCGACGCCGCCAACACCCCCGGCATATCACGCTGTGGCCTGCCTGACGACTCCCGACGAGATTGCGTCCGCGTGTGCCGACATCCGCGCCGGCTGGTCAACCTACGAACGGTTCAGGCGGCAAATCGGCCCGAGTCGTGTTTGGTGACGACCGCGGGGCCATTTCGTTGGCAGCCTGTGACAAAATGGCCTACCGCAAAAACGAACCCCCGCGTAGGCGATTTGTGATGGAAAGCGGCTGCACACTGAATCGTGGTAGCGATGCCTACGGTGGCTGGCGGTTACCACGATTCCTACCACGTTATCCCCCACATACCACGAATATCTGCTATCAAATGCGACGACTTGCGACGGCAGCAAGACGTGGTATTATGCAGTTGATATAGGCGTTTTCGGTCGAATCGAGACCGGCTTGACGTTGCTTCAAGTCCTACCGGGGGCACTCGAGTTTGGCACCTGCCGACTCGAATCGTAAGTTAAATCCGTACCTTGGCTTAGATGCCTGCCGATGTCTGGCGGTGCGGCCGAAAAGCCTGATGGAATCGTGGTAGTCCTACCACAATTCGCAGGAGGTCCGCACTGTGCTGCGTCCGGAGTCTCTGATTCCGGCCTATCTGCATCACAAACCTACCGGTTCAGGCCCGTGCCCGAATCAACGGGCGCGGCCATTATTTCGGCCCGTTCTGTTCTGCGGAGTCCCGCTGTAAATACGTTGAGCTCATCGCTCAGTTCGCAGCCGGGGGGGATCATCGGCCCCATTGCCGTCACGTCCGACCGCGCAGACCCCGGCCCGTCTGTCGCCGAACTGTGGCTGGCGTTCCTGGATCACGCCGAACGGTCCTACATCAAGGGCGGAAAGTCGACTGACGAGCACTGCTGTCCGGCTAATGGTTTAGGGGTCAGCCGGAACATCCTTTAGTTTTCAGCGGTTACGTCCAATCATGAGCGCGCACGATTTCAACTCGGGTCGTCAGAATCGGCCGCTGCGGGCAGTCTCGCGGCGGTGGAGGCTGACGGATGCACTCGGGTCAGATGATCTTTGCACAGCTCATGGAGTTTCTTCCGAGACACGAATTCAACGCGTGCGTGCGGCGGTATGGCGGCGATCGGCGGCCGCGCGGGTTCTCGTGTCGCGATCAGTTCTTGTGCCTGGCCTTCGCGCAGTTGACGTCTCGCGAGAGTCTGCGCGACATCGAAACGTGCCTGCGGTCGCTGGGACCGAAGCGGTATCACGCCGGCTTTCGCGGGAAGATTGCGCGGAGCACGCTGGCCGACGCCAACCGGGTTCGCGACTGGCGGATCTTCGCCGACTTCGCGCAGGTGCTGATCCGTCGCGCCCGGCAGTTGTCCGCGCAGGAACCGCTGGCCGCCGCGCTCGAACAAACGGTGTACGCGCTCGACTCGACGACCATCGATCTGTGTTTGTCGCTCTTTCCCTGGGCGAAGTTCCGACGGCGGAAAGGGGCCGTGAAGCTGCATACGCTGCTGGACCTGCGGGGCAGCATTCCGAGTTTCGTGCATATTTCGCAGGGGAAAATGCACGATGTGACGGTGCTCGACCAGTTGCCGATCGAACCGGGCGCGTTCTACGTGATGGATCGCGGCTACGTCGACTTCGCGCGCCTGCGCCGGTTCACGCAGCACTCGGCGTTCTTCGTGACCCGCGCCAAGCGGAACCTCGACTTCACGCGCCGCGCCCGCCGCAAGGTCGATAAGGCGACGGGTCTGCGCAGCGACCAAACGATCACGCTGGCGGGCGTGAAATCGTCGCAACTGCACCCCGAACCGTTGCGGCGCGTGGCGTACCACGACGCCGACAACGACCGGCGGTTCGTCTTCCTGACGAACAACTTCACGCTGCCCGCCCTGACCATCCCGGCCTTGTCCAGGTGCCGCTGGCAGGTCGAACTGTTCTTCAAGTGGATCAAGCAGCATCTGCGAATCAAAGCTTTCTTCGGCACGAATCCGAATGCGGTGAAGACGCAGGTCTGGATCGCCATCAGCGTGTACGTGCTGGTGGCGATCCTCAAACGCGAATTGAAGGTCGAGCGAAGCCTGTCCGAAATGCTCCAAATCCTGAGCCTCACCCTGTTCGAGAAAACCCCTGTTTTTCAGGCGTTGACGCTCGAAAACGTACCGAATCTCGAAACCCTTGAACCGAACCAACTGATGTTGTTCGACTTATAGCCGGACAGTAGTGACTGACGAGCTGAAATGCTTCAAAATCGCGATGGCTCCGGTGTATTCTTCCCGCGCGGGATTTCACATGCGGATGGAGACGAAGCCAGGGCCTTGTAGTCGAGCTTGCCGACGGCGGTGACGGGGAAGCGGTCGAGAATGGTGATTGACGCGGGGAGCATGAATTCGGGCAGCCGTTCGCGGAGGAAGAACTGGAGTTCGTCTGCTCCAACTGATGCTTCGCAGACGACATAGGCCTCCACGCTCTTGCGGTTCAGCAAGTCTGTCCGCGCAATCACGGCTGCCTGACGGATCGCGGGGTGCCGCGACAGCGTGGCTTCGATTTCGCCGAGCTCCACGCGGAATCCGCGAATTTTCAACTGGCGGTCGCGACGTCCGTGGAATTCCAGCAGGCCGTTCGGTCGCCAGCGAGCGATGTCTCCGGTGCGGTAGAGTTGCCCGGGTCCGAACGGATTCGTCACGAATCGTTCCGCGGTCAGCTCTGGTTGCCGCCAGTATTCCCGCGCGACGCCGTCTCCCCCGCAGAACAGTTCGCCGAGTCCGCCGATGGGAACCGGTTCGCCGCGGGGGTCCAGCAGGTAGACCTGGGAATTGCTGATCGGATATCCCAGGGGGACGGAGGGCATCCGCGCCAAATCATCGACGGACTGCAGCTTCATCGTGGTGGTGTAGGTGGTGTTCTCCGTGGGGCCGTAGCAAATGATGAATTGCAGCTCCGGCAACTCGGTCAGGACCTTGCGGACATGAGAGAGGGACATGACGTCGCCGCCGGTCATCAGGTAGCGCAGCGGCCGCAGATCCTGCAGGTGCTCTTCGACCACGGCATGAAACAGGGCGCTCGTCAGGAAGATCGCCGTCACCCGGTAACGGTCGATCCAGCGTCCCAGCGCTTTCAGCGAAAAGAGTCCTGGCGGAGTGAGGGCGACGCAGCCGCCGTTCAGCAACGGCCCCCAGATTTCGATGGTGCTGGCATCGAAGGGAAGTGGGGAATGGTGCAGGCTTACGTCGTCGGGCGACCATTCCAGAAACTTCGCGTTTCGCACCAATCGCACGACGCTGCGCTGTTCGATGCAGACCGCTTTCGGATTGCCGGTTGAGCCGGAGGTAAAGCTGATGTATGCCAAAGAGCGGGGATCGGACGGGACGGGAAGGCTCGCCGGGCGATCGTTGGCAGGCGAATCAACGGCAAACGTGGGCAGACCCAATGCGGCATAGCGGACCCGGTCGGCAGCAGTGGTCAGCACGGCGGCCGGCTGGCACGTACGAATCAGTTGTTCGATCCGTTCCGCCGGCCAGGTCGGGTCGATTGCCAGATACGCGCCCCCGGCCTGGATGATGCCGAGCAACCCAACGATCAAATCGGCCGAGCGGGGAGCGCAGACGGCGACCGGCGCGTCGCGCCCCACTCCCACGGCCGCCAGTTCACCAGCGAGGCGGCGGGCCCGAGCATCGAGTTCGGAATACGTCAACTGCTCATCGCGAAACGCCACCGCCATGCGGTCGCCATGCCGCTGCACCTGCTCGTGAAACAAGTCCACCAAAGTGCGGTCGCGAGGGTAGGGCGTGGTCGTGGCGTTGAAGTCGTCCACGACGAGACGTCTCGCTTCGGTCGACAGCATCGGCACGACGTCAATCGCGCATTGGGAGTGCGCCAACGCATGATTCAGGTAGCACCGACAGCTTTCCGCAATTGACGCCACGGTGTCGGCCAGAAAGCGGCGGGCGTCGTAGCAGAGCTGTGCGGTCAACCGGCCACCGTCGAATGCCACGACGAATGTCAGGTCGCCGGCCGCCAGGCTCAAGGATTGCAGCCTGTCGATGCCGATCGGGCGGTGCGCGACCCAAAACCCCAGGCGAATCCCGGCGTCGAACTTCGCCTCACGGGCGTCGGTCGAAATGGCATGCTGTGCGAGCGCTGCGCGAATCGCTTGCTGAAACTCGGCGAAGGTTGATGGCGGCTCACAGCACGCTTCGATCAAGACCTCGGACGTGGCGAGACCCTGCTCGTCTTGCGTCCGAAGACAGAGCAGCGCCAGTTGCGTTTCGGCCGAGAATCGACTGGCGACCGCCAGCCAGACTGCGCAGAGTGCGGCCTCCTGATCGAGAATGTCGCAACTCTGCAGCGCTGCCTGAGACGTCACCGAAAACTCGACGGGGCAGGACGCTGCGCTGCGATCCGCCGTGTCCTCCGGCTCCAGCCGAAAGTCCACGGGAAAGGTGGCGCCGAGCGTTGCCGCGCTTCGTCGGACTTGGGTTTCTGCCGGCGTGTGCGCGATGACGTGCATGAGAACGACGATCAAATATTCAACGGATTGAAGAGTGTGCGCCGGCAGTTCCAGGCCGTCTAATCAAGCGGAAACCAATGGCCATTCGGGGTCGCCCGGGGACTGTGCAACAGGCTGGCCGGTTGGCAGATCGCTCAGAATGTCATTCACGAAGTCGACGACGCGGGCGTCTTCCACGAGGGACGGCAAATAGGCGCAGGAGACGTGTAGCTCTCCGCGATATTCGTAGCCCAGCAGGCCGACTTCTTTGTTCGGCCACGGTTCGATCGCCGGTACGAGCCGGCGAATTCGCACGCCGCAAAGCGAGTCCACGGTGGTCAGCTCTCCAAAATAGCCGTACCAAAACGAGCGCATCTGATGCGCGCGACGACGGGCCAGCAGCTTCAACAGCCAGCCGCCGGGCAGGCGGTCTTGAAAAGTCATCCCCGACCGATCGACGCCGATCTTGATCTGCTCGCGCACGGACCGCAGCATCCCGTCGACGAGTTGCTGCCGATTCGTCAGCTCCTCGGGCGTGGCCGTGATGCGGACGGCCGTCACATGATTCTCGAAGATCGGCCCTCCGCCTCCGCGGGCCCGTCGGTCGAAGGCCAGGCTGGTCACAAGCAACGGGCGTCGTTTGTAGGACTCCGTGGCACGATGTTTCCACAGGGACCGGAACACGCTGGCCAACAGCGACAGCGAGGCGCTGGGCAACCCGAGTTGACGGCCGACGCTGTTCTTCCAGGTCGCTGTCGCTTCCGGGGAGAGCTGCCGTTCGATGATGACCGCAGGCGTGTCCTTCACGGCCGGCGGGCGGCGACGCGGCACATCGGACGCCAGCCGAACGTCCGTCGTTCCCCGATTGAGACGGCGCTGGCTCCAACCGTGACGCACGAGCACGCGCCGTTCCGCCCAAGACAGCGGAGGCGACGGCTTCGGTCGGAGTTGATCGACGTTTGCCAGCCACGCCGGAGGTTCGGCAGCGTCCGCCAGATCCAGCCGGTTGAGTTCGTCCACCAGCATCCCGAATGACGAGGCGCCCGTCAGCGCATGATCGAATCGCACCAGCAACACATCATGGCCAGCCTGCGACTGCAGCAAGTGAACGCTGAGTGGGTTATCGCGTGCGAAGTCGAACGGACGACGCAGCAACTCGCCGGCAATCTGCGGAATCTGCTCTGCGGACGCGATCGAGATCACCTCCAACAGCGGCTGTGGTGATTCCCCAAAGACCCAGACGGCCTCTTTGCCGCGCTCCTTCAATCGCGCCGTCACCACCGGATGAACCGTTTGCAACCGATCGCACAGTCGCTGCACTCGCTCACGGTCCACGTGACCTTCGAATTCGATCTGCAGCAGATGACCAAAACCTCCCCAGCCCATCCCCTGGGTGGCCCGGGTCAGCGCCAGCATCAACCGGTCTCCACCACTCAGAACCTGCTGTTCTGCGGCATCGTGCATCGTACTGGCAGTCGTCACTCAATGAACTCCCTGGCAATGGTTCCCCACCGACTGCACGCATAGCGGGCCATCAGGCGGCAGGCGATCCCAATTTGCTGCGGGCGCTGGCGATCATTCGGCGGATCGTCCCGAGTTTTTCAGGCACAAGTTCGAAATCCTCAAAGACCACGCCGAAGCGATCTTCGAGAACGCCCACGATGCGGATGACGTCCATCGAATCCAGCAACTGAAACAGGTCGCTGTCGTCGGTCAGTCTCTGGACCGCTTCGGGGGCCAGCCGAGAGGCCACATAGGCCCGCAACTCGGCTTCAGGGTTGGATGCCGGCATGATCGTTCCTTAGCACGAGCGCGGAGATGAGGAGCGGCGGAACATCGCAGAGATGGGAGCTCCGCGACGGCGATCACCAGTACGACGTGAGGGGATTTGTGACGTCGATGCCCAGCACAGCGCGGCCGATGTACGTCAGGCAGTCGTCGCTGCGGGCCGGCATCAGGCCGCCGCAGCGGGAGTCGCGATAGTAGCGTTCCAGCGGAAATCGCTTCGCGATGGTGGATCCGCCGCAGAGGCTGATGGCTTCCGAACTGAGCCGCGGGCCGAGTTCGTTCACCAGGTACTTCGCCCGATGGATGGCGATGTTCGTGGCCAGCGAGCCGCGATCCCGCACGACGCGCTCCGCCGCGTCGTAGACCACGTTGCGGGTGGATTCCAGCGCGACCGCCAACTCTCCGACCCGATGCTGGACGAGGGGATCGTCAATTCGCCGCGGGGAATTCGGGTTGCCGGCTTGCCGCTGCAGGTAGCTCGTCAGAAACTCAAAGGCGGCGACGGCGATCCCCAGATAGACGCCGTTAAATCCGCCGATCAACCAATGCGGCTCGCGCGTGCTCTTGTACAAGGCGACGCCTTCCAACAGAAACAGCCGTTCGGTGGGGACGAAGCAGCGGTTGAGGATCAGCGTGTTGGAACACGTGGCCCGCATCCCGAGAGTGTCCCAGACCTCGCGAATCGTCACATCCGGGTTGTCGCGCTCGACGATGAAGTAGGAGATGCCCGGCACGTCGCCAAACATCTGTTCGGAACGCGCGGCGATGAGGTAGTAGTCGGCGTGTCCCGCCATCGAGACGAAGGACTTCGTCCCCTCCAGAATGAAGCCCCCGTCGACTCGTTCATATTTGGTCTTGATCTGCGTGAGCCGCGGCCCGGCTTCGGGTTCGGAACTGGCGGATGCAAACACCTTGCCCGCCAGCGCTTCGTCGTAAATCCAGTTGCGGCATGCGGCCAGCGACTGCGCCCGTCGACCGGGGACGTCTTCCATGTCGAGTTCGGCCAACGCGCCCACGACCACGTTGTGCATGTTGAAGGCGAGCGCCGTCGCCCCATTCCCGATGGCCAGGGCTTCAATCGCGCGCGTGTAATCGGCGTAGTTGGCCCCCGTTCCCCCGTGCGATTGCGGAACCAGAATCCCCATCAGACCGGCAGCGCGCATCTCGCCGAAGTCTTCCGTCGGGAAGCGGCCTTCGCGATCGTACGCGGCCGCACGGGGGGCGAATTGGGCCGCCAGTTTGCGGCACAATGGCAAGAGTTCTGGCAGACGCGCTCGATCGATGTCGGTGGTTGTCGGAGTCGTCGAACTCATGCGCCTGCCTCTGGCTGGCCACGATGCAACTAGCCGGGTGACATTTCCAGCAGCATATTGTCAAGGGCGAGCGAGTCAAGCATTGAGCATGAGGGGGGCCGAAGTCAATACGTAGAAACCCGTACCCCGTCATTTGCGTGGCTGGCCATCCGATACAAGTTCCCCAAATCCTATATCCGCTTCCGAATCAGGTTCTAGTCGACGACATCTCCCGGCGTGGCCACCAGAGAGCCGTCCCGAATGACCGAGCGTCGACCGTGGCGCGCTACGGTGACTTTGCGTCGACCGTCGCCTGCAACTGATTCTCCACCGGTTGCACGCCCTCTTTGTGGCGTGCGACGGCGGCGGCGATCGCGGCTACCACGTCCGCATGGTCGGCGGTGACGTTGAACCGTTCGCCGGGGTCTTCGACGGCGTTAAAGAGCAGCGGCGGGTCGTGCGGCTCGGGCTTGTCCGCTCCGTAGCCCGGCCGCGTGATGAAGTGCGCCTTCCACGGCCCCAACCGGGCGGCGTACAACTGCGTGCCGCGGTAGAAGCAGTACACGCCCCGCTCCACGCGGCCGCCCTCGAACAGCATGGGGGCCAGATCGACGCCGTCCACCGCGGTCGACGAATCAGCGCCCGCCAGCCGGGCGCACGTCGGGAACAGGTCCATCATCGTCGCCAGCTCGCGCTGCACCTGTCCGGGTTCGATCCGGCCGGGCCACCACGCGAGGCCGGGGACGCGCATGCCCCCTTCCCACGTGCTCCCCTTGCCTTCGCGCAACAGGCCCGCGCTCCCGCCGGCGGCGTCCATGATCAGCCACGGGCCGTTGTCGCTGGTGAAGAAGACGAACGTGTTCTCCGACAAGCCTTCCGTCCGCAACGTCTCCAGCACGCGGCCCACGCTGGCGTCGAGTTCCTCGACCACGTCGCCATACAGCCCGCGCGGACTCTTCCCCCGAAAGTCGTCCGACGCAAACAGCGGCACGTGCGGGAAGCTGTGCGGCATGTACAGGAAGAATGGTTTCGTCCGGTTCGCGCGGATGAACTTCACCGCTTCGTCGGTGTATTTCCTGGTGAGTTGCGTCTGATCGGCGGGCCGTTCGATCAACTGCTCGCCCGAGTACAGCGGCGCGTTCCACCACGCGGCCTGCTGGTCGAGCCGGGCCGTCGCCCGCGGCGGATTGCCCGGCACCGCGTCCATGTCGTTGGAATGCGGCAGCCCGAACGTGACGTCGAATCCGTGCCGGGACGGATGGTGCGCAGCATTATTGGACCAGACGCCGAGATGCCATTTCCCCACGACGGCCGTCGCATAGCCGCGGGCCTGGAGCGCCTCTGCCAGCGTGACTTCGCCGGCCGGCAGACCGCCGGCGGAAATCCGCCGCAGCACGCGGAACTGGTCGTGGCACATCCCCGTGCGAATCGGATACTTCCCGGTCAGCAGCGCCGCCCGGCTCGGTGTGCAAACCTCCGCCGCGCTAGACCACGATGTGAACCGCATCCCCTCGGCCGCCATCCGGTCCAGATGCGGTGTGCGAATACTGGGATGCCCGTAGCAGCCCAGGTCGCCGTAACCGAGATCGTCCGCCAGAATGATGACGATGTTCGGCATTTTCGTCTGAGCGGCGAAAGCCATTGTCTGGCCCACCGACAGGGAACAGAAGGTCCACAACAGGCCGAGTGCCGTCCGGCCGTGCGCTCGAAGAACGGAATGCGAAGCGGCGCGATGCAGCATGACAGAGCGAGCTTTCTCTGTGAAAGAATGACGGTGTTGACCTGACGATCTGCACAGTCGGAGACACATCGTCGGGTCGAGCAACCAGCGGGTCAACTCCGGGACGGCGAGGTCCGCAGATCAATGCTGAAATCAACGTCATACGTCCCACAGACCGACGTGCCGGAACTGGACGACGTCGAACAACCCATCGACGGAGAGTTTCAGCTTCGGAATGACGAGCAGTGCCATGAACGACAGCGTCATGAACGGCGCCGTCAGCCGCGAGCCGAGTGCCTTCGCCTGCGCGTCGAGCCGGGCGTACTCCGCGGCGACGTGGCAGCCGTCGGCGTCGCTCATCAGTCCGGCGATGGGGAGCGGCAGCACGGTGACGGCCGTCGGGGTCGCCACGGACAGGCCGCCCCCCACGTCAATGACGGCTTTGACGGACCGCGCGAGATCCTCATCGGCGACGCCGACTGCGACGATGTGATGCGAATCGTGCGAGACGCTCTCGGCGATGGCTCCCGATCGCAGACCGAAGTTCCGGATCAACGCGACGGCCGGCGGGACGTTGCGAAAGCGGTCGACCACGGCGATCTTCAGCACGTCATCGTCGATGTCGGTGACGACCAATCCGCCGTGTTGCCGGACGGGCCGCACGCATTCTCCGGTGATGAGCTGACCGTCCAGGGCCTCGATGATCCGGGCCTGCGGGCCGACTGCCGGAAGCGCGAAGTCCTCCGGGCGCTTCGACGATGCGGTGAACCGGTTGACGGGTTGCACGATCCGGCGGGGGAGCAGCGAGACACCCTCGCGGGCCACCAGTCGGCCGTCGATCCACGTTCGTCGCACCCAGGGCTGCGTGGGGGACGTGACTTCCAGGAAATCCGCGGGGTCGCCGGGACGCAAGAGGCCCACGTTCATGCGGTAGTGTTCGACGGGATGCAGTGACGCCGTCCGCCAGACATCGAACAGGTCGACGCCGTGCGCCAGCGCGCGGCGCACCAGGGCGTCGATGTGCCCCTCGATCAGATCGTTGGGATGCTTGTCGTCGCTGCAGAACATGCACGCCGCGGGGACCTCCCGCAGCAGCGGCCAGAGCGCCGCAAAATTCTTTGCGGCGGAGCCTTCGCGGATCAGGATCTTCATCCCCAGCGACTGCTTCTCGCGGGCTTCGTCCAGCGTGAAACATTCGTGGTCGGTCACAATCCCCGCAGCGACGTATGTGGCAAGATCGCGGCCGCGAAGGCCCGGTGCGTGGCCGTCGATCGGTTTGCCGGCGGCGCGGGCCGCGGCGAGCTTTGCGAGGACGAAATCGCGGCCCGCCACCACGCCGGGGTAATCCATCATCTCGCTGAAGTAATGGATGTCGCGCCGCGCGAGCAGTTGCTCGGTCTCCGCCACGCCGAGTTCCGCACCGGCATGATCGAACGGCGTCGCGGGGACGCAGCTCGGCGCGCCGAAGTGAATTTTCACAGCGGCGAAGGCGGCGTCGGCCAGCATCCACTCCACGCCAGCCACGCCCAGCACGTTGGCGATCTCGTGGGGGTCCGACACCGTCGCCACAGTCCCATGGGGCGTCGCCAGCCGGCTGAACTCGCTCGGCGGCAGCATCGAGCTTTCAATGTGAATGTGGGCGTCGACGAAGCCGGGGGCGAGGAACGTGTCGTAACTCGCGTGCGGTTCCTCCGCGATCCCGGCGATGCGGCCATTCTGCACCGACACCGTGACGGGGACGATCCGCCGCTCGTGAATGTCGATCAGGTTGCCTGAGACCTGGAAATCCGTCGCAGGAGAGGACATCAAATCCCTTCATCGCCGGCCGCGGGTCACTTCCGAGAGAGTTGCGTCATCACTTCGTCCAGGCAATCGACCAGAAAATCGGCATCGTCCTTCGTCAAACACATCGGCGGCTTGATGCGCAGCACGTTACCGTACAGCCCCCCCTTCCCGATGAGCAAACCGCGTTCCCGGCACTGTTCGAGCAGGTCCGCCGTTTCGGTGTTGGCCGGCTCTTTCGTTTGGCGATCGCGGACGAGTTCGACACCGAGCATCAGCCCCATGCCACGCACTTCGCCGATGAGCGGCTGCCGCTCCTGCAGGTCGCGGAGGCGGTGCATGAGATGGTTGCCGATGTCGCGGGCCCGGTCCTGAATGTGCTCGTTGTCGATCACCTCCAGCGTGGCGAGGCCCTGCGTCATCGAGATGGGGTTGCCGCCGAACGTGTTAAAGTGGACGCGATTGGTCGTGGTGCGGGCGATGTCGGGGCGGGTGACGCAGGCCCCGAGCGGGGCGCCGTTGCCGATGCCCTTGGCCATCGTCACCAGATCCGGGGTGACGCCCCAGTTCTCGAAGCCCCAGAACTTCGTGCCGGTACGGCCGAAGCCGGTTTGCACTTCATCGGCGATGCACAGCCCGCCGTACTTGCGGACGATGTCGTACACGGTCGAGAAATAGCCCGGCGGCGGCGTCACCGTGCCCCCCACACCCTGAATGGACTCGGCGATAAAGCACGCCGGTTCGCCGGACGTTTCGTAGCGGATGACGTTCTCCACGTCGTGGGCGCACTTCAATTCGCAACTGGGATATTCCAGGCCGTAGGGGCACCGATAACAGTACGGCGCGAGGGCGTTTTTGACGTTGAGGGCCGGATTGCTCTTGAACTTCCAGGTGCTGTGCGCGGTCAGTCCCATGGTCGCGGAGGTGCCGCCGTGGTAGCCGTTCCGCAGCGAGATGATCTCCGACCGGCCGGTGAACTCGCGCGCCATCAGCAGGGCGAGTTCGTTCGCCTCGCTGCCCGAGTTGGTGAAGTACGAGACCGTCAGCCCCGAGTCCGCGGGCATGTGCTCGGCCATCTTCTTGCCGAACTGACCGATGGCGGGATGCAGATAAATCGTGGTCGTGTGCTGCAGCTTGCCGACCTGCTCGCGGACCTTCTCGACAATGTGCGGATGACAGTGCCCCACGGAGACGGTGACGATGCCGGCGAAGGCGTCAAGATAGCGTTTGCCCTTCTCGTCCCAGAGATACTGCATCTTCCCCTCCACGACCAGCAGCGGATCGCGGTAGTAGGTGATGAGACCGGGAGTGAGATATTGCTGCCGCAGCGCGAGGACTTCCGATTTGGGAGGGCCGTCGTACGGCGCGGGGGTGTGTGAAGTGGGAGGGAGTTGGGGCATCGGTGGCATCCGTGGGGAGCGCTAAGCCGCGAGCGGCGGTCGCTTGCGGCTTAGCGCTTCAATAGTTTTTAAGCGCCGCGCGCGTCGGTCTTCCAGATCGGGTCGACGTGCGATTCCGTGGATGAACGGAACCAGCGCGTCATGGTCATTTTTTGCTGGGTGTAGAACTGCACCCCTTCGGTCCCCTGCATGTGCAGGTCGCCGAAGAACGATTGATTCCAGCCGGTGAACGGGAACCAGGCCATCGGCGCGGGGACGCCGACGTTGATGCCGATCATGCCCGCGTTGAAGTACCGCTTGAACTGCCGGGCCGCCCAGCCGCTGCGGGTGAAAATGCTGGCCCCGTTGCCGAATTCGCACTGCCGGCCGATGGCGAGCGCCTCGTCGAGATCGGCCGTGCGGATGACCGACAGGACTGGGCCGAAGATTTCCTCGCGCGCCAGCCGCATCGTCGGTGCGACGCGGTCGACGACGCTCGGCCCCAGCAGGAAACCGTCGCCGGGCAGATCGAACTGGCGGCCGTCCAACGCGATCTCCGCCCCCTCGCTCGCCGCCACCTCCAGATACGTCGCGACCCGGTCGCGGTGGGCGGCGCTGATCAGCGGCCCCATATCGACCTCCGCGCCGCCGTCGGTGGGACCGACCTTCATCGACTGACCCGCTTTGCACAGTCCCTCGACGACGTCGTCCGCAATCCGTCCGACCGGGACCGCGATGCTCCCCGCCATGCACCGTTCGCCGGCGCAGCCGAACGCCGAAGCCTGGAGCGCTTTCACCACTTGATCGAGATCGGCGTCGGGCATGATGACGAGATGATTCTTCGCGCCGCCGGCGGCCTGCACGCGCTTTCCGTGAGCCGTGCCGGTCTGGTAAATGTGTCGGGCGACGGCCGTCGAACCGACGAACGAAACCGCCCGCACCAGCGGATGCGTCAGCAGGGCGTCCACCGCCGTCTTGTCACCATGCAGGACGTTGAACACGCCGGGGGGCAGGCCGGATTCGATCAGCAGTTCACCCAGCTTCATCGCCGAGAGCGGCACCTTCTCGGACGGCTTCAAGATGAACGTGTTGCCGCAGGCGATCGCCACCGGGAACATCCACAGCGGCACCATCGACGGGAAGTTGAACGGCGTAATCCCGACGCAGACGCCGACCGGGTGGCGGATGGTTTCACAATCGACATTCGCGGCGAGGTTTTCCAGCGACTGCCCCATCAGCAGGCTGGGGATGCCGCAGGCGAACTCAACCATTTCGATGCCGCGCTGCATTTCGGCGCGGGCCTCGGACAGCGTCTTGCCGTGCTCGCGGGTGATGACGGCGGCCAGCTCCTCAAACCGGGCGTGCAACCGCTCCCGAAAGCGGAACATCACGCGGGCCCGTTCGACGGCCGGCGTTTCGCTCCACGCGGGGAACGCCTCGGCGGCCACGCGGACGACTTCGTCGACCAGTTCCTTCGAGGCAAACGGCACCTTCGCCTGCACGCGGCCGGTGGACGGATTGAAAATGTCCCCCTGCCGCGAGTCCGTTGAGTTAACGAACCGGCCGCCGATGAGGTGCGGCACATCGAACGGCGGCGCTGCAGACGACATCACAGGCTCCTCTATCTTCCCACTAGCCCGAAGCGTCAGCGAGGGCGAGAGTCGAGCGACGTCCGTCCTCGCTGACGCTTCGGGCTAGTGTTCTGGAAGCTGTTATCCAACCCGACGGGAGCGTATCATGGCGGCGCAGCGAAGTGGTCGCTCGATTGTCGTGCTGCCCGATACTATAGGGACCGAGGGTTCTCTTTTCCAATCCGGAGAGCGACGACGATGCCTCGAATTGTCCGCGGCGGCCTGATCCAGGCGACCCTGTGCGAACCGGCGACCTCGCCCGTCGCGAAGATCAAGCAGGCGATGATCGAGAAGCACGAGGCGCTCGTCGCCCAGGCGGCGGACCGAGGCGCTCAGATCATCTGTCTGCAAGAGCTGTTCTACGGCCCGTACTTCTGCGCCGAGCAGCAGACCAAGTGGTACGACCTGACCGAGCGCGTGCCGGACGGCCCGACCACGAAGCGGTTCGCCGAGATCGCGAAGAAGCTCGGCGTGGTCATCGTGTTGCCGGTGTATGAAGAGGAGCAGACCGGCGTGTACTACAACACGGCCGCGGTCCTCGACGCCGACGGCACGTTCCTCGGCAAGTTCCGCAAGATGCACATCCCGCAGGTGCTCCCCGGCTTTTGGGAGAAGTATTACTTCCGGCCGGGCAACCTTGGCTATCCCGTGTTCAAGACGAAGTTTGCACAAATCGGCGTCTACATCTGCTACGACCGCCACTTCCCCGAAGGCGCGCGCTGCCTGGGACTCAACGGCGCGGAGATCGTCTTCAATCCGTCGGCGACCGTCGCGGGGCTGTCGGAATATCTCTGGAAGCTGGAGCAGCCCGCGCACGCCGTCGCCAACGGGTATTTCATCGGTGCGATCAACCGCCCCGGCTGGGAAGAGCCGTGGCGGATCGGCGAATTCTACGGCCAGAGTTACTTCTGCGACCCCCGCGGCAAGTTCCTCGCAGAGGGGTCGCGGAACACCGATGACATCGTGATCGCCGATCTCGATCTGGACCTGATCCGCGAAGTCCGCAACACGTGGCAGTTCTACCGCGATCGCCGCCCGGAGACGTACGGGGCGATCGCGGCGCCGTGAGATCGGAGCGCTAAGCCGCAAGCGGCCGCTTGCGGCTTAGCGCTCATCACACCCCGATGTCCTCGTTCCATAACGTCGGTTTGTCGCGGATGAAGTTGCGCATCAACTCGATGCACCGCGAATTCTGCAACACATCGACCATGACGCCGCGGCTGCGCAGCAGATCCTCTTCGCCGAGAAACGTCTGGTTCTCGCCGACGATGACCCGGGGGATGCCGTACAGGAGAATCGCCCCGGAGCACATTGCACACGGCGACAGCGTCGTGTAGATCACGCTGTTCGCGTACACCGCAGCCGGTTGCCGGCCGGCGTTTTCGAGGGCGTCCATCTCGCCGTGCAGGACGGCGCTCCCCTTTTGCACCCGGCGGTTATGCCCGCGGCCGAGGATGCGGCCGTTGTGAACAAGCACCGACCCGATGGGAATGCCCCCCTCGGCAAGCCCCGCTTCCGCCTCGGCAATCGCTGCCGCCATGAATTCGTCCATGTGATGTCACTCCAGTTTTTCTGTCTTGTCCCCTCTCCCGGCGCTTCGCTGGGAGAGGGTTAGGGTGAGGGTGCCTTTGGGTTTTCATGTTGGCCAAGACGAGACCAAAGGCAGAAGCACCCTCACCCCGGCCCTCTCCCAGCGAAGCGCCGGGAGAGGGGGGAAAACAGCTTCATCAGCACGACATAGCTGACGAACGACGCCCCGAAGCTCACGAACCAGGCGTAATTGTAAACCTGCATCCACACGGCGTCGGCCTGCATCAACCCGGCGGCGGCCAGGAAGCCCGGCAGGCACGGACCGATCCCCGCCGCCAAGGCGATCATCGCCCACGGGTTCCAACCGGCCACATACCAGTACGGCCCTTCGCGGCGGTACAGTCCCGCGAGATCGAGCCGCATCCGGCGGATCACGTAGTAGTCGGCGATCAGCACGCCGCCACAGGCGCCCAGCAGCAGCGAATAGCCGATCAGCCATTTGTCGATGTACACCGAGGCATTCTCCAGCAGTCGCCACGGCTGGATCAGAATGCCGATCACGCCCGTGATGAGGCCGCCGATCCGGAACGAAATCCGCTTCGGCCACAGATGGGCGAAATCGTTCGCCGGGCCGACGACGTTCGCGGCGATGTTCGTCGCCAGCGTCGCCAGTCCCAGCGAGAACATCGCCAGCACCAGCACGGCCGGGTTCTGGAATTTGGTCAGCAGTTGGACCGGGTCCCAGATGGGCGCGCCATAGACGACGACCGTCGCCGACGTCACCGCCACGCCGATGAACGAGTACAGTCCCATCGTGGTCGGCAACCCCAGCGCCTGGCCGAGCACCTGATCGCGCTGCGAGTAGGCGTACCGGCTGAAATCGGGGATGTTGAGCGACAGCGTCGCCCAGAAGCTGACGTTCGCCGTCAGCGCCGGAAAGAAGAACGCCCAGAACAGCCCGGCCTTCGGTTGCCCGGCGGCGAACTGCGAGGGCCGCGACAGCATCGGTCCGAAGCCGCCCGCCTGAAAATAGGCCCACATCAGCAGCAACAGGCCGAGCACAATCAGCAGCGGCGCTTTGACGTTGAGCAGCACGCGGATCGAATCGATCCCGCGCCACACGACGGCGATGTTCAGCAGCCAGAACGCCAGAAAGCAGCTTAGTTGCGACGCCGTGATGTCCAGCCCCGCGATCTTCGGCGACGCATGCCACTCCGTCAGCCACACGGCGAGCAGCGTGTGCAGCGCCATGCCGCCGATCCAGGTCTGAATGCCGAACCAGCCGCACGCCACCAGCGCCCGCATGAGCGCGGGGACGTTGGCCCCGCGGAGTCCGAACGCCGCCCGGCAATAGACTGGGAACGGAATGCCGTACCGCGTGCCGGCGTGCGCGTTCAGGATCATCGGCACCAGCACGATGCAGTTGCCGAGGAAAATCGTCAACACGGCCTGCGACCAGTTCATGCCGAGGTCGATCAGCGACGAGGCCAGCATGTACGTCGGAATGCACGCCGACATGCTGATCCACAGCACGGCGAGGTCGCGCGTCCCCCATTTGCGGCCCGCCCTGGGGATCGGGGCCATGTCGGGGCTGTAAAACTCCGACGCGGAGACATCCTCGCGGAGTTCGACGATCTCCGGGTTGGCAGTCGCAAGGCCGGCGTCGGTCATTCAGACAACTTTCCTCGGGTTGGTGTTCTTGTCTGGAATCCGAAGGATTCACAGAGAGTAGCCGGGGGTCGGAATCTTCGGAGACCCCCGGAAAACGTCGCCAATATTGGGGAGCATCCCGGAGGGATGCCAGAATCGTTCCTTATGGCATCCCTTCAGGATGCAACAATTTCCATGATCGTCACCGGGGGTCTTCGCTGCGCTGCGACCCCCGGCTACTTTCTGCGACCTCATCGAGGTCAAGAAGAACAGCCATGCTTAACTCTCTCGGACAACCAATTGCCCTGGGTCAGACACTGATTCACGCATCCGTTCCGCCTCCGTCAACCGGCGCAGAATCTCCTCGCCGGTCGCGGGGAGGTTGAGCGGGACTGTAGCGTCGCCTGCGACATACGACAACGCGTTCTTGACGGCCGCCCAGACCGACAGCCCCAACAGCAACGGCGGTTCCCCCACGGCTTTGCTCCGCTTCAGGCTGACGGAATTGTCGGGATTGGGGAACAGATCGACGTTGAACACCGGCGGCAAATCGCTGATGTTCGGGATCTTGTACGTCGTCGGAGAGTGCGACAACAGCCGGCCTTCGGCGTCGTATTTCAGTTCCTCCGTTGTCACCCAGCCCATCCCCTGCACGAACCCGCCGACGATCTGCCCGCAGTCGATGCCCGGATTGATCGGCACGCCGGCGTCCATCAGCAGGTCGGCCCGCACGACCTGCAATTCGCCGGTCAGCCGGTCGATCTGCACTTCGGCCACCGCTGCACCGTTCGTGTAGTATAAGAACGGATTCCCGCGGCCGGTGTCGCGGTTGAAGTCGACGCCCGGCGTGGCATAGAAGCCCCGTTCGCCGAGATTGACCCGCTCGAAGTACGCCTTCGGCACCAACTCGCGCCAGCCGATGCAGCGCGACGGAATGCGGCGGTCGCGTACGTGTCCGTCCACGAACTCGACACCCTCGGCCGACGCCGGGAACCCCGCGGCGGGATCGGCGAACAGCGTGGCCGCGAACTCGGCGAGACGCTGCCGCAGCCGACTGCACGCGTCGATCGCCGCTGCGCCGTTGAGATCGGTCCCGCACGACGCCGCAGTGGGGGACGTGTTGTTGTTCTTGTCGGTGTCCGTCGGGGCGACGTGGACCCAGTCGTAGGGGATGCCGAGTTCGTCGGCGACGAGTTGCCGCAGGCGCGTGTTGACCCCCTGCCCCATTTCGGTCGCGCCGGTGGCGACCAGCACCGTGCCGTCGAGATAGATGTTGACCAGCGCGTTCGCCTGGTTCAGCGTCCGCTTGGTGAACGAGATGCCGAATTTCACGGTCGTGAGCGCGAGTCCCCGCAACACGTCGGGATCGTGGGCGTTGGCCGCGTCGATTGCGGTGCGGCGGCGGTCGTAATCCGACGTGTGCCGCAAGCGGTCGATGAGCGCGGGCAGCACGTTGTTCCGCACAATTTGTCCATACGGCGTCGTGTCGCGGCCGGCTCCGCCGTAGCAATTGAGCCGGCGGACATCGGCGGGGTCACGACCGACGGCGTGGGCGATCTCCTCGATGATGTTCTCGATCACGGCCACGCCCTGCGGTCCGCCGAAGCCGCGGAACGCCGTATTGGACGGGAAATTGGTGCGGCAGACGCGGCCCGTGATCCGCGCGTGCGGTAGAAAATAGCCGTTGTCCGTGTGCAGCATGGCTCGTTCGAGCACCGACGGGGAGAGGTCCGTCGAGCAACCGCCGTCCGAGAAATGATCGACGGTGAGCGCGGTGATGTTGCCCTCGCTCGTGAAGCCGACTTTGTACCACGACCGGAACGGATGCCGCTTGCCGGTGATCGCCATGTCGTCGTCGCGCCCCAGCACCGCGCGGGCGGGACGCTTCGTGAGCTGCGCGGCGAGGGCCGCCATCGCCGCGATGGGCGCCGCCTGCGTTTCCTTGCCGCCGAAGCCGCCCCCCATCCGCCGGCAGATGCACGTCACGCGGTGAAACGGCAGCCCGCAGACCTCGGCGACCACGGCCTGCACTTCGCTGGTGTGCTGCGTCGACGAATGAATCACCAGCCCGCCGCGCTCTTCGGGATAGGCCAGCGCCGATTGCGGCTCGAAGTAGAAATGCTCCTGCCCGCCAATTGTCAGGACGCCGTCCAGCACGTGTTCGGCGGCAGCGAGTGCAGCATCCACATCGCCGCATTGAATGACGCGCGGCGGTCCGAGAAAGCTCTCCGCAGCGCGGGCGGCGTCGATCGACAGGATCGGCGGCAACGGTTCGACGTCAATCCGCACCAGGTGTTTGGCCGCTGCGAGCGCCGACCGCGATTCGCCGATCAGCAACACGACCGGTTCGCCGTGAAACCGCACGGTCTGGTCGGCCAGCACGCGGTCGTCTCGGACGATGGGCCCGTATTCGTTGTGGCCGGGCACGTCCCGAGCGGTGAGCACGCCCACAATCCCCGGCACGGCGCGGGCCGCGGCGATATCGATCCCCAGGATGCGGCCGTGCGCCGTCGTGCTGCCAACGAAGTCCACCAGCACCTCGCCGAACGTGGGGGGCAGATCGTCGATGAACGGCGATTCGCCCGTGACGTGCGCCACGGCGGAATCGTGCGGAATGTTCTGGCCGACGGCGCTCATGCGATGCGCTCCGGTGGCAAATCAAGCCGGTCGGCCGCGGGTGGGGATGGCGGCTCCGGAGGGATCGGCCGAATTT
>JAWXBB010000569.1:0-3416 GCA_034439795.1 Planctomycetaceae bacterium | reverse complement strand
GGCCGATCTCGACTGGCTGCACGACAAAGCGCATCGCGGGTGCTTCATCGCCAATTCGGTGACGACTGAAGTTCGCGTGGTGGCGGCGTGAGGAAGCTCTCAAGCCCCGCAACTCCCCCGGCCATCCGCCAGCTCCCAGCGCCTGACCTCAAGGCTCTGATTGCCTCCGGACAGCCCATTGAGCTGGTTGACGTTCGAACGGAGTCCGAACGCGAACTCGCGCTCATCGATGGGGCTCGCCTCCTCGACACGGCGGTTCCCCGGTATTGACCGATGACGCCTTTCTCGTCCCGCATATGACGGGCTGTCCTCTGCTCATCGAGTTCGCGGATCTCATGGCCCACCGACCAGATAGTGTTCGTCGACGACGAACATGGCCGCGTGACCGTCGGCTTTGGAGGCATGCGCGTCGCCGGACTCAAGGATGAGCGGCTGATCGCGGCCCGATCCCGGTCGCCGTAGCGGCCATCAGTGGTCACGATCAAGACGCCCGGCGGCACCGGTTCCGGCGTCGTGGACGACGCGACATCGCCCTGCTCAAGATCTCGCCTGCCCTCCGCGTCTCCATGTGAAATAGATCTGGTCATCCCACGTTGCCGGCGGCGTGTTCAAAAGCGCCGGAAGATCCCCACGGTAAACGACACCTGACGGTTCATGCCGGAGCCGATGAAGGTGGTATGCGCGGGCACAGTGGCGCCAAGCGACGAGGGGACGCCCGGGATCGTGCTGAACTGGACGGCCGGGGTGGTCACTGCGGGAAGGACGTTGGGGGGCACGCCGGCCGTGACGCTGGGCGCGCCCGTGATGCTGACCTCATCGCCGTTCGGGCTCAGCGCCAGGCGCACGTCCACGCGCAGACCCACGTTCGATGAGAAGTCGTATGTGACGCCGCCGCCGACCAGGCCGAGTGCACTGCTCGACGGGGAGGTGACGGTAATGACCGCGCGATCCAATTCAGTCAGCGGAAATGCCCCGTACATCCGGAACGAATAACCGCCCGTGAGGATGGCCTGCAGCTCGTTCGTGCCATTCATGACCATCCCGCCGCCGGCGAGCACGTAGGCGGAGGTGCGCCCGCCAGACACCAACGAGTACCGCACGGCTCCGACCAGTCGCGTCTGCGAGGAACTGCCCCCGCGGGTGGCCAAGGTTGATGACACGCTCAGCGCGGTGACAGGCGCGGTTTCGAGCAGCTCCTGGAAGGCATTCCGAAAGCTGGCTCGCGTGGTTTCCAACGACGCGAGCGCTTCGTCGGTGAATGCCTGGCCCCCCGTGTTGCGTTCGGCGCTGAACTCCACCGCGAGCTTTGCACTCAGGCTCCGGCCCACACGCAGGCCAAATGTCCCGCCGCTCTTTCGGCCGGTGGCGGAGGTCGTAATGGCCGCGTCCACAGGAACAATGCGGTCCAGCGTGGTGCCGGTCAGCGTCGAGAACGCTGCGATGGTCTGGTTGAGCATCGTCGACCCGTCGCCGAAGTACCACGAGGGCTGAAGGCGGCTCGGCGTGTTTGCGGCCGTCGTGAATGGTGCGCCGGCCGGAAACGCGGCGCCGGCCGAGCCGTTCGACGAATCCTTGTTGGACGCCGCGCCGCCATACACCTCCACCGTCCAGCGGCTGGCGGAGCCCGCAGGGGCTTGGGCGAGCGCTGCCGCCGGAAGAGCCAGGGTGATGATGACCGCGGCACCCGCCGCGAAACCCAGGCGCTGACGAACAGTCTGTAAGGTCACGGACATATTTGTGCTCCCGAAAAAGTGACGGACGGCCGTATAGTAGCCGCCGGAGGGGCACATGCGCAGAGCTTTCTTTTTCGTCCGGCTGGGGCTGTTCGTTGGCGCTGTCCTGCTGTTGGCGCCAGACGCGCTGACGTCCGTACTGCCTTCGTGGGTGGCGCCGGTTGGCGCATCCATCAACCCTCTGTCCCAGGACGCGGTCATGGTCGAGGTGCCGCAGGTCTCTCAGGATCGCACGGTGACGCGTTCCCGCTGGGTGGCCCTTGACGTGAACGCGCTCCCGGACCCGCGTACCCGCCCCCAGCTGGCGCGCGAACCAGGGCTGATGCTCGAACTGTTTCCAGATGTGTTCGTCGACGCGGTATTCGATCGCTTTGATCCCAACCAAAACGGCGTGACCTGGGTCGGGCACCTCAACGGCTCGCCGCTGAGTCCCGTGACGCTGGTCTACAGCGGCGGCGTGCTCACCGGGACGATCGTCGCTCCGCAGGGAATGTTCCAGATTCGCCCTGGGTCCGAGGCTGTGCAGCAGGCCAATCCGCAGCGGTCAGGCACCGCCCACGAAATCGTTGAAGTCGATCAGTCGGCGCACATGCGCGAGGCCGATCCGCTGATTCCTCAGATCACGCCGGAGGCCCTCGCTGCCGCGCGTGACGACAGCGTCGCCGACGTGGGCGATGTGATTGACGTGATGGTGCTCTACACGCCGCTCGCGCAGCTGCACGCCGGCAGCGCGGCGGCCATGGCCAACCTCATCAACCTGTCGATGAGCGAGACGAACACGTCGTACGTGAACAGCGATATCACGCACCGCGTCCGGCTCGTGCACAGTGCTCTGGTCGAATATACGGAAGTTGGGAACTTCGGCACGAACCTGACGAACCTGCGAACCGGTGCGGGCGCTGGCCTTGCGGGAGTCGCCGCGCTGCGGAACCAGTACGGCGCCGATCTCGTGGCGATGCTCGTGCACCCCACGGCGCCGACGGCGTGCGGCATCGCCTACGTCATGACCACGCTGTCGACCGCGTTCGCACCATTCGGATACAGCGTCACTGACACCGCGTGCCTGAGCCCGAATTTCACGTTCGCCCACGAACTGGGTCACAACATGGGCGCGCAGCACGACTGGTATGTCAGCACCGCCATGCTGCCATTCACGTATGCGCACGGCTTTGTGAACACGGACGTCGGATTCCGGTGGCGGACGATTATGTCCTACAACGACCGGTGCTCCATTCAGGGGTTCAACTGCAGCCGCCTGCTGTCGTGGGCGAATCCGGCGCCCCGGTTTAATCCGTTCTGCTCCGCGGGCAACTTCACCTGCCGCACGAATCTCTGGCACTTGCCTGGCACAACGATTCCGCTTGGTGTTCCCGGCGGGACGAAGGCCGACTGCCGCGTCGGGGTCCTTGGCGACACCGGCTGCGACGCCGACAACCGGCGCGCGCTCAATAACACCGCCGTGATCGTGGCGAACCTCCGGACGGCGGTGAACAGCGCCGCGCCGCGGCGGCGCTGAAGGCGCGTCAGGCGGCGGCTTCGTCCATTTCTTCGTCCACGCGCACACGTTTGACGTCGGTCGCCAGACCCACCATCTGAAGCGCCCGGATGTGCAGGTAGGTCAGGTCGATTTCGTACCACGCCAGCCCGTGCGCGGCTGAGGTCGGATGGGCGTGGTGGTTGTTG